>DYJF01000007.1 GCA_020723205.1 Bdellovibrio sp.
CCAGCGCTCTCACTGTATCCTTCACTTGAACAACGCACACGTCCTTCGGGACCGGCACGGATAAAGAAACCACTACGGCGGACGCGCCCTTGCTTACCGCGTCGTCAATAAAATCGTGGCCGTCAAAATGGGCGCCCGGTATCGCAACAAAAACATCTCCGCTTTTCAGCGTGCGGGTGTCGATCCCCATACCGGCGAACTCGCTCTTTCTGCCGCGGCTGATCACGTTCCCGCCGGTAGCCGCGGCCAGCTCTTCAAGTGTCAGTTTCATGCGAAACATTCCTTCAATACCTCGCGATCGTCAAAATGGCGGCTCTCGTTCCCTACAATCTGATAGTCCTCGTGGCCCTTACCCGCCACTATCACGACGTCGTTTCTGACTGCGATCTCGACCGCGCGGCTGATGGCCGATCTGCGGTCGGAGATGATCTCTCTCTCGCCCTTCTTCATCCCCGTCACTATCTCGCGTATGATCTCCTCGGGGTCTTCAGTGCGCGGATTGTCGCTCGTCACTATCGCGATGTCGGCGAGCTCCGATACGACGTTCCCCATGAGCGGACGCTTGGCCCTGTCGCGGTCCCCTCCGCATCCGAAAACGACTATGAGGCGGCCGCCGGAACTCTTCGCGATGTCCTTCACATGGGTCAGGACCTTTTCAAGCGCGTCGGGCGTGTGCGCGTAATCGACCAGCGCAAGGACGCCGCGGCCGTTCTCGACCTTCTGCAACCTCCCCGGCACCACACCCATCTTTTCGATCCCTTTCTGGACCACATCCAGCGGGAGCCCCAGACCCAATGCCCCGGTAACTGCCGCTAATATGTTCTGCGCATTGAAGCGCCCGATCAGTTTGGACCTGCACAAGAACTCTCCCGACGGTGTCCCAACGTTCATACGGATGCCCGACGCATCGAGCTCAAGGCCCGATGCCGTGACATCCCCCTCCTTATCAAGCGAATACCTCCATAAATTGTGGTCAACGTCCTCGGCAAGACGCTGCCCGTATGGGTCGTCGGCATTGATGGCGGCGAACACGCCCTGCTTTGCGCTTTCGGCGAGCCGCTCCCTGAAAAGGCGTACCTTGCTCTCGAAATAGGATTCCATCCCGCCGTGGAAATCCAGATGCTCCGGAGAAAGGTTCGTGAAGATGGCCCCGTCGAAGTGACAGCCGACCACTCTTTCGAGCGTCAGCGCATGTGACGATACCTCGATGGCGCACGCGCCGACGCCCGCCCCTGTCATCTCGCGAAGTAGTTTCTGGAGATCGTAGGATTCCGGCGTAGTGTTGGAAGACCTGATCCTCTGGCCCATGAAGCGATGCTCCACAGTCCCTATCACGGCGGCTTCAAGTCCCGCCTCATGAAATATGGATTCGAGAAGGTACGTTATCGTCGTCTTGCCGTTCGTTCCGGTCACGCCGACGAGCTTCAGTTTTCCGGACGGCTCCCCGAAGAATTTCGACGACATCCTTGCAAGGGCGTCGCGAGAATCCTTCACGACGATGACCGGAACGGAAAGGTCCGTCTTCCGTTCGCACACTACAGCGCGCGCCCCCCTCTTCACCGCATCATCTATATACCCGTGTCCGTCGGAAACGTTCCCTCTGATCGCAACGAAAAGAACGCCGGGCCCGACGCGCGAGCTGTGGTAGGCGATATCGGAGATCTCCTTTTCAAGGTCCCCTTTGACCGCTACCGCGTTGATGTTCTTTATAAGTTCAGCCAGCTTCATTTTTCACAGCACCGGTTTGAATTCGACCGTACATTCGGTCCCTGCCGGAACGACGCTGCCGGCGGGCGGGTCCTGCTTCACGGCTATACCGGAACCCGTGAACTTGAACCCCACTCTTCCGTTCCCGGCCGTCTCCAGAACGCCCTTCATGGTGAGTCCCCTGAAGTCGGGGATCCTCCACATTTCCTTCCCTTCCGATACTATCTTCGCCATCTCCTGTCGGGAGCGCTGTTCGAGTACCGGGGCTGCGTTCGCCTCCGCGGGAATGTCTTTCATCTTCACGATCTCCGCCTGCCCGGTAACGTCAGTGTTGAGTATCTCGCCGGTTACGCCGTGCGGCGAGGGCCCCTCCGCCAGACTTTCCGCGTCGATCGGCGCCGCCGCAACGACAAGACCCTTCTCCGCCGGCACGCTTAAATAATGCAGCGCCTCTTCCGTAACTTTTTTAAAGACAGGCGCCGCGACCTGTCCGCCGTAGTAGTATCCCTTCGGTTCGTCTATGCCGACATAGACGACTATCTTGGGATCGTTCATAGGCGCAAAACCGATGAACGATGAATAATATCTACCCTCCGCGTAACCTCCGTGAGAAGCCGCCTTCTGCGCGGTCCCCGTTTTTCCGCCGACGACGTATTCCTGGCTTGCGGCCAGCATCCCTGTGCCGCCCTGCTGGACGACGCGGCCCAGAAGCCGCCTCATCAGTGCCGCCGTTTCAGGACGAAGCACGGCCCGACGAACCTCTTTCTTTCTCTCATAGACGACCTCTCCGTCGGGCCCGATCAACCTCTTTATGATATGGGGCTTTAGCATCTCGCCGCCGTTGGCTATGGCGCCGAACGCCATCGCCATTTGAAGCGGGGTCGCGCTGATGCCCTGTCCAAAAGCGATCGTCACGAACTGCACCTCCGACCATGTCTTGGGCGAAGAAAGGATCCCGGCCGATTCGCCGGGCAGGTCTATCCCCGAAAGTTCGCCGAATCCGAAGGCCTTGAGCGCCTGATACGCCTTCTCCTTGCCCATCTTCGCTTCGATGCGAGCGGCGCCGATGTTGCTCGACACCTTGACGATGTCCGCTACCGAAAGACGTCCGTGAGGATGCGCGTCGCGCACGACATCCTTGCCGACCGCGAGCTTTCCCATACCGCAGTCGAAGACCTGCTCCGGTCCAACAAGGCCATGGTCCAGCGCGCTGGCTATGACGACCGCCTTGAAAGTCGAACCGGGCTCATATGCGTCCGTTATCACCCTGTTCTTCCACTCCTCCTGCTCGTGTTTTCCGAACCTGTTGGGATCGAAGGTCGGCGACGTCGCCATCGCCAGTACGTCGCCGCTCCTTACGTCCAGCACTATGGCCGTCCCGCTCTTCGCGCGGGCGCCTGCCACCGCCTGCGACAGTTCCCTTTCCGCCACGTACTGTATCGTCTTGTCTATGGTCAGCTCGACCTGAGACGGTTTCTCTTTTTCATCGGCTGCTGACGGCGAAAGATATAGATGACCGTGCGCGTCCCGCTTGTAAGAGCTCCTCTCGTTGCTCACGAGCAGCGCGTCGTTGAGCTCGAACTCGATCCCGGCCAGCCCCTCCGCGTCGACGCCGACTGTCCCTATGATGGACGCGGCAAGCGTACCGTTGGGATAGGAACGCGTATTTTCCGTCATCAGAAAAATTCCCGGCAGGGCCGCCTGCGCGATCTGCTGCGCCTCCTCCTGCGCAACGCGGCGCTTGATCCAGACGAACTTTCGGTTCGCGGCAAGCGACTCCGCAAGTTTTCCCTGATCGAGCTTCAATATCGAAGCAACCGTCGCAGATGTCTTCGAAGCGTCCTTCACGAACCTCGGATCGGCAAAGACCGATTCCGCCGGTATGTTGATCGCAAGTTCGCGCCCCGCCGCGTCGAGGATCTTCCCGCGCTCGGTGCTCTTGCGTACCGCGGTCCTGTACTGGCGCATCGCAACGCGCTCGATCTGCGTGTTGTCCTTCAAGTGAAAGAACACGGCGCGGCTTATGAGCAGTCCGAAGCAGACCGCCAGAAAGCCGCCGATCGCGAACAAACGCGCGGTCAGTCGCCTTCTGCTCTCATCCCCACCTGTTCTGAACCTCGGCATCCCTTTTCCTTCACGGTTCTATGATCACTATCTCTTCCCCCTTGGGCAGCCGCATCCCGAAACTATCCCGTGCGACCGACTCAAGGCGCTTGGGCGATTTGAGCGCCGCGATCTCCGACTCCAGCCGGCTCTTCTGCCCGACCATGTCCTCCGCCTCCCTGGTCAGGCGCGAAACATCGTAGCCGTGCTGAACAACCCTGATCCTCGTCCACACATAGATGAGGAGTGCGGACAGGGCGATCGCTATTATCACACAGTAGAGCTTCACTCTCCTGTTGCGAAGCACCACCGACTTGCCGGCGACGTGCTGGCGCCGTACGGTCTCCGCTATCACCAAGCTCGGCGGCATCCTATTCCTTCTCGAGAACTCGAAGTTTGGCGCTTCTCGCCCTCGGATTCGTTTCGATCTCCTCTTCCCCGGGCGTCACTATCTTCTTTGTCACGACTTTGAAGCCGCCCTTTTTTTCAAGCTCCCTGAACGATGTCTTAACGAGCCGGTCCTCGAGCGAATGATAACTTATGACGACCAGCCGGCCGCCGCTGCACAGGAGGGGCGGTCCGTCCTCGAGGAATTTTCCGAGTTCGCCCAGCTCGTCGTTCACCCGGATCCTCAGCGCCTGAAACGTCCGCGTCGCGGGATGTATCCTGCCGTGCCTCGCGCCCGCCGGCACCGACCTTGCGATCACGTCGGCAAGCGCCTTCGTCGTCATGATCGGACGACGAATCCTTTCGGCGGCTATCCCTCGCGCTATCTTTCGCGCGTAACGCTCTTCTCCAAGTTCAAAGATCATTTGCGAAAGTTCCTCTTCGCCGGCATCCCGCACAACGTCGGCCGCGCTTACCCCAAGTTCCGGGTCCATACGCATGTCGAGAGGGCCGTCCTTCATGAACGCGAAACCGCGCGACACCTCTTCAATCTGATGCGACGAAACTCCCAGGTCCGCGAGCATGCCGTTCGCGCACGGAACCTCGAATCGTCCGGCTATGCTCCCTATCTCCGAGAAGGCGCCCCTTTCGATGCGCGCGCGATCGCCGAATCGGGAGAGGGCTTCGCGCGCCGCCTTCACGGCGTCGGGATCGCGGTCGATCCCGAACAGCCGGCCCGAAGGGGAGGATGCGTCAAGTATCGCCCGCGCGTGCCCTCCGCCGCCGGCGGTAACGTCGATGTAGAACCCTTCGCGGCCGCACCTCATGAAGCGAATCACTTCTTCGACCATCACGGGTGTATGCCCAAAACGATTCATTGCAGCTCGCCATCGGGCGTTTTTTCCAGAAAACTTAAGAGCGCGTCCTCAACCGACGGGAAGAACTCCTCTTCGAGGCCCATCACCTTCAGAATGCTCTGCACATAGGAGTTCACATTGGCCATCTTTATGTCGCCCCCTTCGCACTGGAAAGTTACGATGTGGTCTGCGAGACGCCTGACCAGCTGATAATCCAAATGGCTAAGCCGCGCGAAGTTGAGAATGATGTTGAGCTGGCCGCACTGCGAGAACGACCTTAGGACCTCCTCCAGTTGGCGCACATTGTGGCGGGACAGATCGCCGGCAACATCTACGACGGAAATATCGTGGACGCGGTTGACCTGAAACATCCGCGATTCGTTTTCAGTATTGACGCGCATTCCGTAGTTCATAATTAGAGGCCAAGATCCGCGAGCTTACTGCCGAGAGATTCGAGTTTACGCTGTGCCGATTCGAAGACGACGTCCCAACGCTCCTTCGCCCAGATCTCGATGCGCTTCGTCATGCCGACAATGATCACGTTCTTGTCTATCGCAGCGTATTCGCGAAGCGACGGAGGCAAGAGTATCCTTCCCTGACGGTCGAACGGACATTCCGTCGCCGCCGAAATGAAGACACGCTGCAACGCCTTCACTTCGTCCATGAATTGCGGGAGCGCGCCGACCTTCTTCTCAAGCTCCTGCCACTCGGCGACCGGATAGGCCCATAGACACTGGTCGAAATTGGTGACGATGAGGCGCTCGTCATAGTTTGAGGCAAGCGCCTCCCTGAACTTGGATGGGATGGAAAGCCGCCCCTTTGTGTCTATCCCGTGATAGAATCTTCCACGAAACATGTGAAATACCCGCTAGTTAGGAGTTTTATACCACTTTGTACCACTTTATGGGCAAGTTAAGGGAATCAGGTGGGCAGGTCAAGAACAATCCTTTCTAATTGCTTGAAATATCGCTGTTTTTTCCGTTTCTCGACCCTGAAATTTGCATCGAAAATCCGTCAAAAAATTGGCATGTTGAAAACCTTAGTAAAAGTAAAAGCTCAACATGTCGTATAATATACTGAAAAATATACATTTATTAAATTATCAAAGAACACGGTGCCCGAGCGACTGCAAAGTCAGATTTTATGGGCATTCGGGCAATTTGAATTGTTCTTTTGCAGATAAAATAAGGATTTGGCAAGGGGAAAGCGGCGCATTTCCTTTTCAAACGAGGCATAGCGGGCGACAGAGCTTTTGATTGGAATTTATCGAGGATTCCGTTATGAATCTCAAAACCGACACTATGAAAATTGGATCCTACGAACTTCATGCGATCGAAACAGGCGAGTTCGCCCTCGACGGCGGAGCCATGTTCGGCATCATTCCCAAGGTCTTTTGGGAGAAAAAGATCCCGGCCGACGACAAAAACAGGATCCCACTCCGTTTGCGGGCCCTCCTAATTTCCGGCAACGGAAAAAACATTCTTGTGGACGACGGGATAGGGACGAAGGAGGACGACAAGTTCTCGTCCATATACAAGATCGATCACTCGAGATTCGCTCTCGAATCGTCGCTGTCGAAACACGGGCTATCCTGTAACGACATCACCGATGTGATACTGACGCATTTCCACTTCGATCATGCCGGCGGCTCCACCAAGCTTGACGGAAAAGGGAACCTCGTTCCGACCTTCCCTAACGCGACATACTATATTCAGCGCAAAAATCTTCAGTGGGCGAAGGACCCTTCGGAAAAGGACCAAGCGAGCTTTACAAAAGCCAACTTCGAGCCGCTTCTCGAAGCAAATCTTTTGAAGGAACTTGACGGGCCCTGCGAGCTCTACCCCGGGATCGAAATACTGGTCGTCGAGGGGCACACGCCCGCGCAGCAGCTGGTGAAGGTCTCGGATGAAAGGACCTCGCTTCTTTACTGCGGCGACCTGATACCGACCTCGGCGCACGTTCAGATCCCGTGGATCATGGGATATGACAATCATCCTATCACGACACTTGGTGAAAAGAAGAGAATTCTCGAAAAAGCGGCCGACGAGAAATGGGTCCTCTTTTTCGAGCACTGTCCGCTCATGGCAGCATGCCGCCCCGTGAGAACCGCGAAGGGATTCGACTGTGGAGAAAAGATCGAGATCTGATTTCGTGAAACGCCTTTTTTCCGTGGGACAGCCGCTCCCCGGAGTGCCGCTCATTCTTCTCATTGTGGCCGCCGTCTCTCTTTTGCAGCTGCCCGCAAATTACATCCTGGTCTCGGTCTCGAAAAACGCCGGGATCGTTCTGAACGAGATCGTGGTCATCCTCCTGTTGCCTGTCTCTCTCCTGTACTTTCTGGGCTTCGACATTTTTAAAGTACTTGTCTTCAGAAGGACGAAGAATGCCGTTTTAGTCTCCGCGATGATCCTGTCCGTTCCGGTCGCGATGCTCATCGATTACGCGGCTTCCGCGAGCGAGCTCGCCTTTCCGCTTCCGCAAAGATACCGCGATATCATGGAAGGTATAATGGCCTATTCGGGCGCCGCGGGATTCATCGTAAAATATTTCATTCTCTGCGTGCTGCCGGGATTTTGCGAGGAGATATTCTTCAGGGGCGTTTGCCAGACATCGCTCGAAGCGAGGTGGGGAAAGAACGCGGCGATCTTCGTCACAGCCGCGCTGTTCGCTATCCTCCACGGAAACCCGTGGTACATACATCTCTATTTCCTGCTGGGATTGTTCTTGAGCTGGGTCTACGCCGAGAGCGGCACGCTCTGGGCGCCCATCATCTGCCATCTCGTCAACAACTCGTGGACGTTCGCGAACCACGCGCTTCGCATCGAATATCCGCTGAAAGGTTTTGGAAGTTCGGTCGACATCGCGATCATCTTGGGAGGGATTGTTCTGGCGGGCGCGGCATACGCAAGCTTTAAGCATTTCATCAGGCGCGAAAAGATGTACGGACTCAAACGCGCCTGACCAATATCTCCGACGTCATTTGACCTTCGATCCTATCTCCACGTCTTTGAGCGGCGTTAGAATACTGACGGAATTCTCGTCAGAAGCGGCAAGGAGCATTCCGTTGGATTCGATGCCGCGAAGTTTTGCAGGTTTCAGATTGGCAACCACGACTATCTTTTTCCCCACAAGCTCCTCCGGAGAATAGTGCTTGGCGATGCCCGCGACTATCTGGCGCGTCTCCGAACCGATGTCTATCTCGAGCTTCAGAAGCTTGTCCGCCCCTTCGACCCGCTCCGCCTGGACGATCTTGGCGACGCGCAGGTCCACCTTTGCGAAATCGGTTATGTCTATGAGATCCGCCTTCGGCATTTCCATTTTCTTCTCCTTTTTCTTCTTCTCAACCTCGACCTTAACCTCAACCTTCTCATCCTCTATCCTCGGAAAGAGCGCTTCGCCCTGCTTCACCTCAACCATCTTCTTTATCCCTCCCCACTTCTCCACATCTTTAAGTTCTTGCGAAGAAAAGATCCCCAGAGCGTTAAGGCCCATCTGTTCCCATATCCTCCCCGACGTGGCCGGTATGAAAGGCGCAGATTCGATAGCGACGAACCGGATCGTTTCGGCAAGATGATAAAGGACGCAGTTTATCTGCGCGGCGTTCCCGCTCTTGGCGAGCTCCCACGGCTTCCATTCATTTATATAGCGGTCCGCGGCCGCCATCATCTCCCATATCGTCGCAAGCGCATTGTGGAATTCTATCTCCCCGCCCTCGTGTTCAAGGCAGGTCCTTATCTTCTCAAGCGACAGGCCGACGACCCCTTGGAGTTCTTTCTCTTTTTCGCCGATACATTCGGTGTCAGGCGGTTCGATCTTGCCGCCCTGGAACCTCGTCGCCATGCCGATCGTCCGGGCCACGAGATTTCCCAGCCCGTTCGCAAGATCGCCGTTGTAGCGCTTTATGAAGTTCTCCCAGGTGAAATCGCCGTCCCTCCCGAAACCTCCCTCGCGCATGAGGTAATAACGCAGCGGGTCCGCTCCGTATCTCTTGATGACGTCGAGCGGCGTTACGACGTTGCCCAGCGTCTTGCTCATCTTCTCGCCCTTCAAAGATATGAAGCCGTGTCCGAAGACGGTCTTCGGCAGCTCTATCCCCGCGCTCATGAGCATCGCGGGCCATATCACGCAGTGGAAACGCGTGATGTCCTTTCCGATGACATGCACGTCGGCCGGCCACCATTTTTTGAATAGTTTTTCGTCCCACCCGTAGCCCACGGAAGTTATATAATTGATCAGGGCGTCGAACCAGACATAGACGACGTGTCTGGGATCGTTCGGAAGAGGAATCCCCCACGGAAAGGACGCGCGCGATACGCTGATATCCTCGAGGCCCTCGTTCAGGAGAGAGAGTATCTCGTTCCGTCGCATCTCGGGAAGAATGAACTCCGGATGCTTCTTTATGTGCTCAAGCAGCCGGTCCCTGTACTTTGAAAGGGCGAAGAAATAATTTTCCTCCTTGAGCCACACGGGCTTCGTCTTATGGTTTGGGCACGCCCCCTCGACAAGGTCCTTCTCCGTCAGGAACGCCTCGCAGGATTCGCAGTACCATCCTTCATACTGGGACCGGTATATATCGCCCTTCTCCGCGATCACCGCGAACAGTTTCTTAACACCCGCCTCGTGGTTCACGTCGCTCGTCTGCATGAAGCCGTCATACGATATCGAAAGCTCTTTCCATATCTTTTCAAACTCTACGCGCATGCGATCGCAATAGAGTTTGGGATCAAGGCCGCGCTCGTCGGCCGCCTTCTTGACATTGACGCTGTGCTCGTCGTTGCCCATCTGGAAGTGTACATCGAAACCGTCCAGTCGCTTGAAGCGGGCCAGCACGTCGGCGCCTATCTTCTCATACGCCGTACCGATGTGCGGAAGACTGTTCACATAATCTATAGCCGTGGTGATGTAGAAACGCTTTGCCATGTCCTTTATCTGCGACGCCGCCCCCCGCGCCTCCCCCTCTGTCCCTCTTTTCTTTGCTCTCCCTCTTTGCGTTCGCCGCCGCGTTCCGGCCGCCTTTCCGGCTGTCTCTCCTGCCGCTTCGCATCGGCCGCGGGTTTGGGCGCGCTCCCTTCGGCCCTTGGAGAGGGCGGCGAAATGTCCTTGAGCGGGACCTTGACCTCCTGCCCCTCGTCCAGCCGAACGATGCACTGCTCCTTCAAGATGTCGAGGCCAACGACCTTTCCGTTCCCCTGCGGTACGGAAACGAACGTCCCCACGCGCGGAAGCCGCTGGCGTATCTCTGCGTAGAGAGCGCTCTCATAGGCGAGACAGCACTTGAGCTTTCCGCATATGCCGGTCAGCTTCGCGGGATTCGGCGTCAGGCCCTGCGTCTTCGCCATCTGTATGGAGATGGACTGGAACTGGCGCAGATGCTGGGAGCAGCACGTCAAAAGACCGCACGACCCGATACCGCCCCTGCACTTCACTTCGTCTCGCGCGCCTATCTGATGCATTTCGACGCGCATGTGCAAGGACGTAGCGAGGTCCTTCACGAGACTCCTGAAATCAACGCGTTCTTCCGCAAAGAAAGTGAGTATCACCTTCTTTCCCCCGTCGCGGAGTTCCGCCGCCAGAGGTTTCATCGGAAGGTTGCGCTCCTTGACCTTTTCCAGAAAATGCCCGTAGATCTCCATCTCCTTTTCGTTCAGGTTCGCCTGTTCCGCAACCTCGGCCGGAGATGCCTTCCGGAGGACCCTCTTTATGTCCTTGGGTATCTCCGCCTCGTCGATCGATTGGGGAGACAGGATCACGGTTCCGACGGACGTCCCCTGCTCCGCCTCAACGACCACAGCTTCTCCGCGACCGAGCGTTCCGTCGTTCGTCAGGAAAGAATAGATCTTGCCGGCGTGGCGGTATTGCACTCCGACGACGAACCTCTGCTTCGGTTCGGACGGCTTCGCGTCTTTTTTTGTCTCCGGTGCGTTACCTTCCATAAAGTTCCCTTGCTCAGCACTCCTCTCCTATTTCGTTAACGTAAACAGAAGCTGTTCAAACAGCAACTGTTTATTGGCGGTCGTCGCAAGCGCGTCGCGAACGCCGGAGATGGACCTCAAATCCCGTTCCAGCTTCGATATCGAACGCCTTTCCAGGAACGCAGCGCCTCCCTGCGAGGAACCGGCGCCGGTCGAGCGTCCATACATGGCGTCTCTGTAGAACCTCATTATCAGGTCTATGATGAGGTGCGGCTGCTCGTTCTCTTTTGCCCATGTCTCCGCCAACGCTATGATGTCGGACGCGTTCGCGCCGGCAAGGAGCGTATTCAATCTCTCGATGACCATATCGACGAACTCGCCCTCCAACTCCGAAATGGAGCCGATCGAACCCTCCGAAAGTCCGGCAAGACGGCCCGCCTCTTTTCCGTCCATGCCCTTCTCTGCGACAAGATAGCCGGATACGTCGCTTGCGGTCAGGGGCGAAAAGACCATCTTCTGGCAACGCGACCTTATGGTCGGCAGCAATTTGTGCGGGAACGCCGTTACAAGAATGAAGTGCGTCCTTTGCGGCGGCTCCTCCAACACCTTGAGCAGGGAATTCGCCGCCGTCAACATGTCCGCATCATCCATCAAGACGACCTTCGACGTGCCCTCGAGGGGATGAAACTTCAGCTCCTGCTGCAGCTCCCTCACCTGTTCGATCAGGATCTTTTCCGTCTTCGGTTCGATGAAGAACGCGTCCGGATGGGAGCGGTTCTTTATCTTCGCGCATTGGGCGCACGTACCGCACGCGTCAGGGGACCTTACACAGAACAGTGCCGAAACGAACGCCTCTGCCACCCTTCTCTTCCCGATGCCGGCGAGCCCGGAGAAGAGATACGCGTTATGGAGCCGCCCTGTCTCAAGCGCCCTTCTCATCTCCTCTATCTGTCGCTTGTGACCGAAGATGTCGGACCACATGGTCATAGTTCATTTCACGATCTTCATTATCTCCTGAACGACCCGCTGCCGGACCGAATCGGCCGGTTCCGTCGCATCAACGACCTTCACGCGTGAAGGTTCGTTGCGAGCGATCATAAGATATCCTTCGCGGACCCGCTCGTGGAACTCGATCGCCTCCTGTTCGAAACGGTCCTCTTTTCCCGTGATCTTCTCCCTTTCGTTCCTCTCCCAGGCCCGTTTCAAACCGACCTCCGCCGGGAGGTCCATCAGTATCGTGAGGTCCGGTTTCAGGCCGCCCGCGGCCATCTTGTGCACCTGTTCCAAAAAATCGCCGCTTATCCTTCTGGCGGCACCCTGATATGCGGTCGTCGCGTCAGCGAAGCGGTCGCACAGAACGATCTTTCCATCTTTCAAGGCCGGCCTTATCACCTCTTCGACGTGCTGGTTCCTGGCCGCGGCGTAAAGGAAAAGCTCCGCGACGGGAAACATTCCGCGGTTCTCCACCGAGAGCAATATCTTTCTTATTTGGTCGCCGAGCCGTGTTCCGCCCGGTTCGCGCGTAAGGACCGTATCATGGCTCCGCAATTTCAAAAAATCCTCGAGGAGCCGGATCTGCGTCGTCTTGCCGCATCCTTCGATACCCTCAAAGGAGATAAAAAGTCCTGCCATAACGAACCTCCGTTCCAACACCCGACCGGCCCGTCCTCTATGCGTTTATGGCTAAAAAAGCAAGGATTTTAAATAGTTAGAATGGGAAGCAACTTCAGGGTACCGCCCGGCCGATAATATATATGGAAGGGAACGCTCTATCTATCGGGAGGGATTCGGGTTTTCTTTTATGAGTGACGTCAAGACGATAACATCGGTTCTCACCGGCGAAGAGGTAAAGGTCTTCGATTTCTGCCGCGACGACCAGCGCGCGGATTCCTTTGAACCTTCGCCCGTCGCGATCGCGGACTCCTATGAGGGCCTCGCCGACAAGGGGGTCTCGCTTCAGTTCACTTCACTTCTGAACGGCATCAAAGAGACGTAATGAAATTGACAAGGATCCTTACTCCGGCGCCGGTGCACCCGCGCGGGGAGTAGGGCAGATCTTCGTCCGTCCACGACGTCGAAGCGATGTCGAGATGGGCCCACTTCGTCTCTCCCACGAACTCTTCGAGGAACAGCGCGCCGTTTATCGTGTCCGCCCTGCTGGAACCGACGTTTTTGAGATCGGCGATGCTGCGCGTCAGCCCTTTCTTGTAATCTTTCTCCAGCGGAAGCTGCCAGACCGGCTCGCCCGCCCTCTCCCCGCTGTGCTTGAGCTTGTCTATCAAACGCTGGTCGTTGCCCAAGACCGCGGCATATTTTTCCCCGACCGCATAGACGCAGGCGCCGGTGAGCGTCGCCAGGTCTATCATGTAGTCCGGTTTCTTGTCGGAGGCGTATGAAAGCGCGTCCGCGAGTATCATCCGCCCTTCGGCGTCGGTCGTTATTATCTCTATGGTCTTTCCGTTCCGCGCCCTGACGACGTCTCCCGGCTTGACGGCGTTGCCCGCCGGCATGTTCTCGCATGCCGGAATATAAGCGTCCACCGCGACGTGCGGCTTCAATTGCGCGATCACCCTCATCACTGCGATGACCGCAGCGGCGCCGGCCATGTCGTCCTTCATCTGTTCCATGCCCTTCGGCGGCTTGATGGATATGCCTCCCGAATCGAACGTTATCCCCTTTCCAATGATGGCCACCTTCGCCTTTGCCTTGCGCGCGGGCTTGTACTGCATGTGGATGAAGACCGGCGGCTGGGGACTTCCCCTTGCTATCGAGAGGAACGCCTCCATCTTCTCCGCCCTAATCTCCCGTTCGCTCATGACGCTCACGTGAAGGCGGCCCTTCGTCCCCTCCTCTTTTGCGAGACGCGCCAGGACCAGAGGGGTCATGTCGAGCGACGGCGTGTTGCCCAGATCCCTCGCAAAGTTGGTGGCCTTGCCCGTCGCCTCTCCCGCGAAGAGCGCCTTTTGGAACAGCGGCGCATTTCCCGCCGTGACGAGAAACACTGTTTCCAGAACGGACCTTTTTCTGTCCTCTTCCTTCTTATATTGTTCGAAGGAATACGAGCCGAGGAGCATCCCCTCGACGAACGCCTGTATACGCGTGGGCGTCCCAAACTCTCCCACCCTTTCTTTCTGAAAGACCACGGCAACGCTCTTGGCCTTCACATCGACCGCCGCCTTCGAAACGACGCTCCCCGCCCTCCTTAAAGTCTCAAGGCCGAACGCCTTCTTCTGCCCGAGCCCTATCAGCAGGACGTACCGCGCGGGAACGAGCCCGGCCGTGAAAATCAGCTTGCTCTTGCCTTCGGATCCGGCGAACTCCTCTGCAGAGATCAGCTTTGAGATCCCCCCTTTGAGCTTTCTGTCTACAGCGACCCCGCCGTCCTCTTTCATGAGGGACGCCGGCTTCGGCTTCTCCCCCTTTTTCGTCTCCTTCTCAAAACACACAATGGCGATGACATCCGCCTTGAAAGATTCGACAGCGCCTTTTGCTATTTTGAATTTCATAAAGCTCCTTTCTTACGCCGCTTTTGTAATATGCCTTTTTCATTGTATCAAGGCAAAGTTTCCGATAAATTCGCGGCATGTCGGAATCCTTCGAGGATTTTCTAAAAAAGGTGATGGCCGGAACCGGCCGCCTTGTCGAAAAGATCATCGGCGAGGCGCACAAGGCGAAGGTCTCGGTGGGCACGCGCGGCGGGCTAAAACCCATACTCTCTTTGGAGAGCCAGTTCACGCCCGCGAAGCTGCGCGAAATGATAGCGGCAGCGACGGAGCGCATCTGCGTGCCGGCCATCCCCGAAATGAAGGGACAGTCCGCGCTTGAAATAGGGGACGGACCGTCGTTTCTCGCGCCCCGTTTCATGTCCATGCAGGCGCGCATGGCGCTGGGCTTCGAGATAGGCGGAACGCCTTCGCTCCGTCAGGGCGATTCCACCCGCGGCTATGTGACCCGCGGCCACGCGTCCGCCCTTCCGTTCGAAAAAGAGCTCTTCGATTATATCGGCGCGCGGCTCGCGACCAGTCTTCAGGGCGACGTCATCAAGGCGGTGAAGGAGATCGGCAGGGTGCTCTCGCCCGGCGGACAGGGATTTTTTGCGGACTTCCACCCCTTCGGGCTGTACGCGAAAAAGGGCACGGAGAGGATGAGGGCGGTAGAATCCACCGTGCGCGGCATGGAGGATTATTACAAGGTCTGCCGCTCCGCGGGACTTCGCATCGTTGATCTTCGCGAGGCGTTCATAGACGAGACCTTTCGCTCGCTCTTTGCGGGAGAGGAGATCCAAGCTTACCGCAACGTGAAGGGTTCGCCGCTCCTCATTTTCGTGTTCTTCTTCAAACCGAAGGGAAAATGAACTAGACCTTAGACCTGAGACCTTAGACTTGAGACCTAAAGGGGAAAACAGCCATGGATTTTGATGAAAAACTTGCCGATCTATTCATCGACCTTGCAGAGCCACCGACGCCGGCCTCCGGCACGGCGCACGCGGTCCAGAGCGGTAAGCTCCTTTATATCAGCGGCGTGCTTCCCATATCGGAAGGAAAGATCGCAGCGAAGGGCCGGGTCGGCCTTGAAGTGAGGCCGGATAACGCAAAGCTCGCCGCAAGGACAGCGGCCGTCAACGCACTTGCGATAATAATGGCGGAGTGCCAGGGCACGCTCAACAAAGTGAAGAGGATCGTCAATGTCACCGGTTACGTCTCTTCCGGAGGAGATTTTCGCCAGCACAACAAGGTGCTGGACGGTGTCGCCGAACTCTTCAGCCAGGTATTCGGGCCGGCGGGAAAACACGCAAGGAACGCCGTCGGCTGCACCGGCCTTCCCAACGATGCGTGCATCCAGCTCTCTCTGATCGTGGAACTGAAATGATTATTCGGATCTGATCGCGGTTTGAAATTCCTCTTCGCGGCGTTTTGCCAGCATGTGCTCGATCTTCCTCACAAGCGATCTCAAATGGAAGGGCTTGGAGACATAATCGTCCGCTCCGTGGGTCAGCCCCTCGATGCGGTCGGCCTGCGCATCTCTGGCCGAAACTATGAGGATCAATATGTCTTTAGTGGCGGGATCGCCCTTTATGCGGTTGCATACCTCGATGCCGGATACCTTGGGCATCATGATGTCCAAAATGATGAGGTCGGGCCTTTTCGCCTTGATCTTCTCGAAGGCCTCATCCGCATTAAATGCGCTCTGGATGACGTACCCCTCTTTGACCAGCATCTTGCCCAGAACGGTGTGGACCTCCGGTTCATCATCCACTATTAAAATGAGGTTTGAATGCTGATTTATTCCCATATTTCATGGACTTACATAATTTCGGGGGGTGGTCAAGGAAAAATGGAAAAGATACGGGGCGATTTTTTTATTGCATCATATATTACATTCATTTATATTCCCATTTGCCCGTTTTTATGTCGTTTTTTGCCCTTTGAAAGCCGGGGGAAGGGACGCTTGACAGGGGGAATAAGGCACGTTATAAGCGCGTCAATCCAATGCCGTCCTTTGTTGGGGTGGGCGGTGTAAGTACTTGTCGTTATTGATGAAATCTTAAAAGTGGTACCCGTAGCGGAAATCCGGTCTGGAAAGGAGGTGCCCTCTCAATAGGCCGTCCGCGGAAACTGTTAATTAAAAGGAAACTAAAAGGAGAGGAAACACATGAAGAAATTCACAGTAGCAGTTCTGGCTTTGGCCATTGCGGCGTTCGTCGCCACATCGGCACAGGCCGAAGAGAAGTACGTAGCAGGTGGTTTTGAAGCATCCGGTCACATCGTGGCTGGCGGCGGCTGGCAGCGCCAGAATAACAAGGCCGTCACCTATATAACGACTGATGGTGACAATTTCTACGGCCCTGGCGTGTTAGGTAAGTACATCAGCGATCCAGGTTATGGAGCAAGCTCTGATCAGTTCTCGTTCTTCATCGATGAGGTCGAGTTGGACATCATGAAGTCGTTCGGTGAGAACATCAGACTTCGCGCCGATTTGGATTTCGGCCGTGTAGCATCATCGGGTCTTTTCACGAACGCGTTCATGCTTGAACAGGCCTATGCAACGGCGAACATCCCGGTTGGAAACGGCATCGAGTTCATGCTCGGCCGCTTCAACACACCGATCGGGTTCGAATCGGTTGATGTCGCAGAGAACGACACGATATCGAAGTCGGTTCTCGTAGAAGGTCTGCGCCCGGCCAACACGACCGGCGCGAAGATCTATTACTCGTTCAGCGATCTGGTTGACCTGCACTTCTACGTGGTCAACACGCTCTATGCCGACAGCGATGTGAAGATCAGCGACGTTCCGTCGATGGGCTTCCGTCTCGGCTTTAACTGGGGCGATGAAGGCAACGAGAGCACGTTCGGTTTCTCCGGATTGTTCGGACCGGAATCACGCAACTCGAACAAGCACTTCACGTTCGGCGGTGACATCGATCTGAACTGGTGGATCACAGAGGCCTTCGCATTAGGTCTCGAAGCGTTGTTCGTACGCGCTGATGCAGTTACCAGCACGACGGGCGTCGTTGCCGGAAGCAACACCGAGTATCTGGGCGGATTGCTCAACCTGCACTATGCCTTCTCCGATGTTTGGGACGGCACGCTGAAATTCGCGTACGCGAAACAGTTCGACGCGGCAGCCAGTGTTGGCGCAGGTAACAACATGAACCTGACCGGCGCCGAGCAGGACATCTATCAGATCTCTCTGGCGGGCGGATATGAGATCGCCGACGGAGCGAAGATGAAGATGGAAGGCCGCTTTGATATCGTCAATCCGATAGGCGCATCCAACACGGAATACACCTACGGCTTGGCCCTGGCCTTCGACTACGACTTCTAAATAGAAGTTGGATCGGAAGCAAAAAAACCCCGTCCGGAAACGGACGGGGTTTTTATTTTTCTTCCGATGCTATTTTTTGAATTCCTGCAAGATCTCCCGCAGCAAATTGGAAGGATGTTTCCATGCGCGGACGGAGAAGGGAACGATGCAGCCGCACCTGTCGCAATCGGCCTTGGGGCCTATCACGCAGGGTTTTTTGACGTTGCCTTCCGCATCAAATGCGGTTCCGTGTTTCACGAACACGCAATTTTTCCCGATCGACTTGTGCCTTTCGCCGGACCTCATGAGATTGAAGGTCATAGGCGGGGCGCCTATGAATTCCCTGTAACGGCCCCTCTTAAGATCGGAGAGTTTTTCAAGGATACGGTCGCGCTCCTCAAAAGTGAGCCAGAGACCGACAGAGGGGACGGTCCCCTTTTTAACAGGGGGATCGTCCCCGATAATGGGCGTGAAAAAATCGAAGAGGACGTGGCGGATATTGGGGATACGGCTCCATTCATCAAGAAGGGCGTCTATGCAATCCACGTTGGCCCTGTTCAAACAACAGGCGATGGCGACATTGAGACCTTTGATGCTCGAGACGTTCTTTTTGATCTTGGCGTATGTGCCCTTTCCGCGGATCGAATCATGGTACTCTTCCGTGCCGTCAACAGAGACATGGAACTCGACGTCCGGCCAAAAGGGCAAGGGCAGCGTGCCGTTCGTCACGACCCTGTTGGCGCGGAAAAAACGGCGCCCCTTCTCGATCAGTTCGCGACGTAAGAGCGGTTCACCGCCTACCCAGGTGCAGCTGTAAAAGGGTTTTTTGCCCTTTTGCATCGCTTCGATCTTTTTCAGCCATTCCTCATCGCCAAGCTCCTTTTTTCCCTCCTGATCGTAGGAGAAAAAGTAGCAGTGCCCGCAGCGCAGATTGCACTTCGTGGTCACATCTATCGAGCAGAACGTATTCTTGGGCAGCGGCGCCGCCATTAGGACCAGTCGCGGCAGGATTTTCCCCCGCCAGAACGGGTGGTTAGCTTTCGAAGGGTTGACTATCGTATTATCCATAGGTTATGGAGCCATATTCTATCGGGGCGCCTTTAGGCAAGGAGAATAAATGGGTCTGTTAGGTCTTAATCCCAAGGTCTGGATAACGCTTGGTCCGGTACTTTTCATAAATCTGGTTCTCTTCATATCCCTGCTGGCCTACACATTTACCGGCAGGAAACGCAAAAGAGACGTTCCTGAAGCGGCAAAGAGACACACTTCAAAGTTTCTGGCCGGACATTTCAAGGAGTGGTGGGTCTTCACGACGGACCCCGTTGCGAAGCTCTTCGTGCGCATGGGGGTCAGGCCCAGCACCCTTACCTTTATAGGGTTCCTTTTCAGCGCGGCAGCGGCTCTCCTCTTCGCAAAGGGTCTGTTCGGATTCGCCGGCTGGACGATGATCTTCGGAGCGACCTTCGATATCTTCGACGGACGCGTCGCACGCCTGACTGGACAGGAATCCCGCTCCGGCGCGTTCTACGATTCCGTCATGGACCGCTTCGGCGAAGGGGTATGCTTTCTGGGGCTGGCCTTCTATTTCCACTCGAGCTGGATACTCTTCTTTGTCGTGGCTGGCCTCATCGGCTCAATGCTCGTATCATACACGCGCGCCCGCGGCGAAAGCGTGGGCATCATCTGCAAGGGTGGCGCGATGCAGCGTCCGGAACGCATCGTGTACTTAGGCGTGTCGTCGGTGTTCGATCCCTTGACGAACATCGCGCTCGCGAGCTGGTTCGCCGCGCCGCCCCCTCTTCTGCTCATAGGCGCGATCATAATAATCGCCGTCATGACCAATGTCACCGCGGTCCATCGCATGATCTTCATCATGAACGCGCTCGACACCGCGGATAAACCCGAACGCGAGACGATCCCGCAGATACTGACAAGACTTTCAACGCCCGAAGGGCGCGAGGCGTTCTTCGCAAAGGCGAAATACGGCTACGACAGGACGAGAACCTCGTTCGCGCACGTGATCCAATTCGTGCTCGACGGCGCGGACACAAGGACCTTAAAAGAGCTTCTGGACAGGGGGGACCTGCCTAACATCTCGGAACACGTCGTCCAAAAAGGCGGATTTTACGAAGCGGTCAGCTGTTTTCCCTCGACTACCGGTCCCTCGTTCACGCCCTTTGTAACCGGCTGTTTTCCGGGTACCTGCAACGTGCCGGCGGCCAGATGGTTCGACAGGTCGATATCTTCCGCGCGCGTTCTGACGCTAAACCGTTTTCGCGACTATCTGGGCTGGGGCGCTTACGCAATGGATTTCGATCTTTCCAAATCGGTACGCACGGTCTTCGAGTATTCCCGCCGCGCCGTTAACATATTCGGGATAGTCAATCGCGGCTGCGGCATCATCCGCGATCCGGCGTTCTTCCGCCTGCACTCGTTATTCGGAAGTTCCAGACGCGATACGGACTTAACCGAGCTCGAGGATGTGGCGTTCCAGTGGTTCGAGGACGCGACGTGGCGCGACGCAGACTACGTCTTTTACTCGTTCCCGTCTGTGGACGTCGCCGGCGACGACAACTCCTCTGTCTACAGGAGGTTCGATGACGTGGTCGGCAGGGCGGTCGCGCTCTTAAAAGAGCACGGCAAATATGATAACACCGCGATACTTATAACGAGCGACCACGGGCATGGGACCTTTGAACGCTCCTTTGACCTGACGCGCGCGCTTGAAAAGCTTATGCCGACGCTTAGATATCCTGCAAAACTTCGACAGTGGGAGGATGCGGACGCCATTCCGCTCGTATCCGGCACTTCAATGGCGCACCTCTATTTGAGAAAGGGCGCCCAGTGGGACGAGAAATATCTCTTTGAGGAGATCGAAACGGCCGGCATAACCGGGGCCCTGTTCGACCATCCCGAGATAGGGATCATCGCCGGAAGAAGCGCCGGCGGCGGGATCAACGTCCTTTCAAGGAAAGGCAGGGCGCACATAGTCGAGGATGCCGACGGGCGCATCACCTACATTATGAACGGCGGCGATCCATTCGGTTATCAGGACATTCCGCAGACGATCTACCCGGCGAAGGCGCTGGAGCTCACCGCAGCAAGCGAACATCCCGACGGCATCATGCAGCTCTTGCAGCTTTTCAGGTCCCCGCGGACGGGCGATCTTGTGATAAGCGCTTCGCGCGGGGCGACGCTCGGCGACAGGGTGCACAGGGCCGCGCGTACGCACGGTTCGCTGTTGCGCGAGCATCTCATGGTGCCGTTCCTGTCGAACATTCCCGTCGAAACGAAGCATCTGCGAACCGCCGACGCGTTCGCGCTTATACTTGACATCTTCGGCATAGAGGCGGAACACAAGATAGACGGGAGAGTTCCCCTGTGGCATACAAAGAGGTCCGCGGCGGGTGCGTTGGAAAGGGAGAGGTCATGCCAAAGCGTTTGAATCCGGAAGACGTAAGGACGGGCGAAGCGGCGCTCGATGACGCGGTCGACACTTTTATTCAGGGAGCCGGAAAGGTCTCCTCGGCCCTTTTGGGCATGATCAACAAGGCGGGCGGTCAGATCTACGCCTTGCTCTTCTTGAGCGATGAGCCGCTTTCGCTCGATGAGATCTCAAAACGTTTGGGGATCAGCAAGAGCAACGTCTCCATCAACATACGCCTGCTCGAGGATTTCAATCTCGTGAGAAAGGTCTGGGTGAAGGGTTCGAGAAAAGATTACTACGCCGCGGAACGCGTCTACCCGAAAAAGGTCTTAGGTGATTTTTTGGGTAAGATCAGGGGGACGATAGGCGACGCGATCATGACCATCGAAAGGACTCGCGCGAGGGCCACGGAGGCCAAGGTCCTGCTCGACGGTTCTAAAAAAGAAAAGATAGATTTCATATTGAACCAGCTGACACTCATGGGCCTTTTTTATTACGCGGCCGACAAGTTCTTTGACGACTTTTTCACCGGGAAGCCCATCAACGTCGATCTCCTGAGAAGAGCAATATCTAACCCTGAAGAGTTCCAGCGGGGAAGATCCTGATCAGAAAAGATATCCGAAGGTAAGGTGGAAGCGGCCGAAACTCTCGTTCCCCGTTCGATTGAGATTTATACCGTAGTCCGCGCGTATGGGTCCGACGGGCGTAACATAGCGCAGGCCGAACCCGGCAGATCTCTTGAACGTATCCCCGCTCACGGACGAATAGTCGTTCGTCAGACTTCCCATATCAAAGAAGAACGCCCAGCTGAAACGGTTGAAGAGTTTGATGCGGAGCTCTTCGTTGAAGATTATCCTCAGGCGCCCGCCGGTGGGCTGCCCGGCCGCATCGACCGGGCCCAAGCTGTCCTGGCCTACGCCGCGCACCGTATCGTCACCGCCTAAGAACAAAAGCTCGTTGGTGGGAACGCTCACGTTCTTGCCCAAGGTCTGTATGTTGTTGAAACGGAGCATCGTCACCAATGTGAAGCGCTTGAAAAAGGTGATATCGTTCTCGCCCATCCAGTTGAACTGCACGAAATTCGCGTGCGCGCCGTAGATCTCGTTGAAGATATCGACGCCGCCAACGGTGTACCAGCCCTTTGTCGGGTTGGCAAAACTGTCGCGCGTATCGTAGCTCGACGAAAGCGATATCTTCGATATATTGTTGTTCCTCAAGCTTTCGGCGTCGGCGGCGGTGGCGTTCCCTTCGATCATGTAGTTGCGGTCGAACTCGTACTTGAAAAACAAGCCCAAGGTCCTGTAGCGCCTGAAAAAGCCCATGCTGCCGGCCAGCTGTATGTAATCGAATGCCGGCCTTATCTCATGCTGGATCCAGCTCAACACCGACATTTCGACGCTGGAGCCGACGAAGCTGGGATCGAGCCAGCCCACCTCCGCCCTCGACAGATCGCGCCCGCCAGTCAGCTTGAACATCGTGCGTTTCGCCCATCCGAAGGAGTTGTAGTTTGTAAAGGCCAGCGCGCCCGCGAACGAATAGTCGGTCGAATAACCGAACTCCAGATCAAGCGTGAACGGCTTTTGTTCGTCGACCTGTACGAGCAGGTGGACCGTTTGGGCCTTGTCAGCCAGTCCGACCGTCTCTATCGTAACGGCGGAGAATGCGCCGAGCCGTCTTAACTTCAGCTGGCTGTCAACGATCTTCTTGTAGCTGAAGGGTTCACCCTCGCCTATCGTCATTGCGTTCTTGATCGCCTTCTGGCTTGTGAGCACGTCCCCCACTATGAGTATCTGGCCGATCTTGACCTTCGGACCTTCGTTGATGTCGTATGTGATCACCGCGCTGCGATCTTGAACGTCCCTTGAAACAGCCTGCTTCACTTCTGCGTACGGGAACCCGTTGTCCGCATAGAAGATGAGCAATTGCTGGCGGTCCTGAGGGAGCGCTATCTCATCGAAGGGCCTCTTCGTTCTGACCTTGAGGACCTTGAACAACCGGTGGTCGGATATCTCTTCATTGCCGTTGAACTTCACGGAGCGAACGATCGTCTGCGAGCCCTCATTGACGGGGATCGTGAGCTCCACGTCGAACCCCTGCTTCGTCGGGGCAATCCCCCACTCCCCAACCTCGGCGTCCACATATCCTTCGCTTTTGAAGACGTTCCGTATCGCCTTGGAATCCTCGCCTTCAAGCGCAGGATCGAAAGCCCCTTTATGGCCGAAGGCGCGCTGCTTAGTGACCATCGCCTTCTTAAGACGGCCGGCGCCCACGTGCTCGTTCCCTTCGAAGCCGATATCCTTGACTATCTGCGAGGCGCCCTCGTTGACAAAGAACGTGATAAGGACGGTGCCGTCCTTCCTGGTAACCGTCTGCGTTTCGACCGCCGCCTCCGGATATCCTATCTGGCGATAGAGCTTCTTGATCTCCTCAGCGCTCGCCTCTATCTCGAATGAATCGTAGCTCCCTTCTTTGAATATCGTAACCGTTTTTTTGAGCCGCCCAGAGCTCAAGTGGTGGTTACCCACGAACTTGACCTTGACGTGCGGGCCCTCTTCGACGCCCACAACGATATCGGCGCGGTTGATCGCGAAATCTATGTCCTTACTGACCAGAAAGACCTTTGCCCTCGGGTAGCCGTGCATGCGGTAAAATTCAGTGAGCTCGCGAAGAGACCTTCTCAATCTTAGTTCGGAATACGGTCTCCATGAATCTATCGCCGAAGCGAAGCGGCTCGCCGGATAGGCGCGGTTCCCTTCCACTTTGATCGAGCGGTACCGGATCAGATCGCCGCGCCTGATGTGAAAAGTGACCGCCACCCCGTTGTCCGACGGTTCGTCCTCCTCTTCGACGTAGATCTGCGTATCGATATAGCCCTCGCGCTCGTAGAACTCCTTTATGCGCTCGATCTGGTCCTCGACGCGCTTCGGCGTGTAAAGATCGCCGGTGTGGACCGTCAGGTATTTAAGGACCTTGTTCTCGAGGTATGGGTAATTACCGACCACGTCCAAGCGCGTGATGACCTTCGCTTCGCCGAACGTTATCTCGACGACCACCCCGCCTGCGGAATCGTACGTCCTCGCCTCTATAGTGGAAAAAACGCCCCACTTGCGGAGATATCCCACGGCCCTGTCGAGCTCGACATAGTTGAAGGGTTCCCCAACCTTGAACGGAATGACGTCCCGGACGGCCGTTTCGTTTATCCCTTCAAGTCCCTTCAAACGGATGTCTGCGACGGTTGGCTCGGCGCCGAAGAGAGGCATGGCGAAGAGCAGGATCATCGCCGCCGAAAGACAAGCCGCTATTTTTTTATTAGCCCCCATGTTATCGCAATCTGAACCTTATCGCTCCGTCGATCTCATATCTTCCGTTGGAGCTCTGCGAACCTTTGAGCAGGATATTGTCGGTGATGAGATACTCGCCAGTCACCGTCTGCGTCGCATCCTGCGTGTTTATGTCCGTTGCAAAATCTATGTTCAACCTGTCCGATATCTGTTTTCCGACCTTGACCCTCGATACGGTCTGCGAAGTGGGGTCGGCCGCTTCGAGGCGGAAGGTGTCCAGATGGGCGAACTTCGAGATCGGCTTTTCAACCACGTGCGTCAGCTGCTGCGCCGCCATTGACACTCCGAACTGCTGGCCCGTCTGCGCCGAATATTGCTGTCTCTCCGTTTCCGTCAGGCCGAACATGATGAGGGATATCACATCCCGCTTTTCCAACGGGCCGGACGGCGACGTTGCGGACAGGTCAAGCGCGAGGTTGTCGGTGGTGCCGTGCGCGACTATCGTCACGTTGTAGATGTTGATCTCTTTCTGGGCGGTCGCTTCAAGATAGGGGTTCGCCGAATCGCGCAATTCCATGAACCCCCTTGTGATGTCAAAATCGAGATTCATGTACCTGATCTTTCCCTCCACCACGTCAACGACCCCTACGAACTCCGGCTTCTTCCTCGTGCCCTTGATCTGCAGGTCGGAGCGCAGCCATATGTCGCCGACATTGTTCTTGATCATAAGGTCGCCGGTGTTCCTAATGCGAAGGTCGAGCCGAGGCGAGAAAGTTATCTCCATCTCCTTTTGTTTCTTCGCCACGGCCGACGGCGCGGTAAGGGATTCGAATATATTGAAATCCTTCGTATACTTTCCGTCCAGAATGTTGATGTCGCCGGCAAGCAGCGGCTGCGGGAACTGGCCGGTAAGTTTAAGATCGCCGTCGAACTCCATGCGGAACGAATTGTCCTCGGTGCGGTAACGAAGATTCTTCCCTTCGAGGACAAGATCGCTGCCCGCCACCGACAAGCCGCTGTGCGTGATCCCTCCTTTGAGCGAGAACCTGCCGTCGTCGATGGCTCCGGTCACACCTTCGAAGCCGATGGAATGCCCGCTGAAGAGCAGCGCTCCCTTCACATGCTCGAGCGGGAGGCGGACCTTGCGCGGAGAGATCGAGCAGCCCTTGAGGTCGAGACGGCCGTTGACGGCCGGATTTGACGCAGGACCGCTTACGGAAAGCTTGAGCTCCGCCGGCCCCGACGCCTCGCGGACCAGGAACCCGAGCGGGGCCAAAAGTGAGAGGTCCACGGCGCCGCCTGCGTTGAGTGAAATAGCGCCGCCGGTCGCAACGCTTCCGGAGACATCGAGGCGGCTTCCCGTCGCATCGTCCAAATACGAGATCTTCTTTATCTGCCACCGCTTCGGCGCGTACTGATACGAAGTGTCTATCGTGAGGCCGGGGCCCGGATCTCCCCACAGACGGAAGGAGCCCGCCACCAGGTCAATCGTGAGCGGCTGCTCCAAGTGCTGCGGACTGAATTTCGCTATGGCAAGGTCGACGTCCCTAAAAACAATCTTTTTCCGCGCGATGTCGAGCACCGCCGCCACCCTGTCGAAAGGAAGGCCGTGAAGTTTCCCGTCGACGATCTCGGCCGTCGCCCTTCCGGTGAAGTTAAGATGCGGGCCTTTGATCGTTATCTCTCCGGTGCCGGTTCCCGAAAGCCCTATGGAAGAAAGGGATTCGCCTACAGGGTGCCTATCGAGCCGCCCTTTTAGGTCGATGTCCTTTGCGCGCGTGTTGTCGGCGGTCTTTTTTCCGAGGCGGATATTGAGATCGGCGCTCCCAGTATGCCTGCCGCCCTGTATCACGTTCCACTTGAACGCCATGTTGTCATATGTCGCTTCGAGGTCGGTCTCCACGAGCTCCGCCACGATCGGCTTGTAGCCGCCATCGCGCGTCGTTCCCTTCACCTTCGCTTTGAAGGCCTTGCCCCATCCTTCGATACCGGCCGTCACGTCCGATCTTCCGAAGATAGGGTGAAAATGCTCGTTCTTGAACTTGTCGAAAAGCAGCTCGACCGGAAAACCAGTACCGCTCCCTTTGAAGGACATCTTCTTTTTTGCGATATCAACAAGACCGTCGAACTTAATCGCATCGGCGCCGGCCACTACCCGCCCGTCGGGTATCGTGATCTGCCCCCTCTTCCATTCCGCCTTAGCGTGCACGCCTATCGGGACTTCGGGCGATATCCTGAAGCGGTGGACGAAATCGGCCTCCGCTTTTCCCTGACTCTCCGAGGGCAAAAAACCGCTGCCGGAGATCTTCACGGAACCCGAAAGGTCGCCCGCCGTATCGAAAGTGACCAGCTCCCGTCCGATGTAGGGAAGCGTTACGGGTTTCGGAATGTCGAAGCGGGCCTCGAAGTTTCTCGTGTCGGTGTCGGCCGAGAGCGAACCGGTCAGGTCCCTGCCGGAGATGACGACCGCAAAAGGTTCAAGGACCAGTTTGCTGTCTAGATACTTAAGCTTGGCATCGAGGCGGTCGACGGAGAGCGCCTCAAGGCGGCCGTCCTCAATATTGAGAGAACCCTTCAGCGCGTTGAGATACGGAAATTCCATCCCCCATTTCGAAAGCGTGGTCGACGCCTTGACCGTGAGAGATGCGGCTTGGGCGACGGATCTTTCGCCCTTCGCAAGGGCCAACCCGTCGAGGCGCACCATGAGCTCGGTGTCGCCCAAGAACGACGGCGACAGCTCGAAACGCAGTTCGTCGGTCTTGAGATTCACATCTCCCGCGAACGAAACGTCGACGCCCCGCACGACGCTGTCCCTGATTATGATGTTCTGAAGCAGAAAGAGGCGCGCGATATTGAGATGGAACGGTTTTTTTCGGGCCGGGGCTGCTGTTTTCGGGAACAAAAGCTTCACATCGTCCAGCTCAAGCGACGAGATAACGAGCTTTCCCCTCAAAAAATCCAGCGGCCTGTATCTGATGCTTATCTCTTTGGCCCTTCCATCCTTGCCGCCCAAGGCGTCGCTGACGTGGAGCCCCGAAATGCGAATACTGCTCCTGAATGGGTTCCAATGAAGGTCCTCGAACGATATCTTCCACGGGCTCTTGACCGTCGCGGCGCCGATGACATAGCTCACGGTCTCCGGCCGGCTTAAAATGACGAGGGAGCCGGCGACAAAAAGAACGAAGGCAGCCACCGCCAGAAAAAAGTTTCTCAAGAATTTTCGTTTTACGCCCATGCTATATTATCCTGCGCCTTTTCAGGCCTTCAAACAGGCGTCTCGGCAGATCGTCGAACGCGCCGTTCGACATGAAAAGCACGACATCTTCCGCGCTGATGTTTCTCAGGGCGAACTCGAGGAGGTTGTCCGATCTCGGGATGTAATGCGCGTCTATCCCCTTTCTCATGAGCGTGTCCGCGACGCTCTGAACGTCGAGCCGCTCGCTCTCGGGTATCTTGTCTGAACGGAATATGCCGCCTATCAGAACGCGGTCCGCCTTCGAGAGCGCGTCGATGAAGCCGTCTCTGAAGACGTTGCGCCTGCTCGTGTTCGAGCGCGGCTCGAACACCGCCCAGATGCGCCTTTCGGGATATCTCTGGCGCATCGCCTCGATGGTCTTCGCGACCGCGGTCGGGTGATGCGCGAAATCATCGACGACCACGACCGACTTTACCTCCCCCACAATCTCCTGTCTTCGTTTCACGCCTTCGAAGGTCTCAAGACCCCTTTTGATCTTCGCGATACCGACGCCGTATTCGCTCAACAGCGCGACCGCTCCCACAATGTTGGCAAGATTGTGCGCTCCGGACATGCCGGTCTTGAGGGTCACCGGGGTTCCCGGACCTGCGATCTCGAAGCTCATTCCCTCTTCCGAAGCAGCCACGTTTTTCGGATAATAGTTGAACCCTTCGTTCAGGCCGTAGGTCACAACGCGCCCTTTCGCGAGCTTTGCCGCCTCCATCACGTTCGCGTCCTCGCCGTTACAAACGAGGAGCCCGTCCGGCGGAAGGATGGCCATTAGCTTTCTAAACGACTCCTTGACGTGATCAAGATCGCGGTAGATATCCGCATGATCGAACTCTATAGATGTCAGAAGGACCGCCTGCGGCAGATAATGCAGAAATTTGGGGCCCTTGTCGAAAAACGCGGTGTCGTATTCGTCCCCTTCGATGACGAAGATGCGCCCGCCACCGGCGTGCGCGCTCTTGCCGAAGTTCTTTCCGACCCCGCCGATCAGAAAACCCGGGTCCTCTCCCGCCGAAGTAAACAGCCATGCAAGAAGGGTCGAGGTGGTCGTTTTGCCGTGCGTCCCCGCGATAACGACCGGTATCTTTCCCTTGAGAAAGAATTCCGCCACCGCTTGCGGCATCGAACGATAGGAAAGGCCCAGGCGCATTACCTCCTGCGCCTCCGGATTCATCTTCGTGATGACGTTGCCGATGACAACGAGGTCCGGTCTTTCTTCGAGGTTCGACGGGGAATATCCCTCGTAGATCTTGATCTTGAGTTCCGAGAGCTGGTCGCTCATCGGTGGATAGAGCTTTTCGTCGCTGCCTGTCACACGGTAGCCCTTTTCGACGAAAAGGCGCGCAAGAGAGCCCATCCCTGTCCCGCCGATACCCAACATGTGAATATGTTCGTTCTCCATCGGGCACACCCCTACTGTTAGAGTTTTAACCCCATAAAATAACCGGATTTTCGATTTATTTCAAGGATTTATAAGGCGTTTTGAAAATAAAAGGGGCCCTCTCCTGAAAGTCGGATGGGCCCCATTCGTTTCGATAACTTTTTACAAGCTTCCTTGCTGCCGCTCTCGCTCCTGCACGCGTATGAGCTGGCGCTCACCGTCAGGATCGTGACACGTCATGCTCGAGCTGCCGAAATCCCTGACCGTGAACGACGTATGCATATCGGTCGCAAGCTCTTCTGCGTTCTCCGACAGTATTCCGCCCGCACCCGAAACGACCGTGACATTTATCACAGTTGCCATCTCGTACCCGCCCGCCGGAGCGAACGTCACTTCATATTCGCTGTACTGTGCGTCCTCCCATACAGACAGCGTTCCGTCGACCGGCGTGCCGTCGTCCTTTTCGATCTTGACCGTCGCGTTCGTTACGGTCGCGTCGTCAAGCGGCTTTGTGAAGACGATCTTCACCGGCCTGCACGGCGCCACATGGGGCTGTTCGTCATATGGTCTGATGAAAAGGACGGAGAACAACGCCGTGTCTATTACCCCCTCGTCGTCGCCGAATTCGTTGGGAATGCCGTCCGCGTCCGAATCCTGACCGTAGAAGGAATATATCCCGTCTCCGCCGAGACCTGCGAT
This sequence comes from Bdellovibrio sp., assembly GCA_020723205.1. GTDB lineage: Bacteria > UBA10199 > UBA10199 > 2-02-FULL-44-16 > DYJF01 > DYJF01. The sequence continues at coordinate 29,803 of DYJF01000007.1, forward strand.
ATCATCAAGCATCGCCATTTCCATATTGCGCAGGCGCATCTGGCCCAAGTCAACGTCTTCGCCGTCCTCCACGGTCAAGGCCGTTATCCCGTTGAGCGCGAGATACCCCAATCGCTGCCCGTTCCCGTCGAGGAATCCGAACATCCAGTTGCCGTTCCTCACCCTGACCCTCCACCGGTTGTTCGCAGGATCGATCTCCCCCTCCTTTTGAGAACCATCGGAACCATATGCCGCGACCGCACACACATCGCCTATGCAGCCGCTTGCGCCGTAATCCTTAACTACCGATGCCGCGACTTCCGACTCGATCTCGCCCGTTATGAGACGCCCCTCGTCTTCCGTGGTCGTTGACGTAGACGAACCGCATGCAGCGACAAAGAACGTTACCGCCAGGACCAACAATATTTTTGATATTTTCTTCATAACGCACCCCCTTGTTTTTTTATTGTTTGTTCTACTGCCGTTCCTTTTACCCCCTTTCCTTTCGGCTGCCTTACACCACCATTATCCTCCGCGGCACACGCGGAGACACGCGAAATGACTCTGAAATGTATTCATGATGAATACGAGCGGGGAATCAGTTCTGACCGTTACCCATCTGTCTTCTGGGTTCGTTTTCAGGGATGAACTCGCCGTTGACATAGCGCACGAGGCCCAGATCTATCGGGTCGCCCGCCTCTATTACCTCAAGGCGGTCGGACCTGTTGCCGGCATCGTCCTGTTCGAAACTGAACGGGCCCACAACGTCATAGAGCATACGAACATCGAACGCGTACGATATTCCCGCCTCGATCTGGATCGAAAAGCTCCCGTCGACATCAACAGCCGATTCCCTTGTTGTGGAACCGGACGCAGTTGCGACGACCGTGAGGATCGTAGGGTCCAGCGACTCGTTTGAAACGCTTTTGGTCTGGATGTTCGAGGTGTCTATCACGCCTTCGATGGTCTGAAGGGTAGGGATATCTCCAGTGGGATTTCCGACCTCGGTAGCATTGCCACAGCCGAAGAGCGCCGCGGCTATCAGAATAATAACGGATCTTTTTAAGAGTATTTTCACGACGCCCTCCTTTCCTGCGTCACGCGGAAGAGCTGGAGGTTCAGCTGATATACATGATCGTCCTCGACCTTCCCGCGCGACTCCAGATAGGAAAGGATCTGCCTTCTGCAATCGTTCAATATCTGCGCGATCTCCTGAACGTCCTCCCTCCTCAAGGCCATGGTGATCGCTGAAAAGTTCCTCTCGTCGGGCATCTGTGTTCTAAGCGCGTCAAGCGCCAAACGCATCATCTGGTCATGATAGAAATATGATGCCGCTGCCTGCGTTTCAGGACCGGTGGTCACGATCGCATCCGCCTGTTTGAGACAGCCCCCCGCGTCCTCGGTCAGGAGTCCCATGCCTATCAGTTTGCCGATGGCGTCGTCGACATGGAGCGGAGAGACATTGTGGCCTATGGTCCTTGAAATAGTGCGTCTGTCGTTCCTGAACTGCTTCGTCGTGACAAGTTCCCGGATGACGGGATAATACCACTTAATCAGATACTCATACTGGCTCTGTTTCAAATTATCCTTATATTTTTTGAAATAGTTAGCCATCTCGACGACATAGTTCGCCTTGGCCTCAGGCGTGTCGGCCTGATTTAAGTTCACGAGGATCTCAAAATATCTCTTCTCCCTGCGATTGAGCTTGAGAACCTTCGTAAAAATCCCCATCGTCGCAGACGTGATATTGCGTTCACCGTTGACAACGAGCAGAAGCTGATTCGGGGATTTAAATCCCGCCCATTTTGAAAAGGTGCGGTACGAGAAACCCGGATGCACCTCTTTCATCCATCTATACCAGTCTTTGAGGTAACGCCTGAAATCCTCATACTGTAAAACGTCCGGGCGGTTCATATACATGGCCCCTTTCGTCCATATTATCTCACGAAAGGGCTTTTGGCCGTAAGCAAATAATGAATAAACTTGTATTCATTCTGAATACAGCGAATACATATAACTCATTGATATATAAGATATATATTAGGATTGTTTTCTATTTGGGTCAATTAAGACCACCATTTTCAGATACAACATCCTACTTCGAATCCTGCGCGCCGTGGAAGCGGTCGGGGGTCATCGTCCGATGATGTAGCGATGAGGGTCCACCTGTTCACGAAGGATCTTGAGCTGAGTCGCGTCGGGCGGTTTTGTCGCTTTCATCTTCTTCGAGACCAGAAGTTCGAACCCTGTGTTCTCCTTTACCTGTTCGATGGTGACGCCGGGATGGAGAGATTCCACCTCCATCCTTCTCTCCGGATTTTCAAAACCCATCACAGCGAGGTTCGTGATGATCTTGTACGGACCGGACCCTTTCGGCAGTCCCGCTTCATAACGCGAGTTTCCGCCCGTCAGGTATCCGGGCGAGGTCACAAAATCCACCTTGGCCGCGAAGCGCCTCTTTTCATGCGGCGTGATGACGATGGTCCGCCAGCAGTTCGTAGCAAGGTCGCACGCGCCGCCGCTTCCCGGAAGACGCACCTTCGGACGGTTGTAATCGTCGCCTATCATCGTGGAATTCAGGTTCCCGAACATGTCTATCTGCGCTCCGCCAAGGAAAGCATAGTCGACCATCCCGCGCGCGGCCAAGCTCATCGTCTCCGTCATGGACGAGGCCATCAGCGCCCTGTGCGTGGTCCTCGAATCTCCGACGGAGACCGGCATGGTGGGAAGCTCCGGAGCTATTCCGCCCGCCTCGAAGAGCATCAGAAGGTCGGGCGCGGCGGTCCGCTGCGCCAGCATCGCCGCGGCACAGGGTGCTCCGGTACCGACAACTATAGAGGCGCCGTTCTCGAGAAAACGGGCCGCGACACAAATCATGAGCTCCATCGAATTGTAGTCGGTCATCAATCCTCCAGACATTAGACCTTAGACCCGAGACCAATTCAAATCCAAGGTCTCATGCCTCAAATCCAGCATCTGTTATGAATTCAAGCTTCCTCAACTCCTTCATTCTTTCGATCCCGCCGTGTCTTTCCAGATACTCGCCGAAATCCTTCACATTATAGATATTGTCGTCCAAAAACTTCTTGAAAGCGGCGGCGTCCTCTTCGATCTCGAGCCACTCCTTCAAATGCGCCTCGTCCGAGAAGTATTCGAACGGCATGTTGCCCGGATAGCCGCCGTAAGGTATCTCGCAAACGGCGTCCACGCAGAAATACGGGATCATCACCTGATGCGGGTCTTTTCTGAACTCCTCGGTATCAACGATCCGCTCGCAAGTGATGATGACGTGCTTTGCCGCGCGCGCGAGATCCTCGTCCGCGATCGAAACGCCTTTTATGACCGAGTTGCCGTATATGTCCGCGTCGTTCACGTGGATTATGGCCACGTCGGGATAAAGGGCCGGAAAGGTCGCGAACTGTTTGCCGGTGTAGGGACACTCAATGATCTTCGAGGCGCTCCACTTGATGGAATCCGCCCCCAGGCTCTGCCTTCCGATGAGAAAGGGGATGCCGAGCGAGGCCGCCTTGAAGCGCCACGCCATGCCGGCGTTCGTCCACTCCGCGCACTTCACCTTTCCGCTCTCCATATATTTTCGCGCGTTTTTCGAAACGCCGCGCGCCTCGAGCCCCACGATGTAGGCAACGTCGCAGCGGTCAAAACACTCCCCGGCGGCCAGTATCTGAAAATCGTGCGTTGCTGTATGACCGGATAGGCCCAGACCTTTCTTCCTCTGTCTCACTATCTCGTGCATCGCGGCCACCGGAACGCGCACGCCGCCGAAGCCGCCTATCGCGACATAACACCCGTCGGGGACGAACTTCGCCACCGCGTCCCTGACGCTCATGATCTTGCCTGTCATCTCGCGGTTCTTTTTCCTGAAGTGTTCGCGCGCAGCGTCCGGGTCGGGATCCATGAAGAGTGCGCCTTTTCCCTCGTAAACGGCCTTCATCGAACCTCCACTAAATGACGGCTTTATATATCAGATCGTGTATCTGCGGACGGAACGCCTTTATCTTCTCGTTGGTGCTTGAAGGATTGATCCTGTTCGTCAGAAGAACGACCCAGAAATTCTTTTCAAGGTCGATCCAGAGCGAACAACCGGTATAGGCGAGGTGTCCGATAGAATGTTTTGAAAAGTAGCGGCCCGAGGCGGAATTTTTAGGCGAAGGGGTGTCCCATCCGCCGGTAAAGGTGTGCGTGCCGCGCCTGTTCCCGAAGTTGATGAAGTTCCGGACGGCCTCCTTGGGCAGCCAATCGCTCTTACCCTTGTAGGCATTCGTCAGCTCCAATACGAAACGATGAAGGTCTATCGACGTGGAAAAAAGTCCGGCGTGGCCGGCGACGCCTCCCAACGCGTACGCGTTCTGGTCGTGCACTTCGCCGTGAATGATACGTTCGCGCCACGGGCAGTCCTCGGTGGGCGCGAACCTGCGGCGCTCTTCGGCCTTGCGAATGGCCCGCTCACCGGGCCGGCCGTGCTTGGGCGTCGGGACATGCTGATCCGCCGTCACAAAACCGTGGCGCTTCGTCGTGCTGACGGGCGCGCCTATCGAGCGCACGAAGAACGTGTCGTTCAAACCAAGCGGCTTCGCGATGCGGTTCGCGAAGAAGGCGTCCAGCGGAATACCTCCCGCCTGCTCGATGATCTCGCCCAGAAAGATATAACCGATGTCGCTGTATAATGTTTTTTCGCCGGGCTCGTTTATTGCGGGTTCGTGATAACAGGCGTCGAGAACGAAACTCTTTCCGCCCTCCGTTCCCACTAGGTCCAGCGGCAGTTCGCGGTAATACGGCTGCCACGCGGGAAGTCCCGACGTGTGGTTGAGCAGATGCTCCAACAGCATCACCTTGTGTACCGGCATCCTTGCGCCGCCCAGCCACTGGTAGACCGTGTCGGAGAGTTTTAAGAGCCCCTCCTCGGCAAGTGACATCGTGAGCGCCGCCGTACAGACCGGCTTCGTGAGGGACGCGATATCAAAACAGGTGCCCTCGCGAGCATCGCCGTACTGCTTGTGATGCACTATCTCGCCTTCCTTCGCTACAAGAAGGTCCGCCGCCGGAAAAACTCCGTCCGATACGGCCCTGTCCATCGCACGATCGATCTGATCTTTCATATTATCTTCTTGTCATCCTATGTCAGAAGACCGGTTGTGAAATTCATATGGGGCGTAAGATCCGCGGCGTCCAGAGAGATGCGGGCGCCCAGCGGCAGTGTAACGAACTTCTTCGTATGGCCCGCAGGATAGTCAACCACGACGGGTCCCGCAAAATCGGAAAGAACGTCGCTTATCATCGTATGGACGTCGTGCGGCTCTCCCTCCTGCGTGATTATCGAGCCGAAGATTATCCCGCTTACATTTTTAAATTTTCCGGCGTTCTTGAGCTGGGTCAGCATCCGGTCCAGCACGTAGACCTTTTCGCCCGTCTCCTCGATGAAAAGAACACAGCCGTCCGTTGCAAGTTCATAGGGAGTGCCCATACTGCTGTTGATAAGAGACAGGCATCCGCCTACAAGCGCGCCTTCAGCTTTTCCCGGTCTTAAGATCTTCGCGCCATCGGCGGGGACATATCCCAACGGGCCCGCCTTCGTGAGGCCCAGAAGCAGGTGTTCCTTCGTAACGGGATCGCAGTCCTTCGCGAGGAGAGAGAGGACGGGACCGTAGAAGGTGGGCACGTCGCACTCCTGGCGCAAGAACGTGAGGAGCGCGGTAACGTCGCTGAACCCAACTACCGGCTTTGCGTGTGTCTCGATGGTGTGTTTGTCCAGAAGCGGGATGATGCGCTGCGAGCCGTAGCCGCCTCTGGCGAACATGATCGCCCTTATCTTGGAGCTCTTGAAAAGTTCCGTCAGCTCATCGGCCCTTCTTTTATCGCTGCCGGCAAGATAGCGTGTCTGGTCGAAGATATCTTCGCGGTACTCTACCGAAAAACCCATCGTCTCGAGGGCCTTCACCCCCTTTTTGAACTCGCTCCGGTCGAAGGGGGACGCCGGCGCTGCGATGCCGATGGTGTCCCCTTTTTTAAGCGCGCGAATCTTCTTCACACGCCGGATTTAAGTGGATTTTACAAGAGAATACAAGGGGTCTTTTATCGATTCTCCGCGGCCTCTTCTATCTTTTTACGGGGCGGGGCCTTCGGTGTTTCCGCGGCGACTAGGATTCCTTACAATAACAGATCGTCAAGGTCCGGTACGAAGTCCTCCTTGGGGGGCGCTTCCTCTTTCGGCGGCGGCTTGGGGCGCGCGGTCGCCGGGGCCGGTTTTGAAAAACCGTGGCGGTAAAGGGAGATGTCGTCGCTGTTCGCGCGGACGATGTCTATCTGGTGGCGCGATTGGCGCTCCCACTTCTTGAGCGCCTTTTCCAGAAGCGGCTGGTTCATGGACCACAGAAGCGCGTTCTCTCCCTCGAGCTTCTGCTCCGAAAAAAGCCGGTAACTTATCGAGAAGGTCTGCGTCCCCTGTTCGTCGGGCCCGCCCCACACTATGAAGCTGGCCGGCTCCTGTATCTGCAGCCGCACCGGCTTGTCCGGGTCCCATTCCGTTCGCAGGAACCCCACGATGTTCGCGTTGAGCCGCACGACCCAAAGCGGCTCCGTCAGCCCCTTCATGATGAGCATGAGCTCGTCCAAGAACGTCATCTGGTTGAGCTTTTCCTTGTTGATCTGCTTTTTCGCGTTGTATGTGATGACCTCGAGATTGTCGGGCACCAGAAGACCGAAGAACGAGCGAAGGAAATTGAAGACCTGCTCGAAGAACCAGACGTTGGTCTCCTCCTGCGACATCTTCGTGAAGTCTAGCTTGGAACCGAACCCCCACGAGCCCACCACGAAATTACGCTTCGAGTGTTCAGCCAGAAAATCGTCTATCCCGGTGGGTATCTGCGGTCCGCGCGGCGGTGGTGGTTTTGGCGGCATAGGGTCATGCTAGCCGAAAACGGCTTCAGTGTCCAGCGATGAGGGACTTGATCTTCTCCACGAATTCGGCCGGCTCGTACGGCTTCGAGACGCATCCGTTGGCACCGACCTCTCTGCAACGGGCCTCGACATCCTTTAAGTACGCTCCCGTGACCATGAGGATGGGGACCGACCTCGTTCTCTCGTCCGCCCTCAAACGCCGGCAGGCCTCGTAGCCGTCGATTTTGGGCATGTTGAGGTCCATGAGTATGAGATCCGGCACGTTCTCGAACGCCACCTTCAGCCCCTCTTCGCTGTCGCTGACGGATGTCACCTCGAAGCCGTGAAAGGTCAGGAGCTTTTTCATCACGAAAATGATGTCCGGCTCGTCTTCGATGTGCAGTATCTTCTTGCCCATGATCCCTCAAGAAAGTTCGTACTTCAGTTCATGTTTGGGCCACACGATGCGCACTGTGATCCTTTTCCCAGTCTCCGCCGCCAGATATCCCCATGCGATCGCCAATCTCTCCAGCTGCACCTCCGGCGCGACCTGCTCCGACCTGCCGACCACTATCTCCATAGCGCCCAGTTCGAACGCCACCTTCGCCATGGCGAAGGTCGGGTCCTTCGCGGGCACGACCAGAGGTATGACATGTGTACCATGTTTTTCGGCCATTGCCACGACATTTGTCAGCAAGAGCTGGTCGTCGTGGGGCAGGGCTTCCACTTCGCCGCTGGTCGGGACGATCATCTTCTCTATCGTCAGCACCACGACGTCGGTTACCTTGGGATCGAAGCGTCCGAGCGTAACTTTGAGGTGATAGAGACTGTTGGGGTCGCGGACCGCAACGACCACGCGGTTTTGCTTCCTGCAACCGCAGTGTTCCGGATTTATCTCGCCCTCAAAACGCAGATTCACCCTTTCGTGTTTGTCGATTTGGGCCTTCCGTATGTGCTTATTGTGTATTTCGGAGATCACAAGGATAACAAAGAACGCCACCGTGAAAGCGGAACCCCACTTGGTAGCGACCGTTTTTGTCAAAAAGTTTGCGGCGGCGATAAAGAATAACACCACAAAGATAACGCCTATCCCTATGGGGATCTCACGACCGAATATCCTTAAATTGAGCGGGACCTTATATTCTCGCGGGCTCTTGTCTTTGAACCGCAGCATGAACACGGCTAGCGTCTGCGTCGTAAAGCTCCATATCACTCCGAATGCGTACGCTTCGCCTAACAAATAGATGTTGCCCCATGACAATATGATCGTGAGGATCTGTACCGCCGCGATCATGGTAACGATTCGATATGTCGTCCCATACCTCTTATGCGGCGCCCGAAACCATCCCGCCAATACACCGTCTTCCGCGACGCGGCATAGCACGCTGTTGGAGCCGATCATCGCCGTGTTCACCGCGCCTGAAAGGATCGCTGCGCCCACAAGCACGACGACCCCCTGAAAGATGAGACGAAGGATCACAGGACCCTGAAGATACATGACAAGACCCGCGATCATGTTGTCATAATATCTGGATCGCGCGTCGTCGGGAATGATCATGACCGCCAGAAGCGACACTACGGCCGTGAACATGAAGCTGAATATGAACATGACGAGCGCAGTACGTTTCATGTTCAGCAGCTTGGGTTTTGCGATCTCTCGATATACCTGTGCAAGCGTCTCTTCCCCGCTCATGGCAAGAATGGAGTGCCCGATCGCTATCAGTATACCCACAAGCCCGACCGCTTTAAGCCATGGTATGTTATTCAGCCACCCCCAAGCTTCGGGCATGACGACTGGTTCGATCGGAGGCAAGGGTTTGGGATCCATGATCAAGCTGACAACCGACCACAAAAGCAGAATCGCGACCATTATTGCCGTCACCGTCATTATCCGAAGGGCCTTGCCGCTCGACTCTTCGATGCCTATGACGTTCTTTCTCCAGAAATAGAGAGTAACGACAATGGCAAAGACCACGGAACCGCTCGCCGGAGCGACGGCGAACGCTTCCATTCCAAAAAGATTGAGGATATCGTTCACAAAACCGACCAGATACGTGCCCGCGCATACCGCGCTGATGGGCCCCGTGAGAACATAATCGAAGATAAGGGCCGAAACAGACAGCTTAGCCATCGTTCCGCCCATCGCCTCTTTGACGACGCGGTAAACTCCGGCGCGTACAAACATCGCGCATGATTCGATATAAACGGAGCGAAGCGCATACGCGATCACCATGACAAGAGCGATGAACCACGGGGCGGCCTTTCCGATCGCCTGTTCCGCTATACCGCAAACGTAATAAGCCGTAGAAGATATATCGCAAAGCACGACCGCGGCGGCGCGCCAGAACGAGATGAAGGTCAGCATCGCCGTCGTGATGACAACCGCCGTGGCCTTCGCCCTGTAGGGCGCCATTTGATCATGCATATGGGATTATTCCTCGGACATTTCCCGTTCGCGAACCTGCAGGCGTTCGAAGATGTCCTCCGCAGAGTCCATCTTGGCTATCTCCGGAACGAGTTTCGTGTCTGAAAAGACCGCCGCGATGCGGGCAAGGAGCTTTAGATGTCTTCCGAACTCTTTGTCTTCCGTTGGCGAAAAAAAGAGGCAAAAGACGTTAGCGGTGAGAGGGGCCGCGTCCTTCGCCGTATCCTTTATATCGTGAGAAGTGACCCCCATGGCGACGACTATATCGTCCACGTCGGGGATCCTTGCGTGCGGGATGGCAACGCCTATCGGCAGAAATGTCGAAGCAGATTCCTCGCGCTCCAGTATCGCCTTCAAGAGCCGCCCCGCGTCCTTGATGCGGTTCTCCCGCGAAAGGTGAGTGACAAGCTCTTTATAGACGGCGTCCTTCGTCGTTCCTTTCAATGGGACGATGATCTCGTCGGGCGTTATATAATGGGTCAGCTGCATAAATTTTCGCGCAATCTAGCACAGCGCGTCTATACTGTCAAACCGCATAAAAAGCGTAACTATACGAATTTATTGATTATTGTTCCAGTTAGGGTGTTTCATCGAAACCGGCAATCCGCTCATTCACCGCTGTCTTCTTTATCTTTTAACTTCTCAAGAAAGGACAAAAAGTCATCGTCCACGATCTCAAGGGGTTTTTTCAATTGGCCCTGCAATTGTTCCGGCGTCCAGTCGTCCAGAAATATTCCGTCGTAATTCAGACAATTCGCGGGCAATACGACCATATCCCCAAGCGATCTCCGGCCAAGTTGTTTATAAATATCTTGACCCGTCAATAGCCCGGTTGCGGTCACGCTGTCTCCATAAAAAACATTTTTGACGGCAACGACCTCCGCGGTCAAGTTCTCAACTCCGTTCAAAGAGGGGATCACCCACCGTTCGATGATGGGAGCCGCAAGGACCCCGCTCACCAGCGTTACCATCCGGGAGCGCTTTATTTTGCGCGGCAGATATTGTCTTTGTTCCTCGAATCGGTCGATGAACTTTCGAGCCATCCCGACGCCATTCTCTATCTGTGCGAATTCTCCATATCGTCCGGCAGGAGGAAATTCCGTTCCCGCTAACAGGTAGAATTCGTCCGCCGGATAGACGAAACTATCGCCAATGTTCCGTTCGAATTCCGAAGCCAATTCTTCGACCTTGCCGATCAGGTCCTTTGCAAATCGGGGGGTCGCCGGCTGAAGCGGATAAAGACGTTGCCGATGTTTGGTCAAGCCGACCGGAACTACGGCGATCGACCTTAATTGTGGATAATACAGGGCCAAATCGCGGATCGTTCTGACCATGCTTTCTCCGTCATTGATCGACGGACACAGGACGATCTGGGCATGCAGCTCTATCTTGTTCTCGGCCAAGAATCGGATCTTTTCGATCAGGCGATCGTCTTTTTTCAGACCCAGCATTAATCTTCTGATCTCCGGATCGGTGCTGTGCACCGAAATGTAGAGCGGCGAAAGGCGCTGCTCGACGATCCGCCGCAGATCGGCACGGCCGACATTGGTGAGCGTCACGTAATTGCCGTGCAGGAACGAAAGCCGAAAATCTTCGTCTTTGAAGTACAAGCTTTTTCGAAGTCCTGCAGGATTTTGATCGACAAAGCAAAAGATGCAGTTGTTGCCGCACGAGCGATAAATCGTGTCTTCAAAGACGGCTCCGAGAGAGTCGTCGTGATCCTTTTCTATCTCGAAAATAACCTTTTTGCCGTCTCGAACGACCTCCATCTCCAGTTCTTCGCCGCCGGCATGGAACTTGAGATCGATCTCGTCACGAACGGGATGACCGTTGATCCGGACGAGATCGTCTCCGATCCGGAAGCCCGCATCCTCGGCGATGCTCTGTTTTTCAAAGGCGATAACCTTCATTTTATCCAATCGGCATACAGGTGGCGGGCGGCTCATTCGCCGCTGTCTTCCATTAGATACCTGCAAGCGACCCAGCCGGCGGCGTCCTTGTATCTGATCTTGCACCATACCGGCGAATCCATGTCGGATTTGACCTCGGGGAACGTCTCGCCCGCGTTCTCTATCCCGCGGGCGTCAAACGGAATCGTGCCGACGACCTTGGCCTTCGCGTTGGGCTTATCCCTCATGTTCAGCACGTCATTTTGTTTCACGTTCCGGACGGCGTAGAAGTCCGGCCCGTCGGCCACGGCAAGAAGCGCGTTTGGCGTGAGTATACCAATGATCACGAATGCCGCGAAAGTGCGTATGTTCATAAATTATCATTCTCCCGAATAACCATCCCCTTGTAAGGGCTTAGAACGACCCTGTTACGATCGCCAGCAGATTGGACGGGAAGATGCCGAAGTAGGCGACGCCCAAGGCGGTGATTGCAAGGACGGCGACAATGAAAGGACTCAACGCGTGTGTTTCCCCCTCACCCTGACCCTCTCCCACAAGGGGAGAGGGAATTTTGAAATACATGACGACTATCGGGCGCAGATAATAATACGCGGATATCGCGCTGTTGATGACCGCGATGACGACGAGCCAGATGTAGCCCGATTTGACCGCCGTCAGGAAGAGATAATATTTTGCGAAAAATCCCACGGTCGGAGGGATCCCAAGAAGCGACAGCAGGAAAAGCGTAAGTGTCGCCGCCAAGACGGGTCGCCTCTTTCCAAGCCCCGCAAGACGCGAGATGCCGGTCGGCTCATCTTTTCCAAGTCCCATCACGACCACCACCGCAAAGGCGCCCGCCGTCATGAGTATATACGCGAAGAGATAGAAGAGGACCGCGCGCCCTGCCCCTTGCGGATCGCTCACTATGGACGGGAACGCGACCAGAATGTATCCGGCGTGCGCGATGGAGGAATAGGCGAGCATCCGCTTGATGTTCTCCTGAACGATCGCCGCCAAGTTTCCAAGGAGCATCGTCGCGACCGCGCCGACCGAAAGCACCGTTATCCAGACCTCCCCTCCCGCGCTGAATACTGAAACGCCCAGCCGCAGGAACGCGACGAACGCCGCCGCCTTGACCGCCGTGGCCATGAAGACCGTAACGGGCGTCGGCGCGCCGTCATAGACGTCCGGCGCCCACGCATGAAAGGGCACCGCCGCTATCTTGAAGCCGAAGCCGATCAAAAGCATCGCCACGCCGAAGAGATAGAACGACCGCCCCTCACCCGCCATGATCTCCGTCGAGCGTTCGGCAAGCACCGCGAGGTTCGTCGAGCCGGCGCTCCCGAAGACGAAGGCGATGCCCATGAGGAGGAACGCAGAGGCGAACGCGCCGATAAGGAAATATTTCAGCGCCGCCTCGTTGGAGGCCGCGCGGTAGCGCAGGAAACCTGCCAGCACATAGACCGCAAGCGACATCGTCTCGATGCCCAGATACACCATGAGCAGATCGCCCGCCGAAACGAGACAGGCCATGCCCAAGGTGGAAAGGAGCAGGAGGCCGTAGTACTCCGGTTTTACGAATCCGCGCGCAGCAAGATACGGGATGGAGAGAAGAACGCTTATCGCCGCGGAGAAAAGTATCATGAGCCAGACGAAGACGGAGAGCTTGTCGAAGACGAGCATTCCGAAGGAAAGTCCCGGAAGCGGCGAGAGCCACCTCCCCCACGAAAGGGCGAACGCGACCGCTATGGCGACGAGCGTCATGACCGGCGTGAAAAGGGAATTCTCCTCTTCGACAAGCGCAGCGGTGAGAAACGCAATGGCCGCCGCCGCGAATATTACGATCCACGGCAGTCCCATATTGAAGAGCGAGGACCAATCAATCTGTGTAAACTGCGGCATCATATATATGTACCCCTCCCCTTTATAAGGGGAGGATGGGCGGGGTAGATCTACCTCCCCTCGCCCCTCCTTACAAAGGAGGGGAAAGCGTTCTCAGCTCCCTTCGACGCTGTCGGTGAAAAAATTTCAACCCTCTTCGTCAAACCCAGGAACGTGTTCGACGACCTCTCTATCGCCGTTATCCAAGGCCTTGGCCACACGCCTATGGCGAAGACCAATATGATGATGGGGGCCAAAACCCAGTATTCGCGCACTCGAAGATCCGGAAGCTTTACGTTCTCCTCGTTCGTTATCTCACCGAAGAAAACGCGCTGAACCATCCACAACATATATATGGCGGAGATCACGACGCCCGATATGGAGACCGCCGAATAGATCGTCCTCGTCTGGAACGAGCCCAGAAGGACCATGAACTCGCCCACGAAATTGTTGAGGCCCGGGAGCCCTATCGAGGAGAACGTTATCAGGACGAAGACCGCGGTCAGAACCGGGAGCGTGCGCGCCACCCCGCCGTAATCGGAGATCATCCTCGTGTGGCGGCGTTCATAGAGCATCCCCACCATCAGGAACAGCGCGCCGGTGGAGATGCCGTGGTTCACCATCTGGAGCACCGCGCCCTCAACCGCCTGCGGATCGAGAGAAAAAAGGCCCAGCATGACGAATCCCAGATGCGAGATGGAGGAATACGCAACCAACCGCTTCACGTCGGGCTGAACCATCGCCACAAGCCCGCCGTAAACGATGCCGATCACGGAGAGGGTCAGCATGAGCGGCGCGAACTTTATGACGGCCATCGGAAAGAGCGGCATGGCGAAGCGGTAAAAACCGTACGTGCCCATCTTGAGGAGAACGCCTGCAAGGATGACGGAGCCCGCCGTCGGCGCCTCCGTGTGCGCGTCGGGAAGCCACGTGTGGAACGGGACCATCGGCACCTTGATGGCGAACGCGACGGCAAACGCGCCGAAGAGCAGGAACTGTTCGGTCAGGCCGAACTTGTGCGCGTACCACGCGACGACGTCGAAAGACCCGCCCGCCGCGTTCGACGAGTAGAGGATCGCGGCGAGCATCAGGACCGAGCCCGCCATCGTGAAGATGAAGAACTTGAGAGCCGCACGGATGCGATCTTTCGAGCCCCACATGCCGATAAGAAAATACATCGGGATGAGGACCACTTCCCAAAAGACGTAAAAAAGGAAAACATCGAGCGACGCGAAGACGCCCAGCATCCCCGTTTCCAGAAGGAGGATGAGCGCGTGGAACGCCTTGACGCTCCGGTTTATCTCCCGCCAAGATGCGAGAATGGAGATCGGTACGAGGAACGCCGTCAGCGCCATGAGCAGGAGCGAAACGCCGTCGGCACCTACGCGGTAGAATATCTGCACGGACGGTATCCAGGAGGCGATCTCGACGAACTCGAACTCCCCGCTGCCGGCGAACCCGCCCCACAATTTTCCGACAAGCAGCAGAACGAACGAACTCGTGACGATGCTCACCACCCTTATCGTCTTCTCATAGCGGGAAGGAATGGCAAGCGTCACCAGCAGGCCGACAAGCGGCAGAAAGATGATCGAGGTCAGAAGATGTGCATATATCCAGTTCATAAGTTATAGCGCCAAATATCCGACTATGACGACCGCGCCTATCAAAAAGTATAATAGATACTGCTGGAGAACGCCGGTCTCCGCCATGGAGACGATGTTCGCCCAGACGCCGACCGCCCGCGCGGTCCCGTGGACGGCAAGCCCGTCGATGAACGTGTCGTCCAAGGTCTGCCAGAGCACTTTCGTCGAGACCCAGTTCAGCGGCCGCACGATGAGCCGGTCGTATATCTCGTCCACGTAATATTTGTTGGCGACGAGGCGGAATATGATGCTGATCTTCTTCGCCACTGCGTCGGGCCATTCGCGCCGCTGCGCGTAGATGACCCATCCCAGAACGACGAAGTGGATGGACCACAGAAGCGTTATCACCATCACTATTATCTCGCGCGCGGCCATGCTTGGATCGGGCGCGTGCGCGGTCTCGTACGCGATGAGCCGCGAGAGCCAAGCTCCCAGACGGTCGGAGCCGCCAAGGATCTTCGGCACTTCAATGACGCCGCCCAGTAGCGACAGGAACGCCAAGATGATAAGCGGTATTATCATGGACGTCGGCGACTCATGAACCCTCTTCCATTTTTCAGGAGGGATGTTGCTCTCGCCGAAGAAGACCATGCCCACCGCGCGGAAGATGTAGAAGGCCGTAAGTCCCGCCGCGATGAAGCCCACCGCCCACAGGCCGTACTGGCCGCGCTCGAACGTCTGCCAGAGGATGGCGTCCTTGCTGAAAAATCCGGACGCCGGCGCGACGCCTGCTATGGCAAGTGCGGCGATGACGAACGTCCAGCAGGTCACGGGCATCCTCAAGCGCAAGCTTCCCATGTTCCTGATGTCCTGCTCGCCGGACATGGCGTGGATGACGCTCCCTGCGCAGAGAAAGAGCAGCGCCTTGAAGAACGCGTGCGTGACGAGATGGCCGATCGCCGCGGAGAAGGCACCCACTCCAGCTGCCATGAACATGTAACCAAGCTGCGAGATGGTGGAATATGCGAGTATCTTTTTGATGTCGGTCTGCGTCAGACCCATCGTCGCCGCAAAAAGGGCCGTGGCCGCGCCGACGGTGGCGACTACGGAAAGCGCGAA
This sequence comes from Bdellovibrio sp., assembly GCA_020723205.1. GTDB lineage: Bacteria > UBA10199 > UBA10199 > 2-02-FULL-44-16 > DYJF01 > DYJF01. Next base: position 45,573 of record DYJF01000007.1, read on the forward strand.
AGGCGAGAGCGCGAATATGAAGTTCAGGCGCACGACCATGTAAACGCCGGCCGTGACCATGGTGGCCGCGTGAATGAGCGCGGAGACCGGCGTGGGACCCGCCATCGCGTCCGGCAGCCAGACATAGAGCGGTATCTGCGCCGATTTTCCGATCGCCCCGCCGAACAGAAGAAGCGAGATGAGCGTCGCCGCCGGGACGAAATAGGCGTTGTAGCGGCTCATCATCTCGAAGTTGAAATAGCCGGAGCCCACCGGCGCGTTGGCGGAGGCCATCACCGCGTAGACAAGGAAGAGCCCCGCCAGAAAAAAACCGTCGCCGATGCGGTTCACGACAAAGGCCTTCGTGCCGGCGCGCGCCTTCGCCTTGTCTTCGAACCAGAAGCCGATGAGAAGATAGGAGCACAGCCCCACGCCCTCCCAGCCGACGAACATGAGTATCAAGTTGTCGGCCAGAACGAGCACGAGCATGAAGAACAAGAATAGATTTAGTTCCGCAAAATATCTCGCGTACCCCTCGTCGTGGCCCATGTATCCTACGGAATAAAGATGTATGAGCGTGCCGACGCCCGTGACCATGAGCGCCATGACGATGGAGAGCTGGTCAATCTTGAGGCCGATATCAACGACGAGGCCAGGGGTGACCGCCCATTGCAGGAGCGAACCGGTTATGAAAGAAGGGTCCACGCCCTCGAAGTTCGTCATCGTGACAAAGATCGCCGCGGACGCCGCGAATGCCAAAAGCGGCAAAAACACTCCGAAAAATGAAACGACCCCGCGGTATGCGCCCATCTCGCGTTTTGCCGTGCCTACGGCGATAAGCGCGTTGACGGCCGCGCCCGCAAGAGGAAAAGCGACGATGAGCCACGCCAGCGTCTGTATGCTCACTAATTGGTAGAGCGAATCGAGCATCTTACCCCTTTAACAATCTCATCTCGTCCACATAGACCGTTTGTCTGTTGCGATATATAGATATCACGATCCCAAGCCCCACCGCCGCCTCTGCGGCTGCGACCGCCAGAACGAACAGCACGATCATCTTCCCCTCTATGAGAAGGTTCCAGCGCGCGAACGCCAAGAAGGCGATGTTCACGGCGTTGAGCATGAGCTCGATCGACATGAAGATGATGAGCGCGTTCCTGCGCGTAACGACCCCTATCGCTCCGATTGTGAAGAGCAAAATAGAGAGAACGAGATAGTGATGAACGGTTATGATCATATCTTTTTCTTCGCCAGTACGACCGCGCCGACGATCGCTATCAAAAGAAGCACCGATAATATTTCGAACGGCAAAAGGTACGTCGTGACGAGCTGCTTTCCTATCGTCGCGGGCGACAGGAACGCGTCTCCCGCCATAGGCGCCGCGATGAAGGGCGGCCTCCACGCGGCCAGCCCCAAGACTATCGCCAGATATACCGCCGCAGCCGCGCCCAATATCTTCGCAAACGTCATCTGCCTCCTCTTTAGGTCCGCTGGATCGGTCCCGATGAGCATGATGACGAAGATGAAAAGGACCATGATGGCGCCCGCATAGAGAAGTATCTGCAAAATGGCGATGAAGGCGGCTCCTAATATAGCGAACACTCCCGCCGTCGCCATGAAACATACGACCAGCATCAGCGCGGACGAGATGGGGTTCACGCGCGTGACGACCAGGAGCGCCGATATCACGGCGACCGCGGCCAAGCTGTAAAATAAAATGGCTTCAAACATAATAACCAGACCCAAGACGCAAGACACGAGACCTTAGACTAAAAACATCACGGTCTAAAAACCATGACGGCACTTGTCACAACAACATTGGCAACACCGATAGGTATCATCACCTTCCATCCCAAGTTCATCAATTGATCGTATCTGAAGCGCGGGAGAGTCCAGCGCACCCAGATGAAAAATGCGCAGAAGAAGAGCGCCTTTGCAAGCAGAGTTCCGAGCTGGACCGCGAAGACAACGGCGTTTCCTATCCACGCGGGTATGTTGTCCAGATAGCCCCTCGTCAGAAGGCCGGCCCATGCGATGAGAAGGAGCGTCGCGAAGAGCATCGCCGGCACGCCAAAGAGAAGCGTCTCGTAGTCGCGAAGGTCGCGGTAGCGGCGACGGAACCTGGAGACCAAGAACATGCCGAACATAAGAAGCGCGATCCCCGCTGCCGGCCAGCCAATAACGATCACGCCGTCCATGTTCGAGCGCATGAGCTCTGCGGCGACGAACGGGAATTGCCAGCCGCCGAAGAAGAGCGTCGCTATGATGAGCGAACCGACGATGATGTGCGTGTACTCGCCCATGAAGAAGAGCGCGAAACGCATGCTGGAATATTCGGTGTGATATCCCGCCACGATTTCCGATTCGCCTTCCGGAAGGTCGAACGGGAGCCGGTTAGTCTCCGCGAAGAGGGCCACCATGAAGAGCACGAACGCGACCGGCTGCCTTGCGACGTTCCAGTCCCAAATAAGCGCGCCCTGCTGGATCACTATGTCCTGAAGCCGAAGCGATCCGGATAACAAAAAGATCGCAACGACCGAGAGCCCCAACGCCACCTCGTAGCTCACCATCTGCGCGGCGGCACGGAGTGCGCCGAGCAAAGGATATTTTCCGCTCGCGGCCCAGCCGGCGATGAGCAGGCCGTACACGCCGATCGAAGACATCGCAAAGACGTAGATGAGCCCCGCGTTCAGGTCCGCGATCTGCAGATTAAACTCATACCCGAAGAGGCGGAGCGGCTCCGCGAACGGGACCACCCCGACGGTCACGATCGCGATGAAGAACGTTATCATCGGCGCGATGTAAAAGAGGGGTTTGGAAACGGACCCCGCCGCGATCTCCTCTTTGGTGAAGAGCTTCAGGGCGTCGGCAAAGCTGTGCACGATGCCGCCAAGCCGCATGCCCAAGATAGACGCGCGATTCGGACCGCGCCTGTCCTGAATGTAGGCCGCGCCTTTGCGCTCCATCCAGATGAGAACGGGCACGACCCCCAAGATCATCGCGAAAATGATCACCACCTTCGCAAGCGCTGTGAGCAGATCCAGTATCATCATATCCTCCCCCTCCTTTGTAAGGAGGGGCGGGGGAGGTAGAAATTTCTCTACCCCACCTTCATCCTCCCCTTACAAAGGGGAGGAAATATTCCATCAACTTTGCCGAGATCTCCACTCCCGAAAGTGCCTCGCCTTTCGGATCCATCGCCTTTTCGAACCTCTGCCTCAAGCCGTTCCTGTTCACGAAAGTGCCCGACTGCTCCGCGAACGTCGCCTTCGGAAGCACGATATCGGGATAGTGCAGCCGGAAATCGAAGCGGCTGGTTATCAGCACAATGCCCTTGGGGCCCGACGATATGATGCCCATCAGTTCCCTTTCGGGCAGTTCGTCTATGATGAAAAAGAACCCGAACTTTTTAGGGTCGTCCAGCCGCGACGGCGCGATCTCAGCCACGCCCTTGCGGTTGGGGTTCTTGTCCTTGTCGCGAATGATGTCGTCTGCAAAACCCGTGTCCTCTTCGAGCGCGCTCATAAAGATATTTTGCGTCCCGACCTTCCCCCTGAAAAATGAAGCGATCGCCCCGTTCTCCTCCTGCGAGGCGCGCGCGGAGAGGATAACAGCGATCTTCTTCGGATCGGCGCTTCCTATCACCTCGACGATGTTCGAGACGGCGTCGTCCCACGTGGTCCTTTTGAAATCGCCGCCGTTCTTTATCATGGGGAAGACGATGCGGTCCTCTCCCATGAGCCGCTTATATGAAAGGCGCCCCTCGTCGCACAGCCACTCCCCGTTGACCGCGGGGTTCTCGCGCGGACGGTAGCGATAGACGATGCCGTCGTCGTGATCCATGAAGATGTTGCAGCCGGTCGCGCAGTGGTCGCAGACCGAAGGCGTGGACGTCAGAAGCCAGACCCTCTTCTTGAAGCGGAAGTCGCGGCTGGTAAGCGCTCCCACCGGGCATAGATCTACGGTGCAAAGCGAGTACGGGTTTTTCAGCTCCGCACCCGGATATACCGATATCTCCGAATGATCGCTCCTCTCCTTTATCGTAAGCTCGTTCGTCTTCGTTATCTCCTGGCAGAAGCGCACGCATCGCGCGCACTCCACGCAGCGTTCGGCGTCGAGCACGACGTTGGGGCCGGCCGCGACCGCCTTGGGTTTTTTGACCTTCTTTTCCGTCATACGCGAGGGAGCGAGCGAATGGGAGAAATAATAATCCTGCAGCTTGCACTCGCCGGACTGGTCGCACACGGGACAATCGATCGGATGATTTATCAGTATGAACTCGAGGACCGATCTGCGTGTCGAGACGGCCATCTCCGAGTTCGTGCGGACGACCATGCCCTCCTTCACCGTCTCCCTGCAGGAAATAACTGGCTTGGGCTGTCCCTCCACCTCGACTGCGCACATGCGGCAGTTGCCGGCGATCGTAAGCAGCGGATGATAGCAGAAGTGCGGGATGTCAATCCCTACGAGCTTTGCCGCCTCGAGGATCGTCGTCCCCTCTTTCGCTTCGACAGTTTTTCCGTCTATGGTTATCTTGGGCATCTTCCGAACCTTATGTGTTCTTCGAACTCGTCCTTAAACTTCGTCACGAACGACTTCACGGGCATTGCCAACGCGTCGGCGAAGACGCAGATCGTTTTGCCCTGCATGTTGTCGGCGACGGCTAGCATCAGTTCGAGATCGCCCTCCCTTCCCTCGCCCGCCTCAAGCCGCTCGCATATTTTCTTTATCCAGCCGCAGCCCTCGCGGCATGGCGTGCACTGCCCGCACGATTCATGGTGATAGAATTTTGCGATATCGGCCAAACAGCGGACCATGCATGCGCTCTCGTCCATCACTATCATCCCGCCGGAGCCGAGCATTGAGCCCGCCTTTTCGCAGCCCTCGTACGAGAGACATCCGCCCAGCGCCTCGGCGGCGGTCATGACCGGCACGGAGGAACCGCCCGGCACCACCGCCTTGAGCGCCCTCTCTTCTGGTGTCCCGCCGGCGTGTTCGGCTAAAAATCTCGCGATCGACATTCCCAGCTCTATCTCGTAGACGCCGGGCCTGTTCACGTGTCCGCAAACGCTTATGAGCTTCGTGCCGCGGCTCTTTTCCGTTCCGATCTTGGCGTACGCCTCCCCGCCTTCTCTGATTATGTACGGCAGCGAAGCGAGCGTCTCGACGTTGTTGATGATCGTGGGACATCCGAAGAGCCCCGACACGGCGGGGAACGGCGGCCTGATCCTCGGCACACCTCTGTAACCCTCTATGGAGTTGAGAAGGGCGGTCTCTTCGCCGCAGATATAAGCGCCGGCGCCGCGATGTGCGTGGATAAAAGGCCTCTCGCCAACGATCCTTGCCTCCTTCGCCTCTTTGAGGGCCGAGAGGAACCGCTCCCACTGCCTGTAATATTCGCCGCGGAAATAGACGTACACAGTATCGGCGCCTATCGCATGTGAGGCGATCAATATCCCCTCTATCAGAAGATGCGGGTCCTTTTCGATGATCGCGCGGTCCTTGAACGTGCCCGGTTCGCTCTCGTCCGCATTCACGACGAGATAGACGGGCTTGCCCGTCCCCTTCGGCACGAAACCCCACTTCGTTCCCGTGGGGAAACCGGCGCCGCCGCGCCCGCGAAGCCCGGACTTTTTCACCTCTTGGACCGCGTCCTCGGGCTTCATCGCGAAGAGCTTACCCAAGGAAGAATACGCGCCGTTCGCGCGCGCGACCTTGAGCAGGTGCGAATCGGGAACGCCGAAATTTTTTGTAAGTATCTTCATCATTTAAGACCGGCAATTATCCTATCAACCTTCTCTGCATCCAGCTCTTCATGATAATCGTCGTCTATCTGCATCATCGGCGCGGTGCCGCAGGAGCCCAGACATTCGACGGTCGAAAGATGAAACTTTCCGTCGGACGTCGTGGCACCGGCCTCAACGTTCAGCTTGTTCTTTAGATAGCGAAGCAGCCAGTCCGCTCCCTTGAGACGGCAGCAGAGATTCGTGCAGACCTGAACGTGATGCCGGCCGGCCGGCTTCCTCTCGAACATCGTGTAGAAAGTGGCGACTCCCCATACGTCGGCCGGAGAGATATCCAAGAATCCGGCCATAAACTTCACCGCATCGTCGGAGACGTATCCGTCCTTTTCCTGAACCAGCCAGAGCAGCGGCAGAAGCGCCGCGCGCTTCACAGGATAGCGCTTTAAAATCTCTTCAGCGCGCTCCTTCTGTTCCTTTGTAAAAGAAAATTCCATCTTACCTGTCTATCTCCCCTGCGATGATGTTCAAACTCCCCATGATCGCGATGGCGTCGGCCACCAGGCGCCCCTTGATGAGCTCCGGATAGGCCTGATAGAACGTGTAGCATGGCGGCCTCACCTTTATCCTGTAAGGTTTGGGGCCTTTGTCGCTCACGATGTAAAATCCAAGTTCGCCGTTCGCCGCTTCCGTGTACGAATAGACCTCGCCGGCCGGCGGTCTTATCCCTTCCATCACGAGCTTGAACTGGGCCATCGTGCCTTCGATCGAGCCGTAGACCTCGTGCTTCGGCGGAAGAGCAAGCGAACGGTCGGATGTGATGACAGGGCCCGGCTCCATCATTGCCATGATCTGTTCGATTAGATGAGCCGACTGTTTCATCTCTTCGATGCGCACGAAGATGCGGTCGTATGTGTCGCCTTCGAGACCGACGGGAATGTCCCAGTCGATATCGTCGTAGAAATAATAGGGGTGCGCGCGACGTACGTCGTAGTCGCAGCCGGTGGCGCGCAGGCACGGCCCCGTGAACCCCCAGTTTATTGCCTCTTTCTGCGATATCGCACCGACCCCGCGCGTCCGATCGATGAGTATCCTGTTCTTCTTCGTCAACCCTTCGACGTCCCGGATCGCCTTTCTCAATTCCTTCAGGCATTTCGCGATGTGCGTCAGGGTGTTCTCGGGGCAGTCGCGCGCAACCCCGCCGATCCTCGTGTAGTTGGTCGTCAGACGCGCGCCGCAGAGCGCCTCCACCCAGTCGATGAACATCTCGCGCACGTTGAAAAAGTACCAGTAATTGGTGAGCGCGCCCATATCCACGAGGTTCGTACCGACACAGACAAGATGGTCCGCTATTCGCGACACCTCGCAGACGAGCATCCTTATCCACTTCGCGCGCTCCGGTATGTCGGCGCCCAAGAGCTTTTCGACCGCCATGCAATAGCCCACGTTGTTCATGAGGGGTGAGACGTAGTTGAGCCGGTCCGTGTACGGGATCACCTGCGTGTAGGTGTGATATTCGGATTCCTTCTCGAAGCAGCGGTGCAGATATCCGATCTCCGGAACTGCGCCCACGATCCTCTCGCCGTCGAGCTCCACGAGCACGCGGAAACAGCCGTGCATCGCCGGATGCGACGGCCCCAGATTTAGATACATGCGCTCT
>DYJF01000066.1:0-5946 GCA_020723205.1 Bdellovibrio sp.
ATCTCTTTTATCCGCATGTCGAAACGCCCTTTTCAATGCGAGAAGGGCGGGGTGAAAACGCAGCGCATTGACAAGCCGCACGCCCAGCCCTTCCATGTCCTTCTTCTTGCCGCGGCGGCTCACCGCTATCACCTTGCCCAGCGTCTTTTCCTCGGGAACGGGGCCGTCCGCCCAAGGCATCGCGTCTCCCTTGGTCGTGAAGATGAATCCGCCGCGCCCTTTTTTTATGCCGATCAGGCGGTGGACCGTGGCACGGTCCGAGCCGTCCTTGCAGAACAATATGTCCCCCCTCTTCAGGGAAGAGGGAAGCACGCCTTTGATATAAAGGATATCGCCGTCTCTTATCGCCGGCTGCATGCTGAAGCCCTTCGCGCGAAAGGAGACTATCTCGCCTTCGGCAAGGATTGATTCGGCAAGCGTCACGAAATCCTGCGTCATAGTTTCTCTATGAATTCTATAGCCGATCCGTCGGGCACGAAGTTGAGACGGTAGGCGTCCACTTTTTTGACAAGCGCGTGATAGGTCTCAAGCGTCCTTTCCATGAGATATTTGTCCCAGTAAGGCGCGAAGGTGCGGACGAGCAGCGTCGCGACAACCTCGCTCGCCCTCAGCTTCTCGGCCCTGTTCTTCTTCCCATGCCCGATGATGAAGAGCTTCTTGAGAGGCACGCTGCCTTCCCAGCATATCTTGGCGTCTCCGTGCCACGGCGTGCCATAGATGGAAAAATTCCCGCCGCTCTTCTGCACTATGATGCGGTCGTCGCTTAGAACCTTGGCGCCCCTGTGTTTCATCCACAGACGTGCCATCGTGCTCTTCCCGGCGCCGGAGACCCCTGCGAAGAGATAGCCGCGCCCCATCTTTGATACGCCGCACGAGTGGATGAGCGCGCCGTGATTTCCCGAAAGATAGTTGATGGCGACTATCTCGTCCAGCGGATGGCTCCACGGGTAAAGATAGGGCCCGCCGCCGTCCTCCATCATATAGATATCGCCGCTCTTGTAATCGCGGCTTATGACCGCGAGGCGCTGCTCCACGAAACCGCCTTCGTGGCGGAATCCCACTTTGAAGATATTTTTCGTGCGGGTCCTCAAGAGCCGCCAGAGAACTTGCGAGTCGAACACGGCTCGGGCCGCGACCTTCGGGGGGGTCTTTCCATAGTGGACTACATAGCGAACGTCAGGCCTCTCATCTGTCAGAAAGCGCCTGTAGTCGTCCTCGATAAGAAATGTGCGCGAGGGGTCGGCGCACTCGATACCGAAGACGGCGCCGCCGATCCTCATTCCTATCCGGTTGAAAACATTTTTCATGTTTGTGCATTGTGGACGCAGCGCGTGCCGTGCGGACCGCCCTTGTTGCAGTGACCCCACTGACCTGTCGCCCGCGAGGCCGCCGGTTTCATCTTGCACCCCGCCAGCACCGCCTCCTCGGGCACGAGCTTTATCCTCTTAACGGCCGGCTTTGCGTATTTTTTCTTTTTTTCCATCTTATTCTCCCCTCATTGAAAAGGCGTCTTTGCGGGCCTTAGCCACTTCGCAAAGATACTCTACCGGAGTTTCGTTGTCACCATTTTCCGTCTGCGACCAAGCGGGGCACTGGTAACAAAGGATCCTCAAGTCGCAGGATGAACACTTCGTCCTCTTCGTCTCCCTTTCTTTCAGAACTTCGGCGAAAAAATTGTTAAAGCCGTCATCGAAGCTCCCCTTCTTGAGGTCATATCTGACCGTCCTTAAAGAAAGGCAGGGCATGAGAAAACCGTGTGCGTCCACGTGGAAACTGAACCTCCCCATCTCGCAGGGATAGAGCAGCCCCTCCGGCGGCGGCCCAATTTTGCCTTGGCAGAGCTTCTCCCACGCGGCCTTGCGCTCCGGGTCCGCTTTGTCAAGTTCCACTATCTCTTCAGGCGAAAGACAAACCTCGGTGGGACCCCGGCCGCCGTCGTAACGCGACGTGATGAGCGGATCGAACTGGAACTCGGCGCCCAACGAATCCGCGAATTCTTTGAGGCGGCCTATCTCATGGCGGTTCACCGACATCGCCATCGTCTTTATCTTGAGAGGGACCCCGCGTTCGGAGAGGAGATCTATCCCCTTCATGCATCTTTCGAACGAGCCGGCCACGCGCGTCACCCTTTCGTATGTCTCCTTCGTCGCGCCGTAGACGCTTATCTCCGTCCTTCGCGGGGGGTAGACGGCGAAGAGGTCGGCCATCTTTTCGTCTATGAGAGTCGCGTTGGTGTAGACCGAGACGAACATCCCCTTCTTCTTCGCGTGCAGATAGATGTCGATAAAATCGGGGCGAAGGAGCGGCTCGCCGCCGGTCAACTGGAACCACAGACACTCGCGCCTCGCCGCGTCGTCTATCACTTTGAACCATTCGGAGGTCGTCAGCTCCCTCTTTTTCGCTTCGCGGTCGGAGGCGGGCCTGTTGATGCAGCAGTGGACGCAGTTCAAGTTACACCGCTCGGTCAGCTCCGCGCCGCCGCCCAGCGGTATGCGGCGTCGGTCGAGCTCCTTGTCGATGAGAGAGATGAAGTCGTCGTATCCCAGGCAGGGGACGTGCTTCATTATTTCGCCTCCACGCAGCAAAGCGAGGCGAGATCGCGCGCGAAACCCAGAAGATCGCGCCTTAGCTCGTCCTCCGGCGCGTCGAACCTATCACGAAGCTCGCCCAGTATCTCCTCCAAAGTGTGTTTGCCGTCCATCATCTCCCAGATCTCTCTTCCCACCTCGTTGAGCGTATAGATGGTATCCAAGTCCCGCGCGTTGTCCCTTATGGGAACGAGCACGCACTCTCCGGCGATGTTTCGCGCCACGACGGAAGGGCTCCTCACGAAACGGTCTTTCATCTCCATCTTCATCTCCTCTCCTCAAGATATTCGAGCGAGGCCAGCTTCTTTAAGAATTTTACGACGTCCCTATTTGCACGGCGTTCCCCCACGTCGAATGCGCCGCATATCTCGGAAGCGATGGCCCCGACCGTCCTTTTGCCGTCTATCAGCCGCCATATCTCGGCCGCGACGGGATTGAGCTCAAGAAGTTCCCCCTCGTCTTGGTCCACTACGAGGGCGGTCTCCTCAAGCTGTTTCCATAATATGTCCGCCCTTTTCAAGGGCACGTCTTCCGAACCGAATGTCATAGAAGCTCCCCGAAAGATTGCGCGGGATCCTGCGCATCGTTCCGGCGATGATCGCGGGCCCGTTCACGTTCAAGTAGTTCAGGGCGCCGAAAAAATATCTGCGCGCCTTATGGAAATTACGCTTCTTGAGGTACAGCACGGCAAGCCGGATCCGCAGCTTGAAACCGTCGCCGCCCAAGCGTTTTGCCGTTTTTAATTCGACCATCGCGTCGGAGGTCATCCCCTTTTTCGCGAGGAGCCGTCCCAGCGCCTCGTGCGGAAAGGGGTCCGCAGGTGCAAGTTCGGAGGCCTTCTTGAACGCGTGTGCTGCGTTCGCGAACCTCCTTTGTTCCATCTCTATGCGTCCCAGACCGCTGTACGCGGCCGCGTTGCCGGCGTCCTTCACGAGCGAGCGAAGATAGAGATTCTTCGCGACCTTCGCCTCTCCTATCTCCGAAAATACGTCTGCGAGGCCGGTGAGGGCGTTCGTCTCCTCCGGAACGGCGCACAACACGTCGCCGAATTCCTTTGCCGCCCGGCCCATCATCCCGCGCGCAAGATACATGAGCCCCTGATTGTTGTAGGGGGTCCTGTACGCGGCATTGAGCTCGAGCGCGCGGGCGAAGTGGAACGAAAAATCCTCGAACTCGCCGCCCTCGCGGCATATCATCGCCAGCGCGTAATGCGCGGGCGCATGGTCCGGCTCCGTTCTTAGCACAGCCAGAAGCTCGTCCATCGCCTTGTGGCATCGTCTCTCGTGCCAGAACTCGAACGCCCTCCTCATGCGGGAATTGTTCGGCGGCGGATTGGCGATCGTATAAGGATACCTCAAGAGGTTCCTGATGACGTCGCCCAGATACCTGTACTTGAGCGGCGTGTATCCGCCCTCCACGGAATAGGCGACGGTCACCACCTCCGCCCTGATGCGTCTCTCTTGGATCCTTGCCGCAAGTTCTTCGGGCCAGATCCACGGCAGCTCCCGTCCCTTCATATAATACGGCGCGACGTCCGTAACGGAACGCGTGACCATGTAATCGGTGTCTATGTCCAAGAGGACCTCTTCATCGATGACCGGAAGCGCCCCAAGCGGCAGGGCAAAGACCGGAACGCCTTTGAGCACCACCGCCATGAAATCGTGTCCCTTGATAACGCGATGTTCGCTTTCGGGATCGAGCGATACGATATGAGACAACATGTTCTCAACGGCCCTGTGCTGTCTTCGGCTCTCCCAGACCGGATCGGGGACGACCCAATAGAATTTCCTGACCATCCCCTCTTTTATAGCGGGGTAGATGAAATTGCCGATGTCCACCCTCTCGGCAGGGTCGCCTTTGAAGTTCCAGAACGGAGAACCGACGTCTCTTGAGTCGAAGAGCCCCAAGGGGTCACGGTCGGCTATCCAGCCGAAATCCATGTGCGCGTCCAAATGTATGAGGATGCGCCCTTGCACCTTTCGTTCGCGCCAGACTTCCAAAGCGCGGTTGTGATATTCCATCATTTCGATCATACGAATACCTTCAGCAGTGGGCCCAGCTTCCTTCCATCATCACGCGCCTGACCGAGAATCGGAAGAAGAGGATCGACAGCGGTATGAGCACGGCGGAGAAGACGAACATTGCGAGCAGTTCGCGCGAGATGTCAAAGACGGTGGCGCCGTTCATGATCGAACGCCTCAAGGCGCTGAGCGCGTATGTCAGAGGTATCGCGAGCGACACCTTCTGCACAGCAACCGGAAGTAGCGCAACGGGAAAATAAACGCCAGCGAGAAATCGCGAGAAACCGCCGACTATAAAGTTCACCGGGTCGCCCCTCTTGAGCATCAGCGTGAGGCCCGCCGAGATTATGCCGAAGCCGCTCAAGGAGGTGATCGTCAAGAGAAGCGCCGCAATCGTCGCGAACATGTTGACCCTCGATATGTCGAGGCCGAAAAAAACGGCGCCCAGTGCCAGATAGACCGCCGCGCGGAGCGTCGTGAAGAAGAAGTTCGCGAGCGCGCCGGAGAACACGATTGTGGGGATGCCGGTGGGCGTTACGAGCAACGCCTCCATCGTCCCCATGCCCTGTTCCCTGCTTAAGCTCTCGGTGTAGGCGGTAAGACTCGCCGTGAGATAACCGGAAAAGGCGATGCCTATTATCACGAAGGAGAAATAGTTGCCGTCGTATTCGGAGAGATAGGGCGATGCGGAGGGCCCGACGAGCTTCGCTATGAAAAAGAACGAGAGCGTGTTGGCGAGAATACCGCCGGCCTCGAGCACAAAGGAGGTCTTGTAGCTTGCGCTCTCTATCAGGTCCCTCTTAAGAAACGCCCATGTCTTCAGGATGAAACGGCCCACCTGTATCTCTCCTCCAGCGGGGAGAGCTCCTCTTTAGTGCCCGCCGCCGCTATCCTTCCTTCGTTTATTATGATGATCCTGTCGGAGAGCCCTTCGGCCTCGTCCAGCCGGTGCGTCGTAAAAAGGACCGTCCTCCCCCATTCCTTCACGAGCTTTTCGCGTATGAGGCCGTGGAATTCGCCGGCCGCCACAGGGTCCAAGCTCCTTGTCGGTTCGTCCATCAATATAAGCTTGGCGTCGCTCAAAAGGCACCTTGCGATGGCCAGACGCTGCTTCATGCCCGTGGAATACTCCTGATATCGCCTGTCGGGGCACTCTATGTTTAACAACTCCATGACATCATTGACTTTTTTTCTGGCAGACTTGGGTTCCAGGTTATAAAGTGCTGCAAAGAAATTGAGGTTCTGGCGGCCTGTCAAGCGCCAGTAGAAGCTCCTCTCCTCGACCACGACCAGCCCCACCATCCTTTTCGCGCCTTTTGTATCATTATATATGTCCA
>DYJF01000066.1:5956-7971 GCA_020723205.1 Bdellovibrio sp.
TCCCGCTGTCGGGAAGGATAAGGGAGCAGATTATCTTGATGAGGGTCGTCTTTCTGGCGCCGTTCGGTCCCAACAGGGCCGCTATCTCGCGTTCCGCCACGTGGAGGTCCACGCCGGAGAGCGCATGCACCCCGGGCTTTGTGCGGTCAAAGAGACCGCGTCCCTGGCGGTATGTTTTGGTTAGTCCGACTGCTTCGATCATGGTTCACTTAGAGATGAATTTCTTGATCTTCTCGAGAAGATTACCCACATCGTACGGCTTCACTACGTAATCGACCACGCCCAGATGCGACGCCAGCACCTTTTCCTGTATGGTGTCGCAGGCCGTGAGCATAATGATCGGGATCTTGCGAAGCTCTTCGTCCGCGCCCAGCCGCATCGCGGCAACGTCCCCCTGCAGCTTCGGCATGTTTATGTCCATGAGTATGAGCGACGGGGGATTCTCTCTCGCTTTTTCAATGGCCTCGTCCCCGTCGGAGGCGGATTCAACGCGATAGCCGTGGCCTTTCAGCACCGCCTCCAAGCTGTCCACGAGGATCGGATCGTCATCAACGATCAGGATTGTGTCTTTTCTCTTGAACAATTTTTTTAATGCCTTCCACACGCCTATGCGGTCCCCGCCATTTTCTGGATGACCTTGAGCATACGGTCAAGATCGATGGGCTTGATGAAGAAATCGGCCGCTCCCTGCGAGAGCGTTTTCCCCGGGTCCTCCTCGGGATAGGCCGTGATAATTATGCAGTTGATCGCGGGCTTGAGCTCCTTGATCTTCTTCAATACCTCCGTGCCCTTGATGTCAGGCAGGCGGATGTCGATGATGGCTACGTTGAAGAACTCCATTTTCACCTTCTCCACCGCCTCTAGACCGGTCCCCACCGCGACGACATCGAAACCTTTGACCTCCAGCACGTCGCTTAAGGTCTTTCTTATGGCCAAGTCGTCGTCAACAACCAGAAACTTCAGCGCGCTAACCATTTTACCCTCCCTTGAGTGAACGGGCGTCATTATATAGGAGCGCTAACACGACCTCAACGGCAATCTTACGGTGACCTTGGTGCCCTTACCCGCCTCGCTTTGAACCCCGATCTCGCCCTTGTGGGCGTCCGCGAACTGCCTGCAGACGGCGAGGCCCAGGCCGAGCGCGTGGGAACGGGTCGTGAAGAGGGGTTCGAATAAGCGGTCCATGTGTTCCGGCTTTATGCCGTCACCGGTGTCCTCAAAATCGATGACGACGCTATCGCCGCAAAGACGGGCCGTGACGATGAGGAGGCAGCCGCCCTGATGCATCGCCTCCACGGCGTTTCTAATGATATTGTCGAACAGCTGCCTCACCTGAAAGCCGTCGGCCATGACTGCCGGCAGGTCCCCTTCAATATCCACCGTCACCCTGATGCTTGAATGTGTGAACATGAGCGAGAGGGCCTCGGTCAGAAGTTCCCCGACGCGGACCTCTTTGAAGACCGGCTCCCTTGGATCTATGAAGCTTTGCATGTTCGAAACCATCTGAACACATGCGTCTATCTGGCTGTTGATGATGGAGATATGCTGGGCTATCTTCGGGTCCTCCGCCTCCGCCCCTTCGATCTTCAGATAAAATACGGAATTCTTGATCGAGGTGAGCGGAACCCTTAGCTCGTGCGAAACCGCGGAGGCCACCTTCTTTATCGTCGAATCGTCGGAACACATGGACATACCTCCTTCACTCGATCGGCAGCCGTATCGTGAAGACGGAACCCTTGCCCGGCTCGCTCTCCACCTCGATCGTACCCCCGTGCGCCTCGACAAGCTGCCTTGTGACCGTCAGCCCCAGCCCGGTGCCCGTCGGCGTCGTAGAGTACAAAGGATCGAATATCTTGTTTATGTTCACGGGCGAGATGCCTATGCCGGTGTCCGCGAACTTGACGACCATCTCCTTTCCCTCGATGAACGCCTTGATATTGAGCTTTCCGCCCATTCCCATGGCGTCGACCGCGTTCTTTATTATGTTTTCGAAGACCTGCTGTATCTGGAAGGCG
>DYJF01000067.1:0-5931 GCA_020723205.1 Bdellovibrio sp.
TTTTTCGTCTCCCTCCGCTCCGTCTGTAATCTGGTGAGCTTCACCTAAGCCGGGAGACTGGAAAAAAGCTGCCCTACGCCGCCTTCGGTCCGCATACCCATTCTCGTCTGCGGTGATACGGAGACCTACGGTCCGCAGAAGACAGGCCATGCCGCTCCGCCAGCTGACGTAGGGCAACTCTTCGAAAGCTCCTGGCTTGGCAAGGTGCTGCACCAGATCAAGAGATTCCAGAAGGACCTCAAGAAGAGTTGGCCGTAAGGAAGCTTAAGAAGCTGCAAGATCGGCGAGCCGCCGTAAGCGAGAGGGACATCTTCTCATCATCGAAAAAAACTTTTCTGGAGGGGAAGCCGGCGCTAATCCTTAGCCCTGATTTTTTTCTTCGAAGATCTTCTGATAGTAGGGATCTATCTCCGCGGCGTCGACGATGCGCTCCGTGACCTCTTCCACGATGCCGTCGTCTTCCGCGTTGAAATTCGTGTGGACCATGTCCCAGACCTTTTTCCTGACCGTGCCCTTGAACTTCTCGCGCTTCACGCGGGGCCAGCCGTAT
Organism: Bdellovibrio sp.; assembly: GCA_020723205.1. Taxonomy (GTDB): domain Bacteria; phylum UBA10199; class UBA10199; order 2-02-FULL-44-16; family DYJF01; genus DYJF01. Next base: position 551 of record DYJF01000067.1, read on the forward strand.
TTCACCAGTCCTTCGAGGTCCGCGCATTGCTCCGCGGCCTTCGCGGCGAGCGACTCGTGGGCGACGTCAACGAGCTTGTCGTCCTTCTTTTTCTTCGATTCTTCTATGGCGCCCTGCTGCGTCGCCTCGTTTTGAGGCGTTTCGACGACCGACCGTAACCATTTGAGGATCATGTTCATCTCCCGCCCCACGCCTTTCTAATGTGTCAATATTGCAGATGAATTTGACATCTTCAACTTTCACCCTTTTTATCGCACCCTGACGAAAAAAGTTGCGTGAAAAATTGACCTGAGACACGAGACCTTGGACCTTAGACTCGCAACCATCGATTTTTCGGGCTTTTACGGTGTTTTGTCTCAGGTCTAAAGTCTCAAGTCTAAGGTCTGATTGGGATTGCAAAATCGGCCTATTATGCTATGGAAGGCACACTTTGAAAGGAGAGCAGAATATGGAAAAAACAAGGGCAACGATCCAGCCGGTCGAAGGGAAACTGGGCGTCCTTCTGGTGGGCCTTGGGGCCATCTCGACGACGTTCATAGGCGGCCTCGAGGCGATGAGGAGGGGCACGACGAAACCCTTCGGTTCGCTCACACAGATGGGCACCATCCGTCTTGGAAAGAGGACCGATCACCGCACTCCGATCGTGAAGGACTTCGTTCCTCTGGCGAAGGTGGAGGATCTGGTCATCGGCGCGTGGGATATCTTCACCGACGACGGCTACACCGCCGCGAAGAAGGCGGGCGTTTTAGACCCGCACCATCTCGAGCCGCTCAAGGACGCACTTGCCACTGTGAAGCCCATGAAGGCGGTGTTCGACAGGAACTGGGTCAAGAAGCTCGACGGCTCGCACGTCAAGGCCGGCAAGACGAAAAAAGATCTGGCCGACCAGTTGATCGAGGACATACGCCGCTTCGAAGATCAAAACCGCGTCAAGCGCACGGTAATGGTCTGGTGCGCATCAACCGAAACCTTCTCGACGATCACGGCCGTGCATCAGAACCTCGCGGCGTTTGAAAAGGGGCTCGAGGCGAATGATTCCAACATCGCACCCTCGCAGATCTACGCGTACGCCGCGCTCAAGTGCGGCATCCCGTTCGCGAACGGCGCGCCGAACCTGACGGTTGACGTTCCGGCGCTTCAGGAGTTAGCACAGGCGAACCGCGTTCCCATCTGCGGAAAAGATTTCAAGACCGGCCAGACGCTGATGAAAACGATACTCGCGCCCGGTCTCCGCGCGCGCCTTCTGGGACTCTCCGGCTGGTTCTCCACGAACATCTTAGGCAACCGCGACGGCGAGGTGCTGGACGATCCGGGCTCGTTCAAGACGAAGGAGGAATCGAAGCTGTCCGTCTTGGACACGATCCTTCAGCCGGAGCTCAATCCGGACCTCTACGGCAACATCTGCCACAAGGTGCGCATCAATTACTATCCGCCGCGCGGCGACAACAAAGAGGGCTGGGACAACATAGATATCTTCGGCTGGATGGGATATCCCATGCAGATAAAGATAGATTTCCTCTGCCGCGACTCGATACTTGCGGCGCCGCTGGTGCTCGACCTCACGCTGTTCTTAGATTTCGCAAAACGAGCCGGGCTCAAGGGGATACAGGAGTGGCTGTCGTTCTACTTCAAGTCGCCGATGGTGGCACAGGGCCTCTATCCGGAGCACAACCTCTTCATACAGGAGATGAAGCTCAAGAACACGCTGCGCTATCTCATGGGCGAGGAGCAGATCACTCACTTGGGAATGGAATATTACGAATAAAAAGAAGGTTAAGGTCAGGGAAAGGCCGGCGAAACCCGCCGGCCTTTTTTATTCGGCGTCTCGAAAGATGTGCAGACCCGGCGGCTCTTATAAATGACTGCCGGCTCTCGGGACCCCCGGATCTCGGGCACGTCGTCGTTTTTGGGTTAAACGCGCCTCGTGTCTCGGCGGTCGCGTTGTCATATCCATGGATGCGACCTCCTCCGACCGTCCCGAGATCCGGGGGTCCCTACGCCGGCTCAATCATAGGCGCCGCCTATGGTCTGCATATCCGTTCTCACCTACGGTGATACAGAGACGTGCGGTCCGCAGAAGACAGGCCGTGCTGCCCCGCCAGCTGACGTAGGGCAACTCTTCGAAGGATCCTGGCTTGGCAAGGTGCTGCACCAGATCAAGAGATTCCAGAAGGACCTCAAGAAGAGTTGGCCGTAAGGAAGCTGGCGAAGCTGCAAGATCGGCAAGCCGCCGTAAGCCGACGGGGCACGGCGGGCGGAAGCCGGCAAGGAAATGTATCGCCAATGCTGCGGAATTCTGATATTTTAGGCGTCCATGGTGAAAAACGCGTATAGGTATCTTTTGCCGGTTCTGATGGCCGCGTCCCTGTGCCTTTCCTCCTGCGGCTATCTTATGAACCCCTTCTGGGGCGGCGGCGGGGATGACGACGACGACGGCGACGTGAACGAGCGCAAGATCGAGCAGACCTTCAAGTTCTCGCTGGCGACTGGCGGCGTGGCTCCGGGCCGCGACGAACTGGTCCTCTTCGAGAGCAGCGGGATGGTGATGGATCTCTCTTCGCGCCAGTTCAACTGCTTAACCGACAAGGACATACTGCACTTCGAGCCGAGGCCTGGCAACGATACATATTCCGGCGGAAGCGGCGTCCTTATAGTGCCCACCGCGAGCGGCATCGCCACCGTGACCTGCCTTCTGGACGGCGTGCCTTTGAGCGACACATATCAGGTGACCATCGCGCCGCAGAACTTGATACAGATACTCGTCGCGGAGGCGGGCGCGCAACTTGCCGGCGAGGCCGAGCTTGACGGCGCTTCCGTCAAGCTCATAAGCTCAAGCTCCACAGGCAACGCGATCGCCTCCGTAATAAGGAACAGGATAAAGCTCATCGAGGAGGAGAACGACCCTTCGCTCTTCAACGCGGACGAAACGGAGTTCGAAGCGGATCCGGACGTCTCTTACTACGACGCCGTGATAACCGCGCCGAACCAGTTCTCGCCGGTGAATCCGCTTGACGTGAACTATGAGACGTACAAGGACGCCGAGGACAGGAACTTCTTGGCCGACGAAGTGCGCACGGCTTACGATCAGGCGGTTTTGACCGCGGCCTACGTGTACAACGATGAAATTGAAGACCCCACCGGCGGCGCGTTCGCGTTCAGGTCCCCCACAACGAACGAGTGGACGAACATCAGCGAGTGGCTCGCGACCGGAGCGACCACGCTGCCCCCGGACAGCGGCGTCACGGACGCCAACTATCCGGCCTTCGCGCCGGTGCAGATCGTTGTTCTGAAGAGCGTATGGACCTACGATGACGGGCGGCCCGCATTCATCTTCATTCGCGAAAGGGCCGCTTCAAGCCCCGCCGTCACAGACTTACCGTAGCGCGGGCAAGAGGATCCTTGATGCCGAGGTCCGCCGCGACGTCTTCGATCACCTCGTACGACATCGGAAGGGGCGCCCTCCTCACGAATCCCTCGAAGAGCGCGTTGTCGCAGACGACGTTTATAAGGCGCGGATTGCCGTTGGTGTATTCGTGGAGCTTTGAGAGCGCCTCCGACGAGAAGACCTGCTTCTCGCAGCCGGCATGGAAGAGCCGGAAGCGGACGTAATCCACCACTATCTCCGGCGTGAAGTTCTTGAGCTGGTAGCGCACCGCCATTCTCTGCGCAAGCGCCGGTTCGCTTTTCAGGTTCTCGTCGAGTTCCGGCATGCCGAACATGACGAACGATATGAGTTTCTGGTCGGGGAGCTCGAGATTGAGAAGGCCCCTTATCTCTTCCAAGAGATCCTTCTTGCGGAGCATGTGCGCCTCGTCTATCAGGATGACGCCGCGCTTTCCCTTCTCGGCCAGATCGACGAGTTTCCGGTAAAGATGGCCGATCACCTCGACCTTCGTTCCGTTCGCGTGTTCGACGCCGAACTGCGCAGCTATCCTTCTCACCAGCCAGTCGCTGTCGACGTCCGAATGGAGGACGACAAGGAGCGAGACTTCATACTGGTCCTCGGGGAGCTTTTCCAGAAGACGCCTCGCGAGAAGCGTCTTTCCGGTGCCGATATCTCCGACGAGCACGGCCAAGCCCTTCATCGCCTCGACCGCGCGCTTCAAGCGCATGTACGCCTGATCGTGCTGATCATTGTGATAATAAAAATTCGTGAGCGGCATGACCGCGAAAGGTTCCTGCATCAGTCCGTAATATGCTAGATGGTCCATGTTCTATCCCCTGTTCAATATTGCTCCACGCTGTGCCACGCGCATTAAGTTAAACGAAAGATATCTTTCTCTTCTTCTCCGGTTCTTTTTCCTTCGGAGGTTCCGGCTTTGCCTCCGCCTTGGGCTTGACCTCGACTTTGGCCTTATCCTCGACCTTTCCTTTGGGTTGCCCTCCCTTAAGGAACGACGAAATGAGATTGAGGCGCTGCCTCGCACGCGCCTCGTCAGGGCCGGCGGCCGCCGCTATCGCCTCGTATATCTTCCTTGCCTTCTCGAATTCAGCCGCCCCCTCGTCCTTGAGACCCATCTTGACGTAGGCGCTGCCGAGATCCGCGGCGGAATCCGCGTCTTTCATGCTCGGCGCTTCCAAGGGCGGAGGCGACTTAGGAGGCGGCGCTTTCGGCCGGGCCGCCGTGGGCGGCGCCTTTGCGGCTGTCTGCTCCTTCTTTTTCGCCTCCTCCTGCATGAGCTTCTCTTCCTCCGCCTTTTTCTTCTCCTCTTCTTTTATTTTCTCCGTTTCCGCAAGTTCACGGCGCCTCTTTTCGACTATTTTCTTGAGCTCGTCAACCGAGCCCTCGCCCAACTCCTCCGCGCGCCTGAATATTTTCTCGTCCTCGCCGGGCATGAGAGCCAATATCTCCGCGAAAGCGGAGAGCGCCCCTTCGATGTGCCCTTCGTTCTTTTCCATGTCCGCCAGCATCAGGTATTTGGACCTCGCGGTCTCGATCTGGTTGAGCGAAGCATATATGCGCGCCTGCATCGCCAGAAGTTCCGGATCGGTGGCGGACATGCTCTTCGCCTGCTCCATCCATTTGAGGATTTTTTTCTTTTCGCCAAGCTCGTCGTAGATGCGGCAGAGCGCCCGTAGCATCTCTTTGTCCTCGCGGTGGGAGAGGACCTTCTCGTACATATCGGCTAGCTTTAGGTCCCTGCGGCCCATCGATTCGTAAAGCTTCGCCAGCTCCGCGTACTGTTCCACCGATTCGTCGAACTTTCCTTCGCGCTGAAGTATCTCCGCCAGCTTGACGCGGGCGTCCTCCGAAGCGGAGTCGAGCCCCACGATTTTGCGCCTTATCTCGAGGGCCTTCTCCCCTTCGCCCTTCGAATCCAAAGTGGTGGCAAGTATGCTGTACTGGCGGACGGCGTCCTGCACGAGCCCCATCCGCTCTT
>DYJF01000067.1:5968-7929 GCA_020723205.1 Bdellovibrio sp.
GTGGGATTTAGCCGCAGGATGTTCTTGAGGACCGTAACCGCCTTGAGGTAAAAACCCTCGTTCGAATAGGCGTCCGCCACCTCGCGGTAGATGCGGATCGCCTCCGTGATCTGCTTTCGCTTCGTATGGAGCTCGGCAACGCGAAGTTTCACCCGCAGATCGGAAGGATCGGCGAGCAGTATCTTCTCGTATTCCGCAATCGCCTTGTCGAACTTTCCGTCATCTGCGTAGATGCGCGCCTGCTCCAGTATCTTCTCTTTGTTGAGGATAGTGGTCATGGATTGATCGCGGCAAGACCGCGGTGGGCTTCTTCGTTGTCGGGATCGCGCGCAAGGATCGTCCGATAGATATCCTTCGCCTTGTCGTTGTGGCCCTGCCCCGCCAGTATCTGCGCCATCGTTACGGTCTGCCATTCGGAAGGTACGGACGAACCGCCCTGAACCTGCGCCGCGACATGGCGCTCGTTCGAGCCGCCCCTCGCCTCGTTTATCTTGCCCAAGAGTTCCTCCGCCTGCAAACTCTTCGGAGCGATCAGAAGCGCCTGCCTCGTCTCTTCCTCCGCTTCCTCAAAATTGCCCCTCGCGAGATGTATCCTCGCCATCACGATCCGTCCGACCGTCAGCGCGGGATGTCTCTTGAGGCCTTCGACGCAGACCTTTTGCGCCGCGTCGATCAGTCCGTAACGAAGGAGAAAATCCGCGATGGGTGCAAAGACGACCGAATCGGGATCTTTCTGCCACCGGGCGTAGTAGCGCAGAAACAACGAATTGTTGAGGAGTTCAGGGTGCATTTTCAAAACTCAAAAAAGTCCTACGGAAAGATGCGGCCTTTGTCAGTGAGTTTCAAACCCAGTGCAAGAAGAATCTTTCTCTTCGTGTCCATCCTGCACACCATACCCTTTTCGATCCTGTCTATGGTCAATGCGGACAGCCCGGCCTTGCGGGCAAGTTCCGCCTTGCTTATGAGAAGCTCCTCACGAAATTGCTTCACATTGTTAGTCTGGCGTTCTGTCATATGGGACGATTACAAACAAAAAGCACAAAAGTAGTCAAGTATTTTATAATTAATATAAATTAATATTACTTATATATCTTTAAAAGAAACCGAGATACCAGTTTATGAGGCGCTGGCCGAAGAAGAGATAGACAAGACCTCCGGCCGCAAGGAACGGTCCGAACGGGATCGCATATTTCGTGTTCTTCCTCCATATCAGGATCAGGGCGACGCCCATAAGCGAGCCGAGCACGGAGCTGATGAGCAAAATGAAGATAGCGGCGCGCCAGCCGAAGAACGCTCCGAGCATCGCGGCGAGCTTCACGTCGCCTCCGCCCAGACCCTCGCACTTCTTTATCTTCTCGTAGGCGACGGCGACCACAAACAGGAAACCGCCTCCGACCAGCATGCCCATCACGCTGTCGATCGCGGCGGCCGCATACCCGCTTTTGCCCGCCAAAAGCACGTTGACGGCAAGACCCGCGGCGATCCCCGGAAGCGATATGACGTCCGGGATTATCCTGTGCGCCATATCAATGAACGAGATGATCACGAGCGGCGCGACAAGAAGGATAAAATAGGCCAGATAGAAACGCACGTCGGGATAACGCCACCAGAGCGCCACAGAGAGGAAGATGGTCAGAAGTTCCACGATAATATATCGCGGTGAGATCGGGCGCTTGCACCGCCGGCAGCGCCCCATCAATACAATGTAGCTTACGACCGGTATGTTCTCCCACCACGAAAGCCCGTGGCCGCAATATCTGCAGTGGGACGGAGGCCAGACGATGGATTCCTCTTTGGGAATGCGAATGATGCAGACGTTCAAGAGACTCCCTACGAACGAGCCCAGAACGCCGGCAAAAAAGTAGTACATCCACGAAGGCAAGGCGCTTGCAAACGAAGACATAGTATGTCTTTTATCACATGCTAACGAGAGGTGTCTATGCCAAAGCGGCCGCATCCGG
>DYJF01000068.1 GCA_020723205.1 Bdellovibrio sp.
TACCTCCCCTGACCCCTCCTTACAAAGGAGGGGAAATAATAATATGAAACCCTTATTCATAAAAAACGGCCGTGTGATCGATCCGGCGAAGAAGATCGACGCCGTCATGAACGTCGTCGTCGAGGACGGAAAGATATCCGCCGTGACGCAGGCGAAGAAGGTCCCCGACGGCGCTGAAGTTATAGACGCGAGGGGCATGGTGGTGGCGCCGGGTTTCATCGACATGCACTGCCATCTGCGCGAGCCGGGCGAGGAATACAAGGAAGACATCGAAAGCGGGAGCAAAGCCGCCGCGGCCGGCGGTTTCACTACCGTCTGCTGTATGGCGAACACGAACCCCGTGAACGATTGCGCCTCCGTGACGGAATACATACTCAACCGCGCGCGGGTGTGTTCCTCGGTGAACGTTCTCCCCGTGGGCGCCGTGACCAAGGGGCTCAAGGGGGAGAGCTTGGCCGATATAGGCGACATGGCGAACGCCGGCGTAGTGGCCATCTCCGACGACGGAAGGCCCGTCATGAACTCTTCGATCATGCGCCACGCAATGGAATACGCGCAATCGTTCGATATTCCCATAATATCGCACGCGGAGGACTTGAATCTCCGCGGCAGGGGGGTCATGCACGAGGGCGCGTCCTCGACGGAGCTGGGGCTTCGCGGCATCCCTTCGGCGGCCGAAGAGACGATGATCGCGCGCGACGTACTGCTTAGCGGGCTTACCGGGGGCCGGCTCCACATCGCGCACCTATCGACCGCCGGCGGAGTGGAGATGGTCCGCGAGGCGAAGAAACTGAAGCTTCCGGTCACGTGCGAGGTCACGCCGCATCATCTCACTTTGACCGAACAGGCGGTCCACGGCTACGATCCCAACACGAAGGTCAATCCACCGCTCCGTTCCGATAACGACCGCCGCGAACTGATCGCAGGGCTCGCCGACGGGACGATAGACGCGATAGCCACTGATCACGCGCCGCACGACATCACCGAGAAGGAGCTGGGCTTCGACGCCTCCTCGTTCGGAATGATAGGGTTCGAAACGGCGCTCCCTCTTGTATTGAAGCTTGTTCATGACAAGAAGATACCGATGAAGCGGGCCGTTGAAACCCTCACGTCAAGGCCCGCGTCAATCTTGCGCCTGAAGGGGAAGGGGACCCTGTCCGTCGGCGTCGACGCCGATATCGTCATATTCAATCCCAACGAGGCGGTAACCGTACGCGCCTCCGCGTTCAGATCGAAGAGCCGCAACACGCCGTTCGACGGCTGGCGATTGCTTGGCAAGGTCATTTACACGATCGTCGGCGGCAAAATCGTTTATAAAGCTTGAATTCAGCCGCAGAGACGCGGAGACAAGAGAGAAATATAATAAAAAATAATTTTTGTTTTTCTCCGCGCCCCTGTGCCTCCGCAGCATGCTTTTATGACCAAGAGACCCGACAGACAGATAATCCCGGTCGATCCGCTTAAGCGCTATCTTAACGAGGTGCGCTCCTATCCCGTCCTTTCGGCCGAGGATGAAAGGGCCCTTGCCCTGAAGTTGCACGAAAAAGGGGACGTAGAGGCGGCGAGACAACTCGTGACGACCCATCTTCGCCTCGTCGTAAGGATAGCGATGGAGTACAGGAACGCGTATCATAACGTTTTGGACCTCATTCAGGAGGGGAACGTGGGACTCCTGCAGGCGGTCAAACATTTCGATCCGGAAAAGGGCGCCCGCCTCGCCCATTACGCTTCATGGTGGATCCGGTCGTACATCCTCAAATATATTCTGGACAATTTTCGCCTGATAAAGATCGGCACGACGAAGGCGCAGCGAAAGCTCTTCTACAATCTCATGCAGGAGAAGGAGAAGATCGAGGCGATGGGCATAAAGGCGTCGCCTGAGGTCCTTTCCAAGAAGCTTGGGGTGGAGGAGGGTGAGGTTATCGAGATGCAAAGGCGTTTGACACAGCCCGAATATGCCCTTGAGGCGCCGGCGGGCGCGAAGGGCGGCAGCCACGAGACCTTGTTGCAGGATTTCATTGCGGACGGCGAAACACCGGTGGATGAGAAGTTGGCTGAGGCCCAGACGAAGGACATTTTAAAGGCCAAGCTAGACGAATTTGCGGGCGGCTTGAGCGAGCGGGAGCTCAAGATATTCAGGGACCGGCTGCTCGCCGAGCTTCCCGTCACCTTGCAGGACATCGCGGATGAATACGGCATTACCAAGGAACGGGTCCGCCAGATTGAGGAGCGCATCATCGTCCGCCTCAAGGCCTTCTTCAAGGAAAAGGGCGTGGAGGTCGAAGCGCTTCAGCTCTAAATTTCCTAGCAACCTTCTCTCCACCGCGCCGATACAGGGGTGCGGTCCTATTGCCGGTTGATTTTTTTCGAAAGATATGGGTATTCGTACATGTGTGACTGTATGACCTTGATCCATTCAACCAGACATAATATATCTTATACGACCCTACGACCATGCTCAGGGTAAACTCCGGATGATGATGAAGAATACACAGGTCCACGAATACGAGCTTATAGACCTTACTATAAAGGCCCCTCCACGGGTCGATTCCGACGAATCTGGTGACCTCCGTGGAGCGATATCCGAGGCGGTCTTCTCCCTTTTGTCCCTGCAGAAGAACGACGGTTATTGGTGGTTTACCCTCGAGGCAAATGAATCAATCGGTGCGGAGTTTGTCTTCCTTATGCACTTTCTTGGCGAGGTTGACGACAATATCCTTCAGGGGATTGCCAACCGCATCCTTCAGGTTCAGCGTGAGGACGGTACTTGGGCCCTCTATAAGGATGGCCCCGCAGACCTTTCTGCCACCATCGAGTGCTATTTTGCCTTGAAACTGGCCGGTCGCGATATCGATTCGGAGCCGCTTAAAAAGGCCCGTGAGTTCATTCTGGCCTCCGGCGGCATAGTCAGGTCCCGCGTCTTCACCCGTATTCACCTTGCCATGTTCGGGCTCGTACCTTGGTCTTCCTGTCCTGAAATGCCTGCAGAGGCCATTTTCCTGCCCAACTGGTTCCCCATTAACATCTATGAGTTCTCAAGCTGGGCCAGAGCTACGATCGTTCCGCTCCTTATCTTTATGTCCATCAAGCCGGTCAGGCGTCTTTCTAACAATTTTAACCTTGATGAACTCTTTGCCGAACCCCATGGTGAGCGCGACTATTCGTTCAAAACGAAAAAAGGCCTTATATCTTGGGAATCTTTTTTCATACACTTCGACAAGATCCTCAAGTTTTATGAAAAGTTTCCTTTAAAGCCCCTTCGCAACCTCGCGATTAACCGGTGCGCAAAGTGGACTTGGGACCATGTCGAGCGCACTCAAGATATCTATCCCGCGCTTGCATACTGCGCCTTGGCCTTCAAGGCGCTGGGCAAACCCAATAACTCAAAGGAAATTCAAAAACCGCTTGAGGTCCTCAAATCATGGCAACAATGCTATGTGACGAATGACGTTCCTGCCGCCGTATCGGAGGAACGTCGTATAAAGTTATCTTCCGACACCTGTACTATCATTCATCAGCAATGTTGCATATCTCCGGTCTGGGATACGCCGTGGTCCGTAGTGGCCCTTTTAGACGCCGGCGTGCCTGCCGATGCGCCCCCTCTCCTCAAGGCGGGCAGATGGTTAATATCCAAGCAAATCAAGGATTTGCGCGGTGATTGGGCCGTAAAAAATCCCAAGGGAATGCCCGGCGGCTGGTCGTTCGAGTTCAAAAACGACTATTTCCCCGATGTGGACGACACGATCGAGGTCCTTCACTGTCTTTATCGCTTGGCCCTCCCCGATCCGGAAAAGGACGAACCGATAAGGCGCGGCATGGCGTGGTTCCTTTCCATGCAGAACGACGACGGCGGTTGGGGCGCGTTTGACAAGAACCAGACCTGCGCTCTGGTGAACAGGATACCCTTCTCCGACCACGGCGCCTGCCTTGATCCGTCCTCTCCCGACATCACGGGCCGCGCCTTGGAGCTTCTGGCTGGAAGGGGCATGACGATGAACGATGTGCCCGTCAAACGCGCGGTGGAATTTATCTTGAGAACGCAGGAGCCGTTCGGCGGCTGGTTCGCGCGCTGGGGCATAAATTACATCTATGGCACATGGTGCGTGCTCACCGGTCTTGCGGAGCTCGGCTGGTCCCCGGCCGGCAGGGAGGTAAAAAAGGCCGTTCATTGGCTCAAGCAGATCCAGAACGAGGACGGCGGTTTCGGGGAATCTCCGCAGAGCTATCCCGTCGGCACGTACATCAGATGGAAGGAAAGCGTCCCGACGCAGACCGCGTGGGCGCTTATGGCGCTTGTTGCAGCGGGAGAAGTTCGTTCAGAGGCGGCGGGACGGGCGGCGCGTTTTTTGATGGATCGCATCAACGGCCGTGGCACGTGGGACGAGGGCTGCTATACGGGCACCGGTTTTCCCGGCCATTTCTATATCCGCTATCACGGCTACCGCCATTTTTTCCCGTTACTTGCGCTTGCGAGATACAGCAGGTCGCTTCTTGGCTAGTCCCTCCTCACACCTTTCCTTCAAGTGCATGAGCATATTGGGCGCGTTCTTGATGATGAGCTCCTCGATTATCGCGTCGGGGACCCAATTCGACGGGATGATCTCGAGCTTGTATGTCGCGCGGGTCTTGCCCTTCCCTTTCGATTCAAGCAGCCACTCGCCGTCGTTCGACTGCATGTAATCCCCCCTGATGAGCGTCCACTTGATCTCCCTCTGCGACATGGAGAACTTGAGGTGACAGTTGATCGTCGTGACGACGTGAAAAACGAAATGCACTTCCGGATGGGTCCTGCTCTCCTTCAAGATGTGCGCCTCCCTCACCTCCGGAAAATATGAAGGATAGGCCTCGAAGTTGGCGACGATCCTATGCACCTTCTCTATCGGCGCGTTTATCAGCACTGACTGTTTTGTCTTAGGCATTTATCGGCCCCCTGATGTATGAACTGCGGACGAAGGGCCCGCAGAACATGTGTTTTACCCCGATCTCCCTGCCCAGCGATTCGTATTCTTTGAAGCGGTCCGGATGCACGTATTCCGCGACAGGCAGGGATCCCTTCGTGGGGCGCAAGTATTGGCCGATAGTGACGATGTCGCAGTCGGCCTCTTTGAGGTCGAAAAGCGCCGCTTCGACCTCCTTAGGAGTTTCGCCCATTCCAACCATCAGGCCGGATTTGATAAGTCCCCCTCCTTTGTAAGGAGGGGTCGGGGGAGGTAGATCTACCCCACCTGACCTCCCCTTACAAAGGGGAGGAATCGTTGAACGAGCCATGGCCAGCACCTCGAGCGACCTCCTGTAAGATGCCTTGTTTCTGACCATGGGCGTCAAGCGTTCCACCGTTTCTATGTTGTGGTTGAACACATGGGGCCCCGCTTCACACACGGTCCTGATGTCCCTTTCCCTCCCCTCGAAGTCTGGCGTTAAAACTTCGACCGTAGTTTCGGCGCAGATCTTTTTTATCTCGAAGATCGTCTTTGCAAAGTGCGCGGCGCCGCCGTCTTCCAGATCGTCCCTTGTCACGGAGGTCACGACAGCGTGGCGAAGCTTCATTTCAAGAACCTTGGCCGCCACGCGCGCCGGTTCTTCGGGATCGAGCGGCAACGGCTCGCCTGAAGCCACTGAACAAAAGCCGCAGTTCCTCGTGCACACATTGCCCATTATCAGGAACGTCGCCGTGCCGCGCGAGAAACACTCCCCCTGATTGGGGCAACGCGCCTCCTCGCAGACCGTGTGCAAACCGGCCCGCCTCAAGCCCTTTTTGATTTCGTGGACGGGCCCGCCGGTATTCTGATTTTTCCTCAACCAATCGGGCAATCGCATCTTTCACGACTCCTACACTTCTACACTCCTACACTCCCAGACTAACTAACCTGCGCCAGATCAAGCTTTCCCGCCCACCGGAGCATAAGGTGTTTTTTCAAGAGCTGATGTTCGGGCTTCGTAAGATCGGGGTCTTCGTCGACGATCTTGAACGCCGTTTCCCGCGCCTGCGAAAGTATCCTTATGTCCCTCGCAAGGTTGGCGACGCGGAACGGCGGCAGGCCCGACTGCCTCGTCCCTATGAACTCCCCCGGGCCGCGAAGCGAGAGGTCCTCTTCGGCGATCTTAAAGCCGTCGGTTGTCTCTACCATCACCGCGAGCCGCCTCCTCGCCTCCTCGGAACGCCGGTAATCGGCCATCAGTATGCAGTACGACTGATGCGTGGACCTCCCCACCCTGCCCCGGAGCTGGTGCAGCTGCGAGAGCCCGAATCTCTCCGCGTGCTCGATGACCATCACGGTTGCGTTGGGGACGTCAACTCCCACCTCCACCACCGAAGTGGCGACCAGCACGCGCGTCCCCCCGGCCTTGAAATCGTTCATCGCCGCTTCTTTATGGTCGCCTGACATCCTGCCGTGAAGGAGCGAGACCTTGAAGTCGGGTTCGAAGACGCGGGCGAGCTCGATGCTCATGTCGGTCGCGTTCTTTAGGTCCACTTTTTCGCTCTCTTCGATGAGCGGATATACGACGTATATCTGCCGTCCCTTGGCGAGTTCCGAGCGCATTCCCTGATAGAGCTTCTCGCGCTGCTTCTCTTCATACAGGCGCGTGATGATGGGCATTCTCCCCGGCGGGAGTTCGTCTATCACCGACACGTCGAGGTCGCCGTAGAGCGTCAGGGCGAGCGTGCGCGGTATGGGTGTCGCGGTCATGATGAGGATGTCGGGGCGGCCCTCGCCTTTTTTTTGTATCGCCGCGCGCTGCAGGACGCCGAAGCGGTGCTGCTCGTCCACGACGATGAAACCCAGCTTCTTGAAAAGGACCTCTTCCTGTATGGGCGCATGTGTGCCGACCGCGAGAGGGATCTCCCCGTTCGAAAACCCGCGGTAGATCGCTTCGCGCTCCTTGCCCTTGACGTTGCTTGTGAGGAGCGCGTGGGGAATGCCCAACGGAGCCACTAATTTCGTTATTGTCCCGAAGTGTTGTTCCGCAAGGATCTCGGTGGGCGCCATGATGGCCGCCTGATAACCAGCCCCGATCGCCTGAAGAGATGCGGCCAGTGCGACCACCGTCTTGCCGCTTCCCACGTCGCCCTGCAGGAGCCGGTTCATCGGCTGTATCTTCGTCATGTCGTTCCTGATCTCGCCTACCACCCTCTCCTGCGCGCCCGTGAGCTTGAAGGGAAGCGAGTTCACAAAGCGGTCGTGCGATCCTTCATTTTTTGGGAACGCGATACCGGGCCCGGAGACGAAGTTCTTGCGGCGCAGCGCCATGCCGAGCTCCAAGAAGAAAAACTCGTCGAATATGAGCGTCCTGTGCGCCTTGGAGCGGCCCATGTTCAGGAGCTCCATGTCCGTGTCGGATGCGGGGAAATGGAGCTCCTGAAGGCATCCCCACGGATCCGAGAGCCCGAACTCCTCGACCATCGGATCGGGGAAGACCGGTTCTATGGCCTTGTTGTAGGCGTCCCATGCGTTGCGGACGATTTTTCGCATCGTCTTCTGATAGAGCCCTTCCGTGAGCGGATAAATAGGCAATATCTTCGCGAGAGTTTCGTCCGTACTTTCATTTAAAACTTCAACTTCCGGATGGATGAACTGGGGCGTGTTCATGTAGTCGGATACGTCGCCCGAAAACATCACCTTCGTTTCGAGCCGGAACTTCGTCTCGAAGTATTTCTGATTGAAATAGAACCACTTTGCCGACACCCTCCCCGTCTCGTCCTCGATGATCACCTCGTATATCCTTTTGCGCTTTCTCCCGAGGAAGGAGATGCCGCTCGCCGCGAGCTTTCCTATGACGGTCCGGTCCTTTCCGGCGGAGAGCTCCGAGACGGGCAG
>DYJF01000069.1:0-3866 GCA_020723205.1 Bdellovibrio sp.
CTTTCACAACTGCGGCTATAAGCTGAAGATAGCGATCGAGGAAGGGATCTATCAGCTCTCCTTCCGCTTCGACGAACCGAACTGAAATTACGCAACAAATTCCCCCGCCTGCCGATAATCCGGTAGAGCACTATGCCCACACCAGCAGTTACACATAACCCGTCCCGGCAGCCGGAGCCGTCCGATTTCGGCGGCGTGGAAATGCCGTACGAGGGGATCTCTCACTGCGGCTTTTTTTTCATGAACAGCATCATGCGGGCGGTCCTTTCACCCGATCCCGATGAGTCAGGAAAATACCTTGCCGATCTTATCCAACCAGACGCACCTCTTTCACACGGACAGATAGATCCCTCATACGAGGAGGCCGCGGGGCTTTCGCGCTTCATAGGAGAACAAGGCATCATAGACATCTGCCAGATGCCCTTGCGGCACGCCCCCTCGCGCGCCGGTCTCTTCTGGGTCATGCAGAGCGGACCCGATTTTTTCCAAAATTTCAGGGGTGTTGCCGTTCCCACGAACGGACAGGAGTCGGTTGAAACGAATGAGAGCATGCGCAGCAGCATGCCGGAATCTTTGCAGCGCTGCGCGCCCTCGAGGGAAGACAACGAGCGCATAGCGAAGCTCTTCGACGCCCTGCAGAAACGCGCCTCCGTGACGTTTCAGGATATGACGGCTCCCTATTTAAGCGAAGACCCGTTATATCTTGCCGCCCACCTATCTACGCTCGGCGGTTTTGCGGGCATGAACGACGAGGAGTTCCAGATCCTTCAGAACACGGTCTCCTTCGCGCTCGAAAACGGCATATCTGAGAAAGATCTCGAAGGGATAACGGGGCGTCTTTCGCTCGTTTGTCCGGACGCAGGCGCCTTCCTCTACGGGCTGGTCACGGTTTCAGTGCTAAGAACGGCGGAACGACTCAATTGGGAGAACCGCGGCGTCGCCATCATAAGCGATGATTTCGAGAAATTTACGGCGGAGATCGAAGAGGCGATCCTTGACGGCCGAATATCCGTCAGCGTCATGGATATGGAGCACTTCCTTTTACATCCGACGGCGCTTGCCACATACGATCCGGCCTCCAACTCCATCGATTTCCCGCCGATAACGGCGCAGGTCTCCCCCGAATCCGTGTTCATGCTTCTGCTGCACGAATGCTATCACGCCTTTCAGGACAAGAAAGGGCAGCCCATGACGGTACTTCAGTCAGAGATGGAGGCAGCGACCGTATCGGAGAAGGCGGCGATCCTTTTGTCAATGCGGCTGGATATGGGCGCGGAATCACATATCGCATCCATGAACGCCGTCTTCAACGACATCGTGGCATACGATGAAGAAATGAACTTGCAGGAAGAGAAGATGTCGGAATGCATGGGCATGCCCTCCGAGATCATGGAACAGGAAGCGATAAACGCCGAAGAGGCGTCCTTCACGAACTATCTGTGGCAGATATGGCTACAGGAAGAGATGATGGGCAGGACGGACACGGACTCGGAGCGCCTCTATCACGAATATTACAGATACATAAGATCCGAAGGTATCAGGAAACAATTGGGCTCAATATATACCCTCGGCGCGGCTTATGCGAGCGAGACAGGAATGTTTTTGGGCATTGAACTCCCACGCGATTACGTTATGTCGCTTTTTAAGACCAGAAGGGTAATCCTGAACGCCCTCCCCGAAGGCCCCGATAAGGCGGAGCATATATTGCGTCACATGGAGAACATAAATCTGGTCGCCTCCATCGCCTACTTTGTCGATCTTGACACATTTGAATTCATGGCGTCCGAGGGGATGAAGGACGAGAGGGCCGTGGCCGAGGCCCTTCTCTATTCGACCTACTCTTTCGACGGCATATAATTACCACGCAACTTTTTTTCCTTTTTGCCGAACATCACATTGAACATGGGAAGCGAGCCGTACATCACCAATCCCGCGTCCGGGGTCGTCACGAGCGGCGACTACGCAGGCGAGCTGTTGGGGCCGTGCAACAAGTTCTCCGGCACGATGCGCATTCCGGGCGTGGAACTTTCAAAGGCGGAGGCGGAGGCGATACGCCTGCGCATGGACCTCGACCCCTCCGAGTTCCACCTTGCACAGAATTCCGGAAAAGAGGGCACCTACTGTTTCGCATACGAGAACCCCGCGATGAACGCCTACTTCGTGGAAAGCTTCGAATGCTCCGACGTGAACGAGACATTCCTCCGTGTGCAGGCAGGCAAGCTCCCCTATGTCGGCGATTCACGCTGCGACAGGATTAAAAGGTCCGTCAAGTTCTACGTGCCGAACGAAGAGGCCGGCGCTTTCAAGCAGTTCTGGGATGGTCTCTGGATAGGCGGCGGCTTTGCGGCGTCTGCCACGCTGTTGAACTTAGGGATAAAGCTCCTGACCGGCAGATCCATCATCGACCGTTTCAGGAACGGCAAGGGACCTAAGGGGCCGCAGAACCCCGAAGGCCCCGGCGGTTCTCCTCCCGCCCCTTTGAGGCCTCCGGCGCCCGCGCCGGAGACGGCACTGAACCCGCCAGGCGAGCCGGCCATGCGCTCCGTTCCGCTTCCGCCGCCCGAACCATGGCACGCTTCTCTCATCTTGTATGCCGCAGCCGCGGGACTTCTGGCGATCAAGGTATTGGAGCGCATCCCCGCATATGTCTCCGGAATGCTTATGATAACCGCCTCTCCGGCCCTTTTTGAGGGCTCGCAAGACCCCTGTCAAAGATATACCGCCGGTTCCACAGGCGGCGCCTGAAAAAACACGCAACTTTTCCACGCTTCAGCCGAAAATATTAAAGAGAAAGTGAGGGGAAATCCATGTCATTTACACCGATCCGCGAAGTCGGTTCCTGGGAAGAAATAGGAACATGTCCCGATACACCGGCCGTCGACTGGTGTCAGGTAATGATATCGCCGCGGGACCCGGAGAACCCCGACGCCGGATGGGGAGTGAAGTGCTTTAAAGGGATCGCCTCCACGTTCACACTCGATTATAGCGTTTCGAACAATCCGCTGCTTTCAGAATACAATCAATCCATTTCCTTCCTGCAAGAGGGGCAATATACCGAGATATGCCGCGCGGGAGAGGAGTCGGAAGACGGCCGTTACACGCTCTTCTCAAGATATCCCCTTGCCGCGGCCTTCAGGCAACTAACCCCCTCGACACCGGCTGCACCGGCAATACTCGGCAACGGACAGCCGCTGCCGCCGGATGCGCAGGCCGCGACCGACCCGGCAGCTGCAACCACACCGGCGGAACTCTTTCCTACGTACGATCCGATAATGCACCAGCAGATGGACGCCCTGAACTTGGACCTCACGATGGAGCAGGCGCAATATCTCATGGACAAGTTCCCCGATCCCAATGTCGGCGCCTCGTCCATGCAGGCGAACGGCACGCCCGTCTTTTGGTTCTCGGTCAACAACCCGGGCGCCATGGACATGGCGATAAGAAGGATCAGAGACGACATAAGCGGAAACCGCCTTCCCCAAGGGGTCTTGCCGGCCGCGGCGCAAAATCTCATCTTGGCGCTCGAGGACTTCAAGCGCTCGAGCCAGCCCACTGTTGTTCAGCGAGACGCCACGAACGCCGGCATCGAAGCACAGGACAACTTTACGGAAGTAATGATATATATCACGGTCGGAGGAACGGTCGTAACTCTCTTGGGCTTTTTGGGCATAAACATATTGATGGCGAGGCGGCAGGAAACGAGACAGGCCCAACAGGGCGGTATCGGCCAAGGCCTGCAGGTGCTCACCGAACGCGCCGCCGATGCCGCAAGGCAGCTCTCAAGGACCGGCACCTTCGAGAACCCCTACATAGACAGGAACGGCAACGTGAGGGACATGGTCAGGCGTGTCTTCATTCCGCAGGCG
>DYJF01000069.1:3876-7765 GCA_020723205.1 Bdellovibrio sp.
CCTCGGCGGTGGGCGCGGAGCGCTCCGGCAAGAGCGCAGCCATCCAGAACGGCTTGGCGCAGGTCATGGCACTCTCCGAACTCTCCGACAGCGCGCGGGAGACATATTACAGAAAAGTCACCGAAAGGATGTCGCAAGCGGAGGCGGCACAGTACAGGCAAATAACTGAAGAGAACATACGCCTCCTCAAGCAATCGCTCGAGGCGAACCATTACAAGGGGCTCAAGATACTCGAGGTAAACAACGAGGCATTGGCCGGCAAGGGCTCGACATATATTAATCAGCCGGAGAGAATATTGGGAGAGGACGTCCTTCGTCCCGCGACCGAGTGGGCGGAAAAAGGTTACAAGGTAGTCGTCTTCTTCGACGAGGGCCAGACATTGAGCGACGGCAACGCACAGCAGGGCCGCGTCGCCATACTTGACCGCATCAAGGTCTTCGCCGTGAGCGACAGCCGGATATCGGTCGTGCTAGCGACGACCGTGAACGAATACGCGGAGACCATCGCTACCGATCAGGCGAGCGCCAACAGATACCCTCCGTTCTTTTTCGAAACGCCGTCTCCTGCCTCGATCACGGAGGCCTTAAGATTGAGGCCGTACGTGAACGCGCAATACGGCGTCACGGAGATAGACGCCGCAGCGATGAAGGCGGTCTTCATTTTGGGAACCCGCGTGAATTCGACCGCGTTCTTCACGTCGGCCGAATCCTATTTCCTCGAGGTGCTTCAGGCGGCGAAGGACAAGGGGATCACAAAGCTCACGCTAGACTTCGTCTTCGAACATTACGACGCCAAATACGCGTCCAAACACGGCGCGAGGGCGCAAAGAGGCCTCACGACCGAAGAGGAGGTAACGAGGCGATTCGAGCATGACACGCGCGAGACAGAGGCGGAGAACGTCCGCGACAGGGCCGTGCTGGACCGCGTGGCAAGAGAGGCGGCAAGGTCCCCGCGCGTCTTCCCCGACTGGTGGGATCATACGCCCACCGGCACCACAGGAGACGGCACGGGAGGAAGTCCGCCCCCGGAGCAGCAACCGGCCGGCGCATCGCGCGATATGGGATATTTCTTCCCCTATGTGGGGATACCGAATAACCAGTGCCCTGTGAATCCCGTTGAAGTTCCGAGACCGCTGGCGATCCCGGTTCTGGAGCCCGCATACGCATTCGCCGCGCCGCAAAACGGGATGCCTGCCGGCTATTCGATGCGCGTAGCGGACGTTCCGGCAGAGCCGGTGCGCACGCTTTCGCCTGCGCAGGGTACTAGGAGCGGTTCGGCGCCGAGGATAGTCGCCGGAGGCGAGGCACCACCGCTGACCCTCTATGACGGCGCCACAGCCGCATGGGGCGGACTCCTCTACGGAGGCATGATCTGGACAGCCAATCAGCAAATGCAGAGGATCGTTCCGCAGGAGTATCAGCCCTACGTCCTTCCCCCTGCCGATATGCTGGCCGGCTACGGCATCTACAGGGCGATCCCCGGCTCGACGCCGGCGGGCTTCGTCAACGGCTTGAGCGGCGCCTATGCGGCTGCTCCCGCGGCGCACATCATCAACAACGCTATCTACAAGGTGGTCGGGATAGACACGAGCACCACGGAGGGAAGTTTCTTTAATTCGTTGCTCACCGGCGCGGAGCTGGGCCTTGTCTTTGTCTACGCGGGAGAAGCGGCCACAGGGCCGTACGGAGTAGCTGCCGCGGCGCTTACGAACGCCGTTTATTACGTCGGAAGCGACCCCGACAGGGCCGCGCGCGACGTCAGGAACGTGGCAAACGCTGTCAACGAGGGATTCGATTACGTGGTGGAGAACACGCTTGGCCCGCAGGCCGTGCAAACGTTCCAAGCCGCTGCCGAACACCCGTGCAATCCGTTCGTCATGGCGCAGGATGCGTACGAGAACTTCAGCTGGCTTAGCGAAAAGGCCTTCGGCTGGATATTCGAATAATAAAAAGGGGTAATTCATGCCGTTCTCAAAACTGCAGACGGTCTCGTCTTGGAAAGAGATAGAGGATTGTTCCAGCCCGCCGGCCATCGACTGGTGCCAGATTAGGATCGCCCCGCAGATGCAAGGCGATCAAGTGGTGGGATACGGCGTGCAATGCTTCAAGGGGATCGGCTCCGCGTTCTCCCAAGATTATGCGGTCTCTTTCAATCCCAAGCTTTCCGAATACAACGCTTCGGTCCCCTTCCTCCAGCAGGGCCAGTACACAGAGATATGCAAGATGGGGAAGAAGGCGAAGGACGGCAGCTACACGCTTTTCTCCACATATCCGCTTGCCTCCGCATTCATGCAGCAGATGTCCACGAGCGGCACGCCGACCGCCGCCACTGGACTGTTCAATCCGTGCGATCCCATGCTCGACGCCTACAAGGCGAACTTAAACTTCCCCCTGACGCAGGAGATCGCGCTCTATCTTGCAGGAAAATTCCCGAACGCATCGGGCGGCTGTTCGTCCATGCAGGCCGACGGCGCCATATTCTATTCCTTCTCCATCAACGACGCGGGCGCGATAGACATCGCGATAAGAAATATCTCGAACGACATCGCGCAGAACCGTCTCCCTGCCGGATTGACGGCCGACGCAGCGTGGAACCTTGCGGACGAACTTGAAAGGTTCAAGAGAGAGAACGTCGTCTCCGTGGTACAGATGGACGCTACCAAGGAGACCCTGTCCGCCCAGAGAGAGGCGCTGGTGTGGACGGCGGTCTTGACCGTCGGCTCCACCGTGGGAATGGCCGCACTATTCCTCTACCTCAACCGGAAACAGATGAAGTTTCAGCAGGCGCTCATGGAGGGAAAGCTGGGCGTGGTGAAGAACGCGCTTGCGCTCTACACCGATGACATGGGCGAGATGTACAGGAGCGGCGAGCTCGAACCGATGGACCCCAAGATACGCTTGTCGCAGATAAAGGACGTCCTGATCCGCCTGAAGGCAAGAAAGAGTACGGCCCTGACTGGCATGGCCGGTGTCGGCAAGACTGCGGTCGTCGAGGGACTGGCGGCGCTCTTTGAACAGGTGAAGGCGGCCGTGGCCGCGAACGGCAGGGCCGCCGTTCACAACTTGAGGGCGATGTTAGGCGATGAAACATATGAGCTGATAAAAAAGATGGGCCCGCGCTTCAAGTTCAGATCGCTTAACATCAACCGTTTGGTGGCCGGCACTAAGAACCGCGGCGACTTTGAAGCAAGACTTGAAGCGGTGCTCGATGAGATAAAAGCGAGCAAAAAGAACGGCATCACGGAGGTCCTCGTCATCGACGAGCTCCACAGGTTCGTCGGCATGGGAAGCGCGGAAGGGATCACCGGCGGCGATCAAGCGCTCAAGCCAGCTCTTGCACGTGGAGAGGTCCAGGCCATCGGCATGACGACCAAGGAGGAATTCAACAAGCACATCGCGAGCGATCGCGCGTTGGCGAGGCGGTTCGCTGAGGTCGACATCCCTCCGCTCTTAATGCAAGAGACGGTGGACGCTCTCATGGCCAAGGTCGCATAGATCGGCGCAGCGACGGACATGGACCCGCAGCTTCAGATACCGAGAGAAACGGTTCAGGAGGCGGTGCGCCTTGCAGTGGAATTCACCAACGATCAGGCGCTGCCGGGAAGTGCGGCGGACATACTTGAAAATGCCGCAGAATATAAACGCGCATATCCCGGCACCGATCCGGCAAAGGCCGACATATTGACGCCGGAAGACGTGCGCAGATACGTTGAGAACAAGTATCAGATCAGCATCGGTGGCGGAGACGACGATGATCAGAGCCCGCCTGCCGCTCCGACCGGAGGCGAATCCGCGCCAGTTGCCTCTCCGGAGGCAGACGGGTCGCAGAGCCACAAGGCCTCCGCTATAGATCCATACGTGCTTGTACCGACTCCCGCCAACGGAAGCC
>DYJF01000070.1 GCA_020723205.1 Bdellovibrio sp.
GCCTCGAAGATAATTCAGGGGGAGGCGCACGAGGACGCGAACATCCTCTTCGGCTCGGTCATTGACGAGTCGATGAAGGGTACGATGAGGGTGACGGTCATCGCCACGGGCTTCAACAGGCCCCTGCAGAGGGCCGTGAGACCTGCCGCAACTGCGGCCCAGAAGGGTTTTGCCAAACCGTCGCTTCTTCAAACGCCGGCGGCTACGCCTGTGCGGCAGACAACGTGGGCTCCGCAGCCACAGTCGGTGCTTTTCGGAGCTCAGGCCGCTCCAGCCCGCAATCAGGGCGGCTATCCGTCGGGCGCGATGAGGGCAATGCCCTGCGAGCAAGTGGCCGTGTCCGCGGACCTGCCAATGGCCAAAAAGGCCTTTTTGGGCGATCCAAAGGAGCTTGGGCTGGAACCGGGCGCGATGGACTATCGGGAGGATGAATACGATATACCGACCTTTTTGAGAAAACAGGCGGATTAGCTTTTTTCACGCAACTTTTTTGGGAAATGTCGGATAATATTTTTGACAGGATTCTTTTACGTACGTTATAATTTAATCAGAAGTATTGACCATTTGAGGGGATTTCATGAGGTTTAAGGCTCTTTTGGCGGTGGGGGTGGTGCTTTTCTTTTTTGCCGGGTGCGCAAAAGACCGTCTGGCGGATAAGCGGGCCCGGTTTCAGAGCGATGCTGAAAGACAAAGGTTCTCGCAGGACCATCATCTGGGACGGCTTCCACAGTCTGATGTCCCTCTCACCTTAAATGACCGTGTTTACGCATGGATGGACTACTTTCAGGGGGCCGGAAGGGGCCATTTCCAACGCTACCTTGAAAGGTCGGGCCGCTATACTAAAATGATGCGGGACATCTTAAAGCAGCACGGTTTGCCGCAGGACCTCATATATGTCGCCCTGATAGAGAGCGGTTTCAACAACAACGCCTACTCTCGCGCGGCGGCGGTCGGTCCGTGGCAGTTCATACGCGGTACCGGTTCGCGTTACGGACTGGATATCAGCCGCTGGGTGGACGAGAGACGCGATCCCGTAAAGGCGACGCACGCGGCGGCAAGATATTTGCGCGATCTCCACAATGAGTTCGGCGACTGGTATCTCGCCATGGCCGGTTACAACGCTGGCGAGGGCAGGATAAGAAATGCGGTCGCCGATTCCGGTTCGAGGAATTTCTGGGACATTGCCGACGCGAACGAGCGTTACCTGCGCGCGGAGACGCGCGATTATGTTCCGAAGTTCATAGCGGCGACAATCATGGCCAAGATGCCGCAGAATTTCGGCTTCGGGAACGTGAACTATCAGAGACCGATCGAGTATGAAACCGGCATTGTCGAGACACAGACGGATCTTGACGTCGTCGCCGAATGTGCCGGCGTCGGCACCGATGTTATCTCCGATCTCAACCCGCATCTGGTCCGGGGGGCCACCCCTGCAGGCGCACGCAACTACGAAGTGAAGCTGCCGAAGGGGACCGCAGCCGGTTTCAAGGCGAAGTACGCCTCGCTTCCGGAGAGTGAAAGGGTCAAGATCGCTTATCACCGCGTGAAGAAGGGCGAATCCATTGCTTCGATCGCAAGGCGCTACGGCGTACCGAAGAGCGCGCTCATAGCCGCCAACGACATTTCAAGCAGCCGCCACCGGCTGCGTTCAGGGACCATGCTCGTTATCCCGAGGGGCGGCGGCGGCACTTATTTTGCCGATAAGGATGCCGGCGGCGACGGCGAGCGAGTGGTCAAGGGCAAGAAGCTCGTGAACTACAAGGTCAAGAAGATGGATTCCGTCACCAAGATCGCAAAACGCTTTGGCGTTACGCCCGCGCAGGTGAAGAGCTGGAACGCCATTTCGGCCAGGAATCCGCTGCGGGCGGGAAGGGTCATCAAGATATATCAGCCGATCATGGTCGCGAAGGCGTCATCGGACAGTGATAAAGGACGACGGGCCGCCATGGGGGACACGGCAGGCGACAACACAAGTCACAGCATAAGGTCAGGCGATACGCTCTGGACGATAGCTCAGCGCTACGGAATGTCCGTTGACGAACTGGCGTCCATCAACGGGCTCGATACGAACGCGAAGATCAAACCGGGCCAGAAGATAATCGTGAAAATGGCGCAGGGTAAGACCGCGATAGATGTGGTCGAAGATCCTTCGACGCAGTCCGCGGCGCCGGCGCCTTCGGAGAACCGGTCGCTGGAGACGAAGGCGGAGATTCAACAGAATAAGGACACAGCCGGACAGACCATCGCGATGGCGACGGCGGAGGAGGCGAGCCCCGACGACATCGACCTAGACATGAAACCGGAGCCGAAGAAGGCGAAGACGAAGGAATCTGTAGCCGTTACGAAGAAGCATACGGTCAAGAAGGGCGAGACCTTGGGCGCGGTTGCGAGGCGGCACGGCGTCAGCGTGAACGACCTGATGAAATGGAACGGTATCAAGAATCCCAAAGGAGTGCGGGCCGGCCAGGTGCTCAAGATAAGGGCAACCGAGATAAAGACCGCGGAGGCAAAAACGGTCGTGAAGCCCGCGCCGGCAGCGGAGGAAAAGATCGAGCGGACGGAAGAGCCGGTCTCCAAGATACCTGCGGCGAATGCGGTCGCGCCGGAAAAGGAACAGGGCGTTCCGTTGAAACTTTCAGACATACCCCTTCCGGAACCGCAGTCCATGAACTATAAGGTCAGGGACGGCGACACGCTTTGGGACATCGCAAGGCGCCACAAGGTGACGATCGCGGAGATACAGAAGTGGAACAATCTTTCCGACCCGTCCGCGGTGAAGCCCGGCGACAGTCTGACGATCAACAGAAGATAGTGATGGGGTCGAGACCCTACCCGATAAAAAAGCCCCCCGCACAGCGGGGGGCTTTTTTTGTTTCACTATGGACTACTGGCGTCCTTCGACCAGCAGGTTGACGACGTTGGGATCGGCAAGAGTCGTTATGTCGCCGAGATTATCCACCTGTCCCTCGGCGATTTTCCGAAGTATCCTGCGCATGATCTTTCCGGAGCCGGTTTTGGGCAGCCCGTCCGTGAACTGGATCTTGTCGGGAGCCGCGATCGGCCCGATCTCTTTGCGGACGTGGCCGACGAGTTCCTTCTTGAGCTCGTCTGATGCGGCGTTCCCGGTCTTCAGCGTCACGTAGGCGTAGATGCCCTGTCCCTTGATCTCGTGCGGACAGCCGACGACCGCCGCTTCGGCGACCTTCGGATGGGAAACGAGGGATGATTCGACCTCCGCCGTTCCGATCCTGTGCCCGGAAACGTTGATCACGTCGTCCACTCGGCCCATGAGCCAATAGTATCCGTCCTCGTCCTTGCGCGCGCCGTCGCCCGTGAAATACACGCCGGGAAAACGGGAGAAATATGTCTCCTTGAAGCGCTCATGATGGTTGTACACCGTTCTCATGATCCCGGGCCACGGCTCTTCGATGATGAGATAGCCGCCTTCGTTCGGCTTGCACTCGGTGCCGTCCTCGCGGATGACCTTGGGCTTCACGCCGAAGAAGGGAATTGTGGCGGAACCGGGCTTTGTTGCAATGGCGCCCGGCAGCGGTGCGATGAGTGCGCCGCCCGTCTCGGTCTGCCACCATGTGTCGATGATCGGGCACCTCTCGTGGCCGATGTTCTTGTGGTACCAGATCCACGCCTCGGGATTGATCGGCTCGCCGACCGTTCCCAGAATGCGCAGCGAAGAGATGTTGTGCCTCGCGGGCCACTGTTCGCCCTCTTTCATGAGCGCGCGGATGACCGTCGGAGCGGTGTAGATTATGGAGACCTTGTGCTTCTCAACTATCTGCCAGAACCTGTCCGGATTGGGATAGTTGGGAATGCCTTCGAACATCACTTCCGTCGCGTTATTGCACAGCGGCGCGTAGACGATGTAGGTGTGGCCGGTGACCCAACCGATGTCGGCGGTGCACCAGAATATATCGTCCGTATGATAGTCGAACATGTATTTGAACGTCTGCGCGGCGAACACCATGTAGCCGCCGGTCGTGTGGAGCACGCCCTTGGGTTTCCCGGTTGAGCCCGACGTGTAGAGAATGAACGCCGGATCTTCCGAGTTCACCCGCGTGGGTTCGCACGTCGTCGACGCCTTCTCCATCAGGTCGTTCCACCAGAAATCGCGGCCCGCCTTCATATCGGCCGCGTCGCCCGTGCGCTTGTAGACGATGCAGGTCGTGACCGGACTTCCCGCATCCTCGCACATCTTCATCGCGTCGTCGGCCGCCTTTTTCATGGGGATCTTCTTGCTGCCGCGGTAGCCGCCGTCGGTGGTGATGAGAAACTTGCAGCCGGAATCCAGTATCCTGTCGCGCAGCGATTCCGCCGAGAAGCCGCCGAACACCACGGAATGGACCGCGCCGATGCGCACGCAAGCGAGCGTGGCGATCGGAAGCTCGGGGATCATCGGCATATAGATGGAGACGCGGTCGCCTTTCTTGACGCCCTTGTCCTTCATGACGTTCGCGAACTTAGATACCTCGTCCAGAAGCTCCTTGTATGTATACGTCTTGGATTCGTTCGGATCGTTGCCTTCCCAGATGATGGCCTTGCGGTCGCCCTTGCCGGCCTTCACCCAGCGGTCGAGGCAGTTGACCGAGATGTTGGTCTCCGCGCCCTCGAAATATTTGATGTCTATCTTGTTCTTGAAATCGTACGAGCGGACGCGGTCCCATTTCTTGAACCACGTGAACTCTTCGGCCATCTTGGCCCAGAAGTTATCCGGATCGTTGATGGACTGCTCCCAGAGCTTCTTGTACTCCTCAAAGCTCTTGATCCAAGCGTTCTTTTTGAGCTCTGCGGGCGGTTCGAACTTCCTCGTCTCGTCCATCATGGACTTGATGGTGTGCGTGTCTGCCATGCGGCCTCCTTATAGGTTTGGAGGGCCGTTATAAGGACAGGGGCGCCTCTTTGTCAATGCGGGAATAGGGCCGATAATAAAATGGCTTGACATATATAAGTATCATAATCTAGTTACTTATATATGTTCACTCTTTCCACGAAAGTTGTTTATGGCATTGCCGCGGTCCTTGAACTTGCGATGGCTGAAGGCAAGGCGTGCGCACAGGCGAAGGAAATTGCCGCGGCGCAGGGGATCCCAGAGGATTATTTGAGGCAGCTGCTCGCGCTTCTGAAAAAAGCCGGCATCGTCGAGAGTGCGCGCGGCTCTCAAGGCGGCTATGTTCTGAAAAGGCCGGCCTCCGAAATCGAGGTGAGCGAGGTGATCGAATGTCTCGAGGGGCGCTTGAATTTTACGAGAGTGAAAATGAAGAACTCGACGCTCGCCTCCTATCTCAAGAGATGTGAAAAGGGCGTCCGTTCGCCCTTTGAGGTGACATTTTGGGATCTGGCGGCCGAAAGGCAGAGGCAGGAAAAGAACGTGGTCTATCACATATAAAAAGGAGGGATAAATGGCGCGGATCGCGAAGGACATCACGAAACTTGTCGGGAATACGCCGCTGGTGCGGCTCAATCGCGTTACCAAGGGCTGCATGGCGGAGGTGGTTGGAAAGCTCGAATCATTCAATCCGTTGAGCTCCGTGAAGGACAGGATCGGCGTTTCTATGATCGAGACCGCGGAGAGGGAGGGGATCTTGAAGCCGGGTGTTACGATCGTCGAACCGACGAGCGGGAACACCGGTATCGCGCTCGCAATGGCCGCCGCCGCAAGGGGCTACCGGCTTGTGCTCACGATGCCGGAGACGATGAGCGTGGAGCGGCGCGACCTTCTTGCCGCCTTTGGCGCGGAGATCGTTCTGACCCCGGGCACGAAGGGAATGAAGGGGGCGGTCGAGAAAGCGGCGGAGTTGAGCCGCGAGATCAGGGATTCTTTCATGCCGCAGCAGTTCGAAAATCCTGCCAATCCGGAGATTCACAGGAAGACGACCGCGGAGGAGATATGGAACGATACGGACGGCAAGGTGGACATGCTCGTTGCGGGAGTGGGCACCGGCGGGACGATCACCGGTGTTTCAGAGGCGATAAAAGAACGCAAGCCGTCATTCAAGGCGATAGCCGTGGAGCCGAAGGATTCGCCCGTGCTTTCGGGCGGCAAACCTGGTCCTCACAAGATACAGGGGATAGGCGCGGGTTTCGTTCCGAAGGTCCTAAACAGAGAGATCGTTGACGAGATCATTCAGATATCGAACGAAGAGGCGGCGTTTATGGCGAGGCGGCTTATCAGGGAGGAAGGCATATTGGCCGGCATTTCCTCCGGCGCCGCCGTGGAGGCGGCGGTAAGGGTGGCGCAGCGGCCGGAGAACTCCGGTAAGCTCATCGTCGTCATTCTTCCCGATACGGGTGAAAGGTACTTGAGCACGGGGCTTTTTAAGACCCCTGAATCGTCCCCTTCGCTTTGATATTATTCGTTCTTGTATTCGGCGGGCACTACCCCCCTGCCATCGCAGATGGGGCACGTATCGATGACCCCCATGGCGTGGAATACGGTGCGGGCGTAGCTTTCCTGTTCGTAGCCGTGGCGCGGATAGCGGAAGTGGGCTATCTCGTGGGCCAGCGTCATGAGTATTTCTTTTTCGGAGAGCGCGACCTGCTTTTTCGTGTTCCGTTTGATGCCCCTCATGATGATGATCTTGTGCGTGCAGAGCGTCACTGTTTTCGTTTCAAGGTCGCAGCTGCCCCAACTCAACTGCTCCCTTTTGAGCGTGGGACAGTAGGAACGTATGCGCGAGGGCAAAATGAGAGTGGGCATCCTTTGCTTTGCGCGGCGAAGATACGGTTCCAGCCACTTGAGATTCTTCGATATCGCAACGCGTATCCTCGGCTGCTCAATCTTTTTCATCCTGATTTCGAATTAAGATGAAGGGGGCGAAAGGTCAAATGAAAAAGGCCTCCCGTTCTTCAGGAGGCCTTTTGATGCGCGTTCTTTTCTTAAAAATTATCTATCATCCAGTCCGAAAGGCGACCGGAGATGGAGCAGTCCTGCCACTCTTCGCAGGCGCCTGTCGCGTGCATGAGCCAGCCCGTTCCGTGGTCCAGCCCGAGTCCCACGGCGCCGCCGCCCAAAAGGGCCAATCCCCAGCCGGCCGTGGCCCCGATGCCCGCCGTAACGCCGGCCCATGTGAGCCCGAGCGTTGCAGCGCTCGTCCCGCCGACCTCTGCCGAAAGTCCTGCGGCGACCAGCACGCTGCCCGCTCCCACGGTGAACCATCTTCCCTCACGGCTGCCTGCGGGGATGCCCACCGCGCTGCCGTATTTCGACACCGCGGTGAAACCGAGAACGGATGCAGGTATTCCGTATGGAACGGACAGGGCGAGCTCCGAAGCGGAAAGGGCGCCGCCGCTAAGAAGGGTCTGCGTTGCCGAAAGTCCGAGGCCGGTTCCCAAGAAGGTGAGTCCCTCTCCCCACCAAGGCATCTGCCTGCCCGTCCTCGCTTCGTAATCCTCTATCATGAGAAGGGCCGCTGCGCCGCCCATAAGGCCCGCTGCGGCGTTGGCGCCGAATGCCGCGCCGCCTGAAAGGCCCGTGCCGGTCCCGGTCGGGATGATGACTCTCTTCGTGCCGGAGGCCGTTTCGACGGTCATGTCGGCGTTGAAGATCGGGTCAACAGAGGAGCTGAACAGGAACCCCTCGGGTGTGACGAGCAGCGGTTTGTGAACGACCGCCTGACGCATCGCCGCGACGAGTTTTGGCGCCATGGTTGGGTCGAGCACAAGGCGGCTTCCGCTGGCGGGAGTC
>DYJF01000071.1 GCA_020723205.1 Bdellovibrio sp.
TGCAAGCTCGAATTCGAGCCGTTTTGCGGCGGAGAGCATTTCCCGCCGGAGCCGCTCCACGGTCCTTGGGATATCCTCCAAGGCCACCTCCTCCTGCGCCTCCGCCGTGGGAAGCGCGGGATAGTCGGCCTCGTAGATGGAGTGGAGCACGTCGCTTATCTTCTTCTTTATGGTCTCCGGCGTGATTCCGTGTTTTTTGTTGTAGGCATGCTGCAATTTCCGGCGCCTGTCCGTCTCGGAGATGGCCCGCTTCATGGAATCGGTCATCTTGTCCGCGTAGAGGATGACCTTGCCGTTCACGTTCCTCGCCGTGCGCCCGAAGGTCTGTATGAGC
This sequence comes from Bdellovibrio sp., assembly GCA_020723205.1. GTDB lineage: Bacteria > UBA10199 > UBA10199 > 2-02-FULL-44-16 > DYJF01 > DYJF01. Next base: position 335 of record DYJF01000071.1, read on the forward strand.
GAGCGCGCCGATCTCAAAAATCCCTCTTTGTCCGCGTCGAGTATGGCGACAAGCGAGACCTCGGGCAGATCAAGCCCCTCCCGCAAAAGATTGATGCCTACAAGGACGTCGAAATCCCCTTTGCGCAACGAGCGAATTATCTCCATGCGCTCGAGAGATTCGACGTCGGAATGCAGATAGCGCACCTTGACGCCCCGTTCCCTTAAGAACGCGGCGAGCTCCTCCGCCATGCGCTTCGTGAGCGTAGTTACAAGGACGCGCTCTCCGGCCGCCACGCGCCCGTTGATCTCCGAAAGGAGGTCCCCTATCTGCCCCTGTGTCCTTCTCACCTCCGTCTTGGGGTCCATGAGGCCGGTCGGACGGACGATCTGTTCGACAACTTTATTTTTTACTTTTTTCAGCTCGAAATCGGCGGGCGTGGCGGAGACATAGACCACCTGACCCGTGATCTTTTCGAACTCTTCAAAACGGAGCGGACGATTGTCGAGCGCCGAAGGAAGCCGGAATCCGTATTCGACGAGCGTCTCCTTGCGCGAACAGTCGCCGTGATACATTCCCCCTATCTGCGGAACGGATATGTGGCTCTCGTCTATGAAGAGCAGAAAATCTTTCGGAAAATATTCGATGAGCGTCGGCGGCGGCTCGCCCGGTTTGCGCCCGGTCAGGTAGCGTGAATAGTTCTCGATGCCCTTGCAGTAGCCCATCTCCTCCATCATCTCGATGTCGTATCTCGTGCGCTGCTCGATGCGCGCCTTCTCCAAGACCTTTCCGCGCTCGTGAAAATATTTTAGGCGGCCCTTCAACTCTTCTTTTATCCCTTCGACCGCCTGTTTCAGGCGGTCTTCAGGCGTGACGTAGTGGCTCCCCGGATAGATCGCGGCCTCTTTGAGCTCGCCTATCTTCTGCGCCGTCAGCGGATCTATCTCCACTATCTTTTCCAGCTCGTCGCCGAAGAACTCGAAGCGCACCGCCTTTGCGTCCTCGTACGCGGGGATTATCTCCACCACGTCGCCGCGCACGCGGAAGGTGCCGCGGTGGAAATCGTAGTCGTTGCGTTGATACTGTATCTCGATCAGTTTGGACAAGAGCGCCTGCCTGTCCATCTTCTTGCCCGCCTCGAGGCGGACGAGCATCCCCTGATATGCTTCAGGCGAGCCCAAGCCGTATATGCACGAAACGGAGGCGACGATTATGACGTCGCGCCTCGTGAGCAAACTGTGGGTCGCCGAGTGGCGGAGCTTGTCTATCTGCTCGTTTATGGCGGAGTCCTTTTCTATATAGAGATCCTGCGCGGGGAGATAGGCCTCGGGCTGGTAGTAATCGTAGTAGCTGACGAAATATTCGACCGCGTTCTCGGGAAAGAGCTCCCTAAACTCGGAAAAAAGCTGCGCCGCGAGGGTCTTGTTGGGGGCCATCACAAGGGCGGGCTTTCCGGCGTTCGCGATGACGTTGGCCATTGTGAAGGTCTTGCCGGAACCCGTGACCCCCATCAGGACTTGATGTTTTTTGCCTTCGAGCACACCTTGGGTGAGCCGCTCTATCGCCTGCGGCTGATCGCCTTTCGGCTCGAACTCTGTGACGAGTTTGAATATCGGCATGTTTCGTTTGTTTTTTTCACACTTTGCTGTTAAAAATCAATCGGTTTAATTTTATGTTCAAACGCCATTATCACGAATCGCTGCCGCTGCCGCTTTCGCGCCTCTTCGCGAAGCGCGGCGTGCGCGGTTTGAAAACTGATCTTAGGAGGGCCTTCGAGCGTTCAAAGCTCTTAGAGATCACGGAACACGACTGCTCCGCGATACCGCGCATACTTCCTCTCTCGTATCTCGCTACGATAAAGAGGAGCTGCTTCGATATAACAACTATGCTCATGAAGATCCTCTCGTTGCCGGATAAAGAGATGAGGGACATGATCCCGCCGACGCCCATAACGCGGTATCTGATAGGCGAATTGGGTGTCTTAAAACACAGGCCGAAACGGCTCACCGGCACCATCCGCTTCGATATGGCGATAGAGGGCCCCGCGATGCGGGGCAATCCGCCAAAACTTTTGGAGGTGAACGAGATCGGCTTCGACGGCGTGGGACGCTCTTCGTTCATACAGGAGACGATACTCAAGCTCTTTCCCGAACTTCGAAGACACGTCGTCTGCCTCGATACGGCGGCCGCCGAGGTTAAGAACATGCGGCGCCTCGGGAAACGGCTCGTCAGGATACAATACGGCCTCTACAACTGGGAAGAGGAGGTCGTCCTTATGAAGGCGAAGCGCGCAGGGCTGAAGATAGACCTCGTCTGCCCCGACGTCTTCGACACCGGCATTGAGCCCAAATGCAAGCTCCTGAAGCAGGTCCCTTTGAAAAACGCCGGCCCGGGTCCCTTCATGGTCGCGTACAGTTTCGAACTTTCCGATTATAAGGAAGCGCCGGCATTTTTCAAAAAGCTCGTCCGCTCCGAGGCCCCGCAGTACAGCCCCTTCGTCACGGGGCTTATCGCGCCAAAGACCGTGCTCACAGTTCTCGCGAACGACGCGATAAGAAGTGAACTGATAGGAAGAAAGCGTTCACGCGAAGTCGGGCGTGCCATCCTTCCGGCATGGATGCTTCAAGATTCAGCGGACATGGTCAAACGCCGCAGCGAAGATTTTGTACTCAAGCGCGGCGACGGCATGGGCGGCGAACACGTCTATATCGGAAAGGATGCCGCGATCATGTTGCGCAAGATCCCCGCCGCAAAACGCAGGGAGTGGATCGTCCAAAAAAGGGTCGACCTCAACACGATAGAGGTGGACGGCTTCCTTTCGCGAAGGCGCAAGGTGGTGGCCGATTTGAGCGCATACGTCCAGTACGACTGGGACGGTAAAAAATTCACTAACTTTTCGGTTGGCGGGTTCATCACGCGGGCGACCGCAAAGGGGCTCAAGGTGAACGTAAGCGGCGGCGGCATTCAGGTGCCGGTCATGTTCGATCGCTCGCGGTAGCGGCGGCTCATTGCCATTGTTTTCCGGGCTTTGCCCAGTCCTTGCTGTCTGCGCTTCCCTTCGCCCATTTCTCGGCGAAATCGTATGTCAGATGATGCTCGTCGAACATATCCTCGCCTGGGGCGCTGTATGAATTCTTCTCCGCAGCGTCATAGCCGAGGGCCGGCTCTTTCGCGTCGGGCATGAAATCCCCGTCGCCGTCCAGCAGCGCCTCCGGCGGGTCCCTCTGCTTATTGTTGTTCGCGTCGTAATAACCCATCTTGGGATAGCCGCCGGTCGGGTTCCACCAGTCCTTCCAGTGCTGCTTGTGCGTCGCCTCATGCCTCACCATCACCGCGAACGTGTCTATCCCCTCCCACGAAAGCGTGGTGTTCAGCAGGCCCTCCATATAGAAGTTGGTCGAAGGATGACCGGCGTAGATATTATCGTATTTGTGGAGATCGCAGATGTAGATATAGTTCTCTCCGACGAGGCGCGGCTGGCTTTGCGGATCGCCCGGCACGGAAAGTTTCGTCTCCCTCGGATGATAGCCCAGCCACTTCGGGTTCTCGCCGCATTCGAGCTCCCGGTTCTTGAAAAAGACGTCCTGTTTGTCCACCTGACCGAAACCTGCCGGCGTTTGCAGCCAATAATAATAATAGTTGGGAACGTCCCCCGCGGGATTGTTCTTCTTGTCCCTCGGGAAAAAGAGGAGCACCTCTTTCGAGTCGCTTGCCACGCCGCACTTGCTGCCTAAGTTCACGCTGGCGGAGATGATCGTCGGACCGAAGTCGGAATTCTTTTCCGGCAGGCCCTTGTACGTGATCTTTATGCTCTTTCCCTTCCTCGAAGGCGGATCGTATGCGACGTCCGAACCGGGTTTTTCAGGCGCCTTCCATTCTATCTGCTCGATAAGCTCCGGCGCGAGGTCCTCCGTATTGCCAAGCTCCGCCTCTATCGTGATCCTGCCGGGCGCGTCTTCCGAGAAGAGATACTTATGTTTCGCTTCCGGAGAAGCTATGATGAAAGGCGCCGGACACTTCGGATCGAAGGTTATGCTCAACGAAAGCGTACCTTCGTTGTGAGTGGGGATATCCTCCACCTTCTCGTTATGCTTCCATTTTATCTCTTTCGAATACGTCTTTTTCTTCCTCATCGCGTCCAAGAGCTCCGCGTATCTGACGGGCGAGGCGTCGAACAGCGAAAGGTTGTCTATCTCCACCATGGGCGGACGGGAGTAGGAGTCGCGGCTCCTGAAGAACTCGAAATGGGGCGGAATAATGTCCACGGACGCCGGGACCTCCTCCTCGCGGGTCGTCACCGTCGGATATCCGTACTTTAAGGCGCCGGTGTTCGACCCGTTTATGACGTGCATCTTCACGTCCGCGTTCGAAAATGTGGTCCATTTGTCGCACACGTTGTCGTAGCTGTGATTACACGCCTCTCCCGACGCGCTCATCCCTGTCAATCTTTCGTTGCCGCTGTATATCGTAGCGCCGGCAACGATGATGAACTCTTCGCGATCGGTCCGGTACCAGAGCTCGCCCGGATAGCTCTCCTGCGCCTTCATGTCATAAAAACTGTGCTCGAAGCTCCTGTAATGGTTGGTCCATCGCGCGGCCACCTCTATCGGCACGCATTTGTCGGCCTTTCTGAACTCGTGGCCGGCTACCATCGCAACAGGAGTGGTCGGGGAGATCGGCATCGCATCGAACTTCTTTTTCGCCTCGCAGGGGGCGAGCTTGAACGCGAACGCGATATCCGGAAGAAGCGTCATCAATAACACAGCCAGAACGATATGAATGCGTTTCATTCAGGACCTCACGAACCATTCGGTCGTGCCGTCGGGGCGGTCGTTCAACTCCACCTTCATTGCGTTAAGTTCCTTCCTGATCTCGTCCGCGCGGGCGAAGTTCTTGTGCCCCCTCGCCTCCGCCCTCTCATTTATGAGCGATCCTATTTTTGGAACGTCGAGACCGTATCTCTTGACGCCGAACCGCTTGTTCCTTTCGCGGAATCCCGCGGGATCGGCGCCGAAGAAACCGAGAACGGGGCTTATCTTGGAGACGGCGTCGACGAACGCGGCGCAGATATCTTTTGTTGCGTCCGTCCAGTTCTTCTTCCTCGCGGCAACGTAACCTGAAAGCTCGTTCATCACCTCGAACACGGAACCCACCGCGCCGGCGGTGTTGAAGTCGTCGTCCATCGCCTCTTCGAAATGATTTTTGAGGGATTGGATTTTGTTTAAAAGATCTTGTTCACCCTTCGACAAGCTCAGTGCGAACGGCCGGTGGGCCGAAGAACCCGCAATGACGATTTGTTCATACGTCGTGTAGAATCCCACAAGGGCGCGCTCCGCGTTGTTGATGTTCTCCTCGGTATAGTCGATGGGCGACCTGTAATGGCTCGACAGGATGAAATAGCGAACCACCTCGGGATCGAATATCTCCCTTATCTCGCCTATCGCCTTTATGTTCCCAAGCGACTTACTCATCTTTTCAGCGTTTATGTTGATAAAGCCGTTGTGGAGCCAGTATCTAACGAATTGGCAGCCGCAGGCGCCCTCCGCCTGCGCGATCTCGTTCTCATGGTGGGGGAAGACCAGATCGCGCCCGCCGCCGTGGATGTCAAAGGGCTGGCCCAGATATTTGGCGCTCATCGCGGAGCATTCGATGTGCCAGCCCGGGCGTCCCTCGCCCCAAGGGGAGGGCCACTTGGGTTCGCCGGGCTTAGAGGCCTTCCAGAGCGCGAAATCGAGGGGGTCCTTTTTTGTCTCGTCCACCTCCACGCGCGCGCCGGACTCCAGCTCCTCGATGTTCTTCCCCGAAAGTTTCCCGTAACCGGGAAACTTCCTGACGCTGAAATAGACGGAGCCGTTCGATTCGTACGCAAACCCCTTCTCTATGAGCTTTTCCACCGCCTCTATCATCTCGGGGATGTGTTCCGTCGCCCGGGGCGCGATATCGGGCATGGCCACGCCCAGCGCCCCCATGTCGTCTTCGTATTCCTTTATATAGCGCTCCGAAATTTCCCTGCACGATACGCCGTCCCTGTTCGCGCGATTTATTATCTTGTCGTCCACGTCGGTGTAGTTGCGCACGTACGTAACGTCGTAGCCCTTGTAGCGCAGATAGCGCACGATCACGTCAAAGACGATCGCCGCGCGCGCGTGCCCAAGATGGCACGAATCGTACGCCGTGATTCCGCAGACGTACATGCCGACCCTGCCGTCCTTGAGAGGAACGAACTCCTCTTTCTTGCGCGACAAGGTATTGTAGAGAACGAGCGGCATTTGCTTCCTTTCAATACAACCTCCCCTTTGTAAGGGGAGGGTCGGGGTGGGGTAGATCTACCTCCCCTGACCCCTCCTTACAAAGGAGGGGAAGTCATCTCAAGTAGCACAACAGCTTGAACTGCGATCGCTTCACCGCGGCCCACGGAGTCCATTTCTTCGTTCGAACGCGCCTTGATGCTCACGCATCCGAGTTCGGCGCCCAATATTCCTGCGACGCGCTCGCACATCTTTTTTATATGCGGAGCGAGCTTAGGCCGCTGCAATATCACGTTCGCATCCACGTTCACGATCCTGTAACCCGCGTCCGAGACCATCTTTGAGACGCTCCCCAATATCTTCGCGCTGTCATAGCCCTTGAATTTCGGGTCGGTGTCGGGGAAATGGCTTCCGATATCGCCGCGGGCCATGGCGCCCAGCATCGCGTCGGCGATCGCATGAAGAAGGGCGTCCCCGTCCGAGTGCCCCAAAAGCCCCTTCTCATAAGGGATGTGGACGCCGCCGAGCATCAGCTTCCTTCCTTCGATCAGCTTATGAATGTCGTAACCGATCCCTATTCTTTGCATATTTCACCAATTCCCGCCGGCTACTTGTTGTCTACCCGACTTCGTGACAGCGCCCTTTGAGAAGACGCGGTCCGTTTTGGGTGGCCCAAAAACGCGCCTCAAAAGATGTGCAGACCCGGCGGCTCTCGGCCACC
>DYJF01000008.1:0-28765 GCA_020723205.1 Bdellovibrio sp.
CACCACGACGCGGAAATAATCCGCCATATGCGTCCCACGCTTTCCGAGATGGGGGTCTATGACGGCTGCGCGCTTATGGAGTTCAAGACTAAAAAGGAGATCGTCTATCTCCTGAACAAGGAAAGCGTCTGCACCTACGAGATGGACGACACGCCACCCTTCCCCGTCAATCAGGGAGCGCTCGACATCGCCATAGAGATCGCCCTCCTTCTTAACTGCCAGATCGTGGACGAGATACATATCGCAAGAAAACAGTATCTCGACGGCTCGATCCCCACCGGATTCCAAAGAACGGCGATTGTAGGGATCAACGGTTACGTCGATATCCCGGACAAGCGGATCCGCGTCAGACAGCTTTCCATCGAAGAGGACGCGTGCCGCGAGGTAACGGATAAAGGACATACGATAACATATCGTACCGACCGCCTCGGAATGCCGTTGATCGAGGTCGTTACGGAGCCCGATTTTGAATCTCCAGAACAGGCGGCGCTCGGCGTCAAGACCATTGGGCGGCTCCTGCGCGCCACTGGAAAGGTAAGGCGCGGGATCGGCGCCGTGAGGCAGGACGTCAACGTCTCGATCGACGGCGGTACGCGCGTGGAGATCAAGGGCGTGCCGCGCTACCAGCTCATAGCGGCCCTCACCGAAACGGAGGCGATGAGACAGAAGGCGCTTCTGGACCTAAAAAACGATCTTTTAAGAGGGGGCCTTACAAAAGAGAACGTCAGTCCGGAGCAGAAAGATATAACCGAGGACCTGAAAAATACGCGCTCTGAAATTCTTGCGGGCGCTATCGAAAAGGGCTTGCGGATAAGGGGAATAAAGATCTCCGGCATCGAAGGGCTCTTGAACCGGAGGACGCAGCCGGGCAGGACTTTTGCGAACGAGATCTCGGGCCGCGCTCGCGTGATCGCGTGCCTGGACCACATACCGAACGTTTTCCACACCGACCATTACCCCGATTATTCCGGGAACCATATAGACCTGAAACGGATCAGGAACGCCTTCAGGATGCGCGACAAGGAAACGGTCGTGGTCGTCTGGGGGCCGGAAGCCGACACGATAACGGCTTGCAACGAGATACGCGCCCGCGTGTTGGAGGCCTTTGACGGCGTTCCGAACGAGACCCGCCAACACCTGCAGGACGGCCTTACCGACTTCGAACGAATCCTCCCCGGCGCGGACCGTATGTACCCCGACACGGACCATCCACCCCTGCGCATCACGCCCGCGCGCGTTGATGCTATCAGAGCTTCGCTCCCCCAAAGAACGCGCGAAGTCGAAGAGAGGTTCAGATCTTACGGATTGTTCGAGGACACGATCGAATATCTTGCGCTTTCGAAACACGTCCGGCTCATAGATTCGTTCTTTGAGGGCAGCGCCGATATGAAGCTTGTCGGACGCCTGCTCGGACAGACCAAACGATCGCTTGAAAGACAAGGGTATGATATGTCCGTCATCGACAACGCTGCGTGGGCAGGCATAGTGAACGGATGCGATGAAAGAAGGATCCAGTCCAAATATTTTGAAGAGATCCTTGCGAGCGTCGCCAAGCGCCCGGATCAGCCGTTGCCGGACCTCCTTAACCGCTTTATCGCCCAGCCGGAAGCCGTCGTGGCCAGAAAAACGGCCGCAAGACCCGACAATCCCGCAACCAGCGTCGAAAAAGGGCCGGCCCCGAAAAGGGCAAGACCGTAATCCGGCATCGGCGCCCCCATCAGGTTTATTCCCGACATCTTGTTTTCAAATCCCATTTTTGACGCGACCTGTTCCAATCCATCGGGATAGGACGACGCGAACACAGCCGCAAAAACCACAACAGCCGCGCATGCAAGAAGCGAAAAAACAATGAATTTGCGGTTCTTCATAATGCCCTACACGCTCCATCTTCAACGATCTCCGGCTTGACGCGTTTTAAGAACGACACGACCAATATCGTGATCACGCCCTCCCCCGTTCCTATGATGGCGTGAACCGACACCATCGCCACGAGCACCGTGGCGAACGGCGCAGTGTCGGAGATCGCCATCTCCGCCGCTGCAGCGGCGGCCGCCGCGACGACCGAGATCCATGACCCGATGAATATAGCTGCCGTTCTCGATAAAAAGTTCGTCGCCTTTTTGGCGACCCATCCGCATAAGACACCAATGACCGCCATGTTCAAGACGTTGGCCCCGAGCGCAAGCAGACCTCCGTCCTGAAATAAAAGACACTGTACGATAAGTACGCACGTCAGAACGATCATCGCGGCCCACGGACCAACGACCACAACGGCCAGCATCCCGCCGAGCAAATGCCCCGACGTCCCTCCCGCCACCGGAAAATTGAACATCTGTGCCGCGAAGATGAAGGCGGCGAGAACGCCCATTAAGGGTACGAGCCGGTCCTCTATCGTCTTTTGAACTTTTTTGACCGCCAAAGAAACGGCCCCGATCGAGAGGGCCGCTGCACCCGCGCTGACAGGGATGTTCAAAAATCCGTCCGGTATGTGCATATTACGCCTTTGCCGGCTTCAGCTTCCCGCGAAGGACGTCGCGGAACCTGATGTTGTTGTTGTACATGTATTGCTGCGCGACGCTCATTACCGTGTTCACGAGAATATAGACGACGAGACCCACCGGTAAAAAGAGCATGAAGACGGAGAACATGATCGGCATGAACATCATCATCTTCTGCTGTGCAGGATCTGCCGACGCGGTCGGCGTCATCTTCTGCTGAAGGACCATGCCGATACCAAGAAGTATCGGCGTTATCATATATGGGTCCGGCGCCGACAGGTCCTTGTAGAACCAGAAGAAGGGGGCCCTATAAAGCTCGATTGAGCTCCACAGGACCTTGTAGAGAGCTATGTAGATGGGGAACTGCAGCAGCATCGGCAGGCAGCCGCCCATCGGATTGACCTTGTGCGAACGGAAGAGCTGCATCGTTTCGACGTTCAGGCGCTCCTTGTCCCCTTTGAATTTCTGCTGGAGCTCCTTGAGCCGCGGCTGCAGCTGCTGCATCTGCTTCATGGACTTGAGCGATTTCACGTTTATCGGATGCAGCAAGAGCTTGATGAAAACGGTCAGGAGAATGATGGCGATGCCGTAGTTCCTGACGATCTCGTGAAAAAATTTCAGCAGATACAGGATCGGCACGGCGATCACCGTGAACCAGCCGTAATCGATCGCCTCTTCCAACCGGACGCCGACCGCCTTGAGCTGGCCGATCTCTTTGGGCCCTGCGTAGACGGAGAACCTGTGGGTCGCCTTTTCGCCCGGCGCTATCGATGTCTGGGCGAGCGCGGCACCGCTATAGAGGACCCGCCCGCCGAGTACGTCTTTGAGCTCCGATGAGCTGATCTCCGCCGAAAGAGAGGAGCTCACGTCGCGCGGAATGACGGCCGATATGAAATATCTGTCTTCAAGACCGGCCCAGTAAAGGGTGCCTGTCTTCTCCTCGGTCGATATCTTTGCGACATTCGTCTCACGCTTCGTTTTTCCGTTGAGATAATAGACGGGCGACTTGTTGGTCGACGGCGGCTGTTTTAAAAAACTGAAGAATCCTTCTTTTTTAGGCGGCGTATAAAGCCCGTTCCACGAAAGCAGCGGGCGCTCCGTGAGCGGCTTGTCGGAGTGGTTCACAACCTCCACCGTTACGTCCGACAGATAGCTGTCCTTTGAGAAAGAGATCGTCTTAACCACCTCGACGTCCGGAGATCCCCAGCGGTATACTATCTTTTCCGGTCCCGCCTCGACCAGCCGGTAACGCGGTCTTTCCGGGAAGTTGAAATTGGCGCCCAGGAATCTAAGCTCCATTGCGGGCTGGGAGTTTGCCCCGGAATACACAAGATCGACCGGCTCGCTTTCCTTTTTTTCTGGCTGCTGATAGTCCTTGAGCAGCCAGGACACGGGCGCCCCGCCGTCGGTCGAAAATTCAATGTTCGCGAGACCGGTCTCTATCGCCGTGGTTTTGACGGGAAATGAAGATTGCGGATCGTCCGTTGCCGGCGCGACCCTGGGTTCTTCTTTCTTTGCCGCCGGCGCCTCTTCAGCCTGTGCCGCCTGCTGCTCAACCTGCTGCTGTGGTTGCGGCGCGTGCTTTGTCGGGGCTATAACTGTGTACCAAAGAATGAATATGCCGGCGCTCAACGCGATCGCGAGAATTCCCCTGTATTCAGATTTCATGTCCGCCTTCCCTCTGTTGTTGTTTACGGTACCGGATCGATCCCGCCCGGATTCAGCGGGTGACATTTTAAAATGCGTCTCGCGGCAAGGTGAAACGCCGTCGCCGTACCGTGCCTTTCAAGCGCCTGTTTGGCATAATCGGAACAGCTGGGATGGAACCGGCACTGCCCGCCCAGAAACGGAGACAACATACATTTATATGCGTCGATGAGCGCCACGAGAATCTTTTTCATAATATTTTTTGGATCTTCGCCACGGCCCTTTTCAGATGGTCGACAATCCCCTTGTTGTCAAGGCGCGCCGCCGCCGGCTTTGCTATCACGATCGAATCGCCAGCCGGAAACTCATCTTTGTGTAAACGGAAATATTCACGCACGACTCTTTTAAGCCGGTTCCGTTCCACAGCGGGGCCGACGTGGCCTCCCACGACCAGCCCGAGCCGACGCCGTGCGGACGCCGCAAAACATACAACGAGTGCGTCGGTAGCCGCCCGGTGTCGCGCCTTTCTCGCTGCGACCCAGTCGCGACCCGTGCGTACGCGCTCTTCCTTTAAAAAACGCGGCATGATCAGGCGGGTGTCAGGCGTTTTCTCCCCTTGCTGCGCCTGTTTGCTATGACCTTTCTCCCGCCCTTTGTCCTCATGCGCTTTCTAAATCCGTGCGCTCTCTTGCGATGAATTTTGCTTGGCTGATATGTTCGCTTCATAATCCCTCGCCGAAAATTGTGTTGTGCCCGAATAGGTGCCTTTCCTTCATATTGTCAAGGCGAATCTTTAAAACGCTCATCCAGTTTCTCTTCTCAATAAAATTTTCCCTTGCAAACTTTTTCGCTCCCTGATTAAAAACTCGCCCTCACGAAGGAAGGGGCGCTTATCCACATCTGTGGATAGTCATGTGTATACTTTATGGAGCTTCGTTTCCTCATAGACCAGTTCAAAGAGAAAATCCAGAACAAAATCAGTGAGTTAAATTATAATACGTGGTTTAAGCCCATAACTAGGGGTGTTGTTTCCAATGGTGTTTTTACGTTGACGGTCCCAAACAAGTTCGTTGCAGACTGGATAAGCGATTACTACGGCGAGCTCGTGCGCCAAGAGGTCTTCGATATGGTGGGCGAGTCCGTTCAACTCTCCTTCGAGATCTCGTTGGACGAAACGACGTTCCCCCAAATATTAATGGAGGCGCCGCAGCGCTCTCGGACGATCTCTAACCTCAATTCAAAATATAATTTCGACCGGTTCGTCGTCGGCTCCTCCAACCAGTTCGCGCACGCCGCCTGTCGAGCGGTTGCCGACCTTCCCGGAGGCCACTATAATCCCCTTTTCATCTACGGCGGCGTCGGCCTCGGGAAAACCCATCTTTTGCACGCGATCGGCTGGCACATATTAAAACAGCGCCCCGATCTTTCGGTGCTCTACGTCAGCTCGGAGACATTCACCAACGAGGTCATAAACGGCATCCGTTACGACAAGATGCCGGAGTTGAGAAAGAAATATCGCGAAAAGCTGGACGTCCTTCTCATCGACGATATACAGTTCATCGCGGGCAAGGAACGAACGCAGGACGAGTTCTTCCACACTTTCAACACCCTTCATGATTCGCAAAGGCAGATCGTCGTTACCAGCGACAAGTTGCCAAAAGAGATCCCCGGGGTTGAAGAACGGCTCCGCTCCCGTTTTGAATGGGGCCTCATTGCCGACATACAACCACCCGATTTGGAAACGCGCGTTGCCATTCTTAAAAGAAAAGCGGACGCAGAAGGCCTTATTTGTCCAGACGACGTCGCCATGTTCCTGGCAAGCGCCATCAAGTCCAACGTGCGCGAGCTGGAGGGCTCTCTGATAAGGTTAAGCGCCTTTGCTTCACTAACAAAGGCCCCGATTTCTTTGGACCTCACAAAAGAGGTGTTGCGAAACATCATACAGGAACGCGAGCCGGTCTTTTCCGTCGAGTCAATCCAGAAGATCGTAGCCGACTATTACAAGGTCAGTATTTCCGATCTCAAGTCCCCGCGCAGAACCAAAACCTTGGCTCATCCCCGGCAGGTCGCCATGTACCTGTGCAAAAAGATCGCGCGTTCTTCTTTCCCGGAGATCGGCGCCAAGTTCGGCGGCAAGGATCACACTACGGTCATGCACGCTTGCCGCAAGATAGAGTCTCTTTTGGAGACCAATTTGAAGCTTCAAGAAGAGATATCCATACTCGAAAAGACCATTCGCCACTAAAACCCTCTCCCCCCGCGCTTTTCCTGTGTATTAATGAAGAATTGCTTGTTGACAATGGTGGATATCGTGTTTTACTTTCCCTTCGACGGGGATATTGCGCTGTTTCTGGATCGGAAGCCCACAGGCATTCTCCTTTAGTTGTCACTTGGTTGGGCAAGATATCAACATTTCCCCAGCGCCTACGTATACTACTATATTTATTTTTGGATAATAAAACTAATAGTATGTTATTGTGAACAACATCCGTTTTGAAAAAACTGGGAGGTTTTTTATGGAAATAAAAATAACAAAGAACGAACTTTTAGGCGGTCTTTCACTTGTTCAGGGTATCGTTGAAAGAAAAACAACAATGCCGATCCTTGCCAATGTCCTTTTGGAAGCAAAGAGCAAGGGCCTTACGCTTACAGCTACGGACTTGGAAGTCGGAGTAACGAGCAATCTTGCCGCGGAGGTCATAACAGACGGTAGGGTGGCGGTTCATGCCCGCGGGTTATACGACATTGTAAAGGAACTTCCGAACGAGACTGTGCACCTGACAGTAGGGGAAAATCAGTGGGTGGAGATCTCATGCGGACGCGCCATATTCAAGGTTGTCGGGCTCTCACCGGAAGAATTTCCAGCCCTTCCAAAGAAAGGCGACGGGGCGACGGTTAAGCTTGAAGGAGAGATCATCGGAGAAATGATAGAAAAGACCTCTTTTGCGATGTCCTCGGATGAGACGCGATTTAATTTGAACGGCGTTTATATTGAACAGGAAAAGGGGAGCGACGGGGGCATTCTTCGAATGGTAGCCACCGACGGCCACCGTCTTTCGATTATAGAGCGCGAGATCAAGGGTAAGTGGAAACTGTCGAAGGGAGTTATTATTCCGCGAAAGGGCATTTACGAACTCAAACGGCTTGTAGAAAACGCAGACGGGCCGATCGATGTTTCCATAGACGAAAAGCACGTGGTTGCTTCAGGCAAGGGAACGACCCTCATAATACGATTGATCGACGGTCAATTCCCGCCGTATAAACAGGTCTTGCCGTCGCAAGTGAAGAGAAACATTGCCGTCGACCGCCAGATGATCCTACAGGTCTTGAAGCGGGTCTCGATTCTTTCGGTTGACCGGTCTCGCGGGGTTAAGTTCGCTTTTTCGCCAAAGAACCTTGAGGTCTCCACTTCAAACCCGGATCTCGGGGAGGCGCGGGAAGAGCTTCCAATCAACTACAAGGGAGAGAAGTTCGAGATCGGTTTCAACGCACGCTATTTTATAGAGGTCCTTAATGTCATGGGGGACGAGCAGGCGCAATTCCAGATGGGCGACGACACAACACCCTGCGTTTTGAAGAGCGAAAAGGACAAAGGGTTCACACACATCGTCATGCCGATGAGGTTATAAAAGAAATGGCGCGAGAACAGATGGACGCAACCACACCATACGTGAAAAAAGGCCACTCCTACGACGCTTCGAAGATCAAGGTGCTGGAAGGCCTGGAGGCGGTCAGAAAAAGACCGGCGATGTACATCGGCTCGACCGGCCTGCCGGGCCTGCATCAGCTCGTCTATGAAGTGGTAGACAACAGCGTGGACGAGGCGCTGGCCGGCTTTTGCACCGAGATCAATGTGATCATTCATTTGGACGGAAGCTGCACCGTGATCGACAACGGGCGCGGCATACCCGTCGACATGCACGATACCGAAAAGGTTTCCGCGGCGGAAGTCGTTCTTACAAAGCTGCACGCCGGCGGCAAGTTCGACGACAGCGCCTATAAGGTGGCGGGTGGGTTGCACGGCGTAGGCGTTTCCTGCGTGAACGCCCTCTCCGAATGGCTCAAGCTGGAGATAAGAAGGGATAAAAATCTTTATACGCAAAGTTATAAATGCGGCAAGCCGGATGCTCCGCTTAAGGCCGCGGGCAAGAGCGATAAGACGGGGACAAAAGTAACCTTCAAACCGGATAAGGCGATATTTGAAGCGGTCGAGCTTTCGTTCGATACGCTCTCGCAGCGTCTTCGCGAGCTGTCGTTCCTGAACAAGGGTCTCAAGATAACGATCGATGATGAAAGGGAGCCGGATAAACGGCATGAATTTAAATACGAGGGCGGCATTTTAAGCTTTGTCGAGTACCTGAACAAGAGAAAAGAGCCGCTTCACGGAGAACCGATCTATTTCGAGGCATCGCGCGACCGCGTCATCGTGGAGGTCGCGATGCAATGGAACCAGGGTTATCAAGAGAACATTTTTTCCTTTGCGAACAACATAAACACGAGGGACGGAGGAACACATCTTTCGGGATTCAAATCCGCGATCACAAGGACGATCAACCAGTACGCGCAATCGAACGAGCTGTTGAAGAAGCTCAGCGCCCAGCCGGAAGGCGAGGACGTTCGCGAAGGGTTGACCGCGGTCATCTCCGTAAAACTTCCCAATCCGCAGTTCGAGGGCCAGACGAAGGGCAAGTTGGGCAACAGCGAGGTGGAGGGAATAGTAAAACAACTGGTCAACGACCGTCTCGCGGAATTCCTGGAGCGCGAAGGTCCCGTCGCAAGAAAGATCATCGGCAAGATAGTCGATGCGGCAAGGGCGCGGGAGGCGGCAAGACAGGCGCGGGCCCTTGTCAGGAGAAAGAGCGCGATGGAGGCGGGCGGGCTGCCCGGCAAGCTCGCGGATTGCCAGGAGAGAGACCCCAAGAGCAGCGAACTTTATATAGTCGAGGGAGATTCGGCGGGTGGTTCCGCGAAGCAGGGGCGCGACAGGAGGTTTCAGGCGATACTGCCCCTCAAGGGCAAGATACTTAACGTTGAGAAGGCGCGCTTCGACAAGATGCTGACATCGGACGAGATAAGGACGTTGATAACGGCGCTGGGCACGGGCATCGGCGAGCAGGACTTTGACATTTCAAAGCTGCGTTATCACCGCATCATACTTCTTGCGGATGCCGACGTGGACGGCTCCCACATAAGGACGTTGCTGCTCACTTTCTTCTACAGACAGATGCACCAGCTCGTGGAAAACGGCCACCTTTATATAGGTCAACCGCCGCTCTACCGTGTGAAAAAGGGAAAGACAGAAAAATATCTCAAGGATGATTTCGCGCTGGAGGATTATCTCATAGAGCTTGGTGTCGAGGGGATCAGGGTGACGCCGAAGGGAACCAAAAAGGAGATATCCGGGAAAACCCTTACGAAGGTTACCAAGCAGCTGATCAAGTACAGTAAGATATTGGGCCTCCTGAAGAGGAAATGGGACCCGAGGATCATCGACAGCCTTGTGGCGTCGAGCAAGCTCACGCCCGAGATGTTATCGGGAGCGAAAACAAAGATAGACGCCGAGCTGGACACGATAGCCGAGCACTTGAGCAAGCAATATCCGGAGCTCATAGATTTCAAAGTGGACATCTTAGACGATACCGAACGCGGCGGAAGCAAGGTGGTCTATCAGACCACATGGAACGGGTCTCCAAAAGAGACCGTCATAGACAGCCAGCTTTTGACATCGCCCGAGGTGGGGGAGTTGGGGGCGCTGAACAAGGCGTTCGCGGAACTTGGAAAACCGCCGTTCGAGATCAGTCATGACGGTTCGGAAACGGTCATGCCAAACCTTCAAAGAGTGAAGGACTACGTCTTGACCGAAGGACGCAAGGGACAGGACGTCCAGCGCTATAAAGGGTTGGGAGAAATGAACCCGGAACAGCTCTGGGCAACGACGCTTAACCCCGAAACCAGACGGCTCCTTCAAGTAAAAGTGGACGACAGCATCGAAGCGGACAATATCTTCACCGTTCTGATGGGTGATCAGGTCGAGCCGAGGCGAGAGTTCATCGAACAGAACGCGCTCAACGTGAAGAACCTGGACATCTAGGCGATCTTCAAGCTCTTCAGGAACTGCTGGAAGGGCTTGTAATACTCATCGAATTTTTCAGCCGGGAAGCTCGCGGTCATATTGATAGCGAGCTTTTCTTTTAGGAGCGTCACCTGTACCTGTTTCACGATCTGGCCGGGCTTGACGGGCGGCGTCGGCTTGTTCGGCTGGCGTTGCTTCATCATCTCCGCCATAGCGGAGACGTCCCAGCTGCAAAGCATTATCTTGCCTCGCACGCCGGAGATGGCGATGTCCTTTTCGTCGGAGATCTTCAGATCCTTGATGCCGCGCTTCTGGATGGATTCCTTGATCCTGCCGAAATATGAAGGGAGGTCGACCTCTTTGGGCAGGTATTCTTTTGTAAGGATGACGTTTGGCTTGACGTTTGGATCCGGCGAGGGCAACGTGATCGTTAGCATGCCCTGCACCTGCCAGGTGTCGGGTATTTCCGCCATGAGACCGCCGATTTCGATGTTAGGCATAATTCCTCCGTGTTGGGGGAGACTAACACGGCAAAACGGCAGATTCAATATGAAAAAGGTCTATAAAGTAGGTGCGAACGAGACCGGGAACCGCCTTGACGCGTGGCTTTGCAAAAGACTTCCCGGCACGTCAAGGAACAGCGTCAAGCGGCTCATCGATTCCGGCAGCGTCAGGGTCGGCGGCAGACGCATTTATATAGCCGGCTGGAAACTGAACTCGAACGATCGTGTCGAGATCTCCGAAGGGCCGGCCAAGGCAAAGGGCGGTTCGTACGTTAAGATCATATATGAAGACCGCGATATTATCGTCGTTGATAAACCGGCCGGCGTGCTCTCGGTTCCGCAGCCCAAATCTTCCATGCCGAACCTTGAGGATCAGGTGAAGGCCTACCTCAAGAGGAAATACAAGACCGGCTCGTATCTCAAGGCGCTTCATCGCCTGGATGCGGAGACGAGCGGGGCCATCGTGTTCGCAAAATCGAAGGACGGAGAGCGGCTTGAAGAGAGCTTCAGAAGGCACGACATCGGTCGCGATTATCTGGCGGTCGTCGAGGGACATATCGAGAAGGATTCAGGCAGGATCGAAGGCCGCATCGAAAAGGGAAGGTTCGGCGGCGGCAGGAAAGCTAGGCCCGCAAAGGGCGCAGAGGGCCGCGTTGCCGTTACTGAATATCGCGTGAAGGAAAGATATTCCGGGTCCACGCTTCTCGAGATATCGGTCAGGACCGGCAGGACACACCAGATACGCGTCCACCTTTCCCACATGGGCAACCCGGTGATCGGCGACAAGCTTTACGGCGCAACGCGCCCCTTCCCGAGACAGGCGCTTCATGCGCGCTATCTGCGGTTTCGCCATCCCGTAACCGGAAAAAAGATGAAGTTCGAATCGCGGGTCCCGGACGACATAAACGCATTGATCGATGAACTGCGTTGCGGTTAGCGATTGAACGGCGCTTCGATCGTAACGCTGTCACCGTCGTCCGTCCGGACGACATCGCCGCGGCGGATACGGTCGAAGGCGGCGTTCGCTGCAGAGCGGTTTCTGTCGAGACGCGATATCCTTTTTAATCGGCCCCTTCCACACAGAACGAATTCGCACTTTCCTTTTGAATTTAAAGGCGAGCTCACAACACGCCAAAGGCCCCCCTCCTCCACTGCGCGGTGCGGCTGAGGCGAGAGGGAGCGTTTCTTTAATATCAGATATGCCATTTTGAGATAGTCGTGTTTTATTCCCAAAAGTCGATCGACCCCCCGGATGGTCTCCGGGCATTTCCATTCAAGGTAGAAATGGCACCAGTCGCGCCGGTTGAATGCGAGCATCGGGCACGGCTCGCAGTGCAGGCATGGCGCGATGATGTCGGCAACAAGGCCGTTACGCACCTCCATCAGCGCCCGAGTCGTTCTTTGAAGCGCAGGGTCAACGACGATCAGAACGCCGTCGTTCTCAAGATGATCGTTGATGAGGGTCTGGCAGAGGAGCCGCTGTTCTTTTATTCCTCCGATCTCATTTAGTATGTTTGCGGCGACGATAAGGTCGAAGCGCCTGCCCTTGAGGCGATCGCCGAGGAACGCAGGTCGCACGGGCGCCACAATAGTCTGAAGTTTGTGGTTCGGGTTTCCGGCGGCGGCAAAAAGTGAACGCGCATCCTTTAAGATATCGACGTTCTGATCAACACCCGTGATCACCGCGCGTGAAGCCCGGAAGAACAGGGAACATGCTATCGCCCCCGTGCCCGGGCCGCAGCCCAGATCGAGGATGTTGATCTCGGAGCGGCCGTCCGCAAAACCGGTGAGCCGCGAGGTCTCTTCAAGGCACTTTGTGACTTTAGCGGCGTTGGTAAGGGTAAAATAAAGAAGGTAAGCGGAGCGCGCCTCTTTTCTGTTAAAATAATTCTTGGGCATGTCGCGGCGCCCGGCGGTGAAGGCATCCGACAGCTCCGCCGCCCCTACGGCAAAAAAGTGCAGGTCCCTTTCCGTGAACGCCTCATTCGAACACGACTTCCTGAAACGATCGGGCAGATACGTCCTCTTGATATAACCTAAAAGCACCGACTCAAGGTCCATATGACTAACCTCTTGAAATAGCGCCCCATTTGAACTGCGCCAAAGGGGCGCTTGACGAGGGGGCCTCAATCCTGTAGCAAGTCTGCGTTTTCCGTAACAATTTGAGAAGACAATAGCCACCGAAATCGGAGGACGCATGGATAGCGCGCAGGCCGCCGCAGGGGAGACGGCAAAAATGGAAAAAAGGGCATCTAATGCGGTCGTGAGCGGGATAAGATGGATTATAACGAGTCTTCGTTTTTTTCCCAAGACGCACGATTTCTTTGCGTACTTTGAGAAGAGCATAGCCAACATACAGGAAGGCACGAAACTATTGTGCAGGATGATCAAGAACAAGGAAGAGCGCGTCGAACTAATAAAGCAATTGAGGGACCATGAGCATGTCGGGGACAAGATCACGCACGACGTGGTCGATCTTTTGCATCAGACGTTCTTGACCCCGTTCGACCGCTCCGACATTCACACGCTGGTCGTCAAACTCGACGACATCCTTGACATCGTCTACTATATAGGCAAGCGCCTCACCATCTATAACGTGAAGGAGATGCCCGAAGAGGTTTCTTTTCTCGCCGACACGGTAAGACGGTCCACAATAGAATTGTCGAAGGCGATAGCCGGGCTTGAAAGTCTCAAGAACACGCAAAAGGCGCTCAACCACTGCATCGAAGTGAACCGGCTGGAGAACGAAGCGGATGAGGCGGTCAACACAGTTATCGAAAAGCTCTTTCGTAATGGATGGGAACCGATCGAGGTCGTCAAGATAAAAGAGATAGTTGAAAATCTTGAGGCGGCCGAAGATAAGTGCGAAGACGTCGCCAATATAATCGAAAATATAATATTAAAACACGCGTAAATGAGTCCAACGCTGATATTCGTCATCTTTCTAGTGGTCGTCGCGCTGGCGTTCGACTTTATTAACGGGTTTCACGACGCCGCCAATTCGGTAGCTACCATAGTTTCCACGAGGGTGTTGTCGCCGAAATATGCGGTTGTCTGGGCCGCGTTCTTCAATTTCGTCGCCTTCCTTTTTTTTAAGGTGCATGTTGCGACCACGATCGGGAAAGGGATTGTTGATCCGCAGATAGTGGACTCGTTCGTCATCCTTGCCGCGCTGGTTGGGGCGATAATTTGGGACCTCCTGACATGGCGTTGGGGCCTTCCGACGTCATCGTCTCACGCGTTGATCGGTGGAATGGTGGGGGCCGCCCTTGCGAAGGTCGGGAACATTTCCGTTCTGGTCTGGTCCGGGCTTATCAAGGTCAGCGCGTTCATATTCGTATCCCCCATGGTGGGAATGTTCATAGGGTTCTTTTTCGCGACGCTTCTTAACTTTTTATTCGCGAAGAGCAGGCCCGCCAAGGTTGACCGCCATTTTCGCAAGCTCCAGCTCGTTTCGGCCGCGCTGTACAGTCTCGGCCACGGCGGCAACGACGCCCAGAAGACCATGGGCATCATCGCCGTTCTTTTGTTCTCGAGCGGCTACCTTGGCGAGACGTTCCACATACCGCTGTGGATAGTCCTGTCCTGCCACGCCGCGATCGCCCTCGGCACAATGATGGGCGGGTGGCGCATAATAAAGACCATGGGGATGAAGATAACGCCGCTAAAACCCGCCGGCGGTTTTTGCGCCGAGACCGCTGCGGCGGCCACGCTGTTCGGTGCCACGTTTTTTGGAATACCGGTGTCCACGACGCACACCATCACAGGGGCCATCGTCGGCGTCGGTTCCACCCACGGTCTTGGGATGGTAAGATGGACCGTCGCGACACGCATCGTGTGGGCTTGGGTTTTGACCATCCCGGCGTCGGCCGCCATCGCAATGCTCACATATTATTTATCGCAGGTGTTTCGCTAGATCGTTATGGCAAAGGAAAAAATACTCCTTGTTGACGATGAAGAGGACATCCTAAAACTTCTCGAGTACAATCTCACCAAAGAGGGTTATGAAATTCACTGCGTGAAGACCGGTGAAGAGGCGCTTTCTAAAACATCCGCGCTTTTGCCGGACATTGTTGTTCTTGATCTTATGCTCCCCGGCGTTGACGGTCTTGAGGTATGTAAAAAACTGAAATCGGACTCGGGGACCGCGCATATCTCGATCGTCATGTTGACGGCCAAGGGAGAGGAACCGGATATAGTGGCGGGGCTTGAGCTTGGCGCGGACGACTACATCACCAAGCCCTTTAGTCCCAAGGTTCTCGTCGCGCGGATCCGCAACGTCCTGCGCCGGGGCAAGAAGAAGCCGGAAGAGAGAGCGGCCGTTAAGATCCACAATGTTGACATCAACCCTGAACGGCACGAGGTCTTGGTGAAGGGGAAAAAAGTAGAGTTGACCGCCACCGAATTCGGCTTGCTCTCCTTCCTGGCGCGAAGGCCCGGCACGGTGTTCACAAGAAATCAGATCATAGGCGCCGTTAAGGGCGCGAATTGTGCGGTAACCGATCGATCGGTGGATGTTCAGATCGCGGGACTTCGCAAAAAATTGGGCCCTGCCGGCAGATATATAGAGACGGTCCACGGCGTCGGTTATCGTTTCATGGAGTAATTCTTGAAAAGAAGAAATCTTTTCTTTCAGATCTTTGCCCCCTACCTTATCCTGATATTTCTATCTCTGATAGTTGTCAGCTGGCTCGCATCGCGGGCCCTCAAACATTATCATGTCGATCAGGCGATAAGTGATCTTGAGGCCAAGGCGGCCTTGACACGGAAGATCGTGGGCGTTTCATTCGATCGAAGGGACACGAAGGAGATCGGAGCTCTCTGCAAAGAGGCGGGGAACGCGGTTTTGACGCGGATCACCGTAATGGATACGGCGGGCAATGTGATCTGTGATTCGGACGCGGACCCCGCGTCCATGGAAAATCATCTTGGTCGTCCGGAAGTGAAAAAGGCGATGACGGGCAATTTGGGAGTGGACGTGCATTTCAGCAAAGAGATGTCGCGTGAGATGATCTATGTGGCGCTCCCGATAAAAAGGGATGGCGCGGTAAACGGCGTCATTCGTGCGTCGAAGCCGCTCACGCATGTTACTGAAGCGCTTGACGCGATGTATAGAAAGATAGCCACGGGCGGGCTCGTCGTTGCCGCCATTGCGGTACTGATGGGCCTCTTCATCACAAGACAGATAGTCAGGCCGCTTGAGGCGGTGAAAGCCGGTGCGGAACGGTATGCAAAGGGAGATTTCGAATACCGCCTCCGCTCCTTCGGAGCGGTGGAGATATCCGCACTTGCCGATACGTTGAACAAGATGGCGTTGCAGTTGATGCGGCTGGAAACCATGAGGCAGGATTTTGTGGCCAACGTCTCCCACGAGCTGATGACCCCCATTACGAGCATCAAGGGTTTCGTCGAAACGCTGCGCGACGGCGCGGTGGGCGATCCCAAAAGGGCGAAGGAGTTTTTGGAAATAATCTTGAAACATGCGGATAGATTGGGCACCATAGTCGAGGACCTTTTAAGTTTGTCGCGGCTCGAGCAGGGCGTTGAGAAAGGCCGGATAAAGTTCGAGAAAGCGCATTTGCAGCTGGTGTTGAAAGACGCGGTGGCGCTTTGCGAGCAGAGGGCGAGAGAAAAGGATATCGCGATAGAGCTTGAGATCGAAGAAGACGTTGTGATGGAAGTGAACGCCCCGCTTCTTGAAGAGGCGGTCATGAATCTTGTGGACAACGCCGTCAAATACAGCGGGAAAAATGCGATCGTGAGCGTTCGCTTCGGCAGAGCGGACGGTAAGGCATTCATAAGGGTGATCGACAGGGGTTGCGGCATCCCCCCGGAACATCTCTCCCGCATATTTGAAAGGTTCTACAGGGTGGACAAGGCGAGGAGCCGCGAAATGGGCGGGACCGGTCTTGGACTCTCCATCGTCAAACACATCGTCAGCGCGCACGGCGGACATGTCTTTGTTGAAAGCGAACCCGGCAGGGGTTCCACTTTTTCCATATATCTTCCGATAAGTTGAATCTCTAACATTTTCCTAACAAGACAAGAGGCGCCGGATATCCTATGGAAGGGTCTCGAAAGATCCCACAAAAGGAGGCCGATATGTCTAAATATTTTTCAAGGACCTTGTGTGTTATGGCGTCGCTTACGGTGATATTCGCGGTTCATGGCTGCAAGCGAAACGGAAACGCGATGGTGACGCTTGCCGGCTCAACGGCGTTCCAGCCGTTCGCAGAAAAACTTGCGGAAAAATATATGGAGACGAACAGGGACGTGCGGATCAACGTTCAGGGCGGCGGTTCTGCCGTGGGCATTCAGTCGGCCCTGTCGGGAGCGGCAAATATCGGCATGGCGGACCTTCTGAAATTGCCGGCAGAGGCGTCTGCGCTGATCTCCACGATCGTTGCGAAGGACGGAATCGCCATAGTTGTGAACCCCAAAAACGCGATCGCGAACTTAACGGCTGCGCAGGCGCAAGACGTATTTTCCGGGAAGATCTCGAACTGGAGGGATCTGGGCGGCTCTGAAGCGGCGATCAACGTGATATCGCGCGAAGAGGGCTCCGGCACAAGGTCTTCCTTCGATAAGCTGGTTCTGGGCGAAGAAAAGCTGGCCCCCAAAGCGCTTTTCCAGAATTCGAACGGAACTATCCGTGAGGCGGTCGCCAGCGATCCTTCCTCTATCGGCTATGTGTCGATAGGCCTTGTGAACGATAAGGTCAAGGCGGTCTCGTTCGACGGCGTTTTGCCCACGAACGAGAACGTAAAGAAGGGCTCTTATCATCTTTCGCGCCCCGTTTTTTTCTTAACAAAGGGTGAGCCGTCGGAAGGAGCCAAGAAGTTCATCGATTATGTTCTGTCAGAGGATTCGCAGTCGCTCCTCGAAAAAGAGGGGCTGATAGCGGCAAAGTAAAATGGATAGGTTCATATCCAAATTGCTTTTTCTCGCCGCATGTTCGTCAACGGCGATATTGGCCCTCATCGCCCTCTTCATATTCAAAGAGGGGTTGCCGATAATGGCGAAGACGGGCATCGGCCATTTCATATTAGGAAAAGAATGGGCGCCGCTGTCGGGCCAGTTCGGCATCTACGCCTTCATCATTGGTTCGCTGTGGGTGACCATCGGAGCGCTTATCTTCGGCGTTCCTTTGGGGGTGTCGTGTGCTGTTTTTCTTGCGGAATTCGCACCGCCGAAGTGGGTCGGCGTTCTTAAGCCGGCCATCGAACTTCTGGCCGGCATACCTTCGGTTGTCTACGGCTTTCTGGGCGTGATGTGGCTCGCGCCCATCATCCGCGAGCATCTTGGGGGCCCCGGACTTTCGATACTTGCGGCGTCGATAGTTTTGGCGATCATGATCCTGCCGACGATAGTGAGCGTTTCGATCGATGCGATACAGGCGGTTCCCAAGAGCTACAAAGAGGGTTCTCTCGCCCTCGGTGCGACCGCGTGGCAGAGCACGTGGCGAGTCATTTTGCCGGCCGCTAAGTCCGGCATTCTCGCCGGCGTCATTTTGGGCATGGGCCGCGCGGTCGGCGAGACGATGGCGGTCATTATGATATCCGGAAACGCCACCACGATACCTCACTCTCCTCTGGATTCTGTCAGAACACTTACCGCCAATATCGCTATAGAGATGGGATACGCCGTGGGCGACCACAGACAGGCGCTCTTCGCTACCGGCGTCGTACTGTTTTTCTTCATTATGATCCTGAACACGGTCGCGCTCAAGTTCGCAAGGAGGAAGTTCTAGATGTCGCGCATCTCCCCTAAAATAACGGAAAAAATTGCGAAGTTATTTTTGTGGTCGGCGGCGATATTCACGATCGGCGCGCTCATTTTTGTCATCAGCTTCGTTCTTGCCGGCGGGCTCAAGCACATATCTTGGGCCTTCTTGACGCAGCCGATCCTCGACATGGGCCGCGAGGGAGGCATCCTGCCGGCCATCGTAGGGACCATCTTCATGGTCTTTGTCGCGATCGGCATCGCCGCGCCACTGGGCGTCGCGAGCGCCATATATCTTGCGGAATACACGCGCGAAGGAAAGGTCACGCAGGCGATCAGGTTCGGCATCAACTGTCTTGCGGGCGTTCCATCCATCATATTCGGTCTTTTCGGTTTCATATTGTTCGTCGTGATGCTCGGTTTCGGGTGGTCCATACTTTCGGGCGGACTCTCGCTTTCCGCGATGATACTTCCGACCGTCATACGAACGGCGGAAGAAGCGCTTCGAGCGGTCCCCGCTTCGTATCGCGACGTTGCGGCCTCGCTGGGCGCTACAAGATGGCAGGTCGTCACAAGATCGGTCCTCCCATACGCCCTCCCGGGCATCCTGACCGGCGTTATTTTGGGAATCGGGAGATCGATAGAAGAGACCGCAGTAGTGATATTCACCGCCGGATCGGCGGTGCAGATGCCGACGTCTCTTTTCGATTCGTCGAGGACGATGGCGGTTCACTTTTATATTTTAGCGCGCGAAGGGATATCGAACGACATGGCCTATGCGACCGCGGCAGTTCTTATCATAACCATTCTTGTCATAAACGTGAGCGCATATACGATGATGCATCGTCTGACCAAAGGAAGGCGGGCGTGAACAAGATATCCATAAAGGGTCTAAGCGTTAGATTCGGAGACAAGGCGGCCCTCAGGGACGTCAACCTGGACGTCTATGAGCACGAGATTTTGAGCGTCATAGGTCCCGCCAATTCCGGGAAGTCCACGCTGCTGTTGTGTCTTAACAGGATGGTGGACAGGATCTATGGTTCGAGGGTCGATGGGAAGTTATTGCTGGACGGACAGAACGTCTATTCAATAGAGGACGTCGAAGAGCTCCGCAGGCGCGTGGGGATAGTTTTTGCGGTACCGATACCGCTCCCCATGACGATCAGGGAGAACATCTTGTTCGGCCCGAAACTTAAAGGGCGGCTGAAAAGATCAGAAGCCGATCATCTTGTCGAATCTTCGCTCAAGGCCGCTTTTTTGTGGGACGAGGTTAAGGATCGCCTTGAAACCTTCGCATTACGGCTCTCCGGCGGTCAGCAGCAGCGGCTTTGCATCGCAAGGACGCTCGCCTTAAAACCGGAGATCATAATGTTCGACGAACCGTGTTCGGGGCTGGACCCGATATCGACCGCCAAGGTCGAAGAGGCGCTCAAGGAGCTCAAGAAGAGCTACACGATGATCTTCGTTACTAACAACACGAAACAGGCCGCAAGAATCGGCGACAGGACGGCTTTCCTGCTCATGGGAGAGTTGATAGAGATCGACAGAACGCAGACCATATTCACCGTGCCGTCCAATAAGAAGACAGAGGAATACGTTACGGGGAGGTTCGGCTGATGTCCGCGATAACATGTAAGGAGCTCAATTTCTATTACGGGAACTTCCACGCCCTTAAAGGTGTGAACCTGAACGTCTCCGAAAAGAGGATCACAGCTCTTATAGGCCCGTCCGGTTGCGGCAAGTCGACGCTCCTCCGTGTGTTCAACAGGATGAACGATCTGATCATCGGCAGCCGCGCGGCCGGAGACGTCAAAATATTCGGGGAGCAGATCTTAGGCGACGGCGTAGAGTTGACGGGTCTTAGAAAACGTGTCGGCATGGTATTTCAAAGGCCGAACCCCTTCCCCCTTAGCGTGTTCGAGAACGTCGCATATGGCCCCAGAATACACGGTCTCAAGCGTGGAGGGGGGCTTGAAAGAACCGTCAGGGAATGTCTAGAATCGGTCGGATTGTGGAACGATCTGAAGGACCATCTGAAAGAGAACGCTCTCTCGCTTTCAGGCGAACAGCAACAACGGCTCTGTATAGCAAGGACCGTGGCGACAAGGCCGGACATCCTTCTTATGGACGAACCCTGCTCCGCGCTCGATCCGCAGGCGACGGCAAGGATCGAGGAGTTGATGCAGGACCTCAAGAGCAACTATACGATACTGATCGTTACCCATAATATGCAGCAGGCCGCGCGCGTGTCGGACGATTGCGGTTTCATGCTCATGGGAGAGCTTGTTGAGTTTGGAGATACGAACCGGATATTTACCGCGCCCGCGGACAAGAGGACGGAAGATTACATAACCGGAAGATACGGATAACGGAGGGACAATGGACCACCACATAGATCGTCATTATGATGAAGCGCTGAACAGTCTAAAGCAGCAGATACTTCTGATGGGCAGCAAGGTCGAGGTCATGGTCTCGGATTGCGTGCGCGCATTGAAAGAAAAAGACACCAAGCTCGCGGAAAGAATAATGGAAACGGATCGCGCGGTAAATGCTCTCGAAGTGGCGATCGACGAGCAGTGCATCGAGCTGTTGGCCCGCTATCAGCCGGCGGCAAGCGATCTGCGTTTCATAACGAGGGGGCTAAAGATAGTGACCGACCTTGAGCGCATAGGCGACCTTGCCGTCAATTTTGCGCAGAGGGTAAAAGAGCTGGTGGAGCAGGGAGCGCCGCCGGTCGATGTTACCAAGATGGCGGAGATAGTTCAGAAAATGCTCAAGGACAGTTTTAACGCGTTCGTGGAGGGAAACGCTGAAAAGGCCGACGGTGTTTTCAAGCACGACGACGCGGTCGACGAAATGACCAAAAAATTCGTGAACGAGCTCATCGAGCGGACCGCCAGTGAGCCGGGTCTTATCAAGACCGCGTTCCCTACGACCTCTATTATAAGATATCTCGAGAGGATAGCGGACCACGCGACCAACATTGCCGAGCTTGCGATATTCATGATACGCGGCCGTGATGTCAGGCACGGGGGACCGAAATAAGGGACGGGTTCGGTATCTCTCCGGAGCTAAAAATAAAACGGGAAGGAGCAAATCCTTCCCGTTTTATTTTGTGCCCGGGGCGGGATTTCACCCTCCGGCTACGCCTCCGGGTATTTCCTCGCGCACCCGCTAAAGCGGGTACCCGCGCTCGGTCAGAACCCAGTCGCCTTACGGCGACAGGTTCACATCCCGCAACAGGTTCAAAACAAAAACGGAAAGGATAAATCCTCTCCGTTTTTGTTTGTGCCCGGGGCGGGATTTGAACCCGCAAGGGTTTCCCCATACGCCCCTCAAACGTACGTGTATGCCAATTCCACCACCCGGGCCCGGTTTTCAATCAACTATTTTTTCTGTTCCTCGGCCGGCTTTTCCTGCGGCGCTTCTACCGGTGCAGCCGGCACCGCGGATTGTTCCTCCGAAACCGGCGCCTTGTCGATCACCGACGTTACGGAACGGTTCTTCGAGATCTGCGCGAGCCAGATCGAGGTGACAAGAAAGGCGATCGCCACAAAGGCGGTCAGCTTGCTCAAAAAGGTCGCAGGTCCCCTGCTTCCGAAAACGGTCTGCGAACACCGCGCCTATATCCGCGCCCTTGCCCGCCTGAAGGAGAATGACGATGATCAAAAACGCGCATAGAAAGTAATGAACTGTTATCAGGATCGCTTCCATCAAATACTCCCTTCTAGTTCGATTGGGACCTTTGCGGCGCACATCTTATTATGTTGGCGAACTCAATGGGATCGAGACTCGCGCCGCCCACAAGCCCGCCGTCAACGTTGGGCTGCGTAAGTATCTCGCGCGCGTTTTTCGCTTTTACGCTTCCGCCGTAAAGGATGCGCACCCTTTCTGCCGTCGCGCCGTCGCAATTCTTCGAGAGCCAGTCGCGGATCATCGAATGGACCTCTTCCGCCTGGGCGGAGCTTGCGGTTCTGCCGGTGCCTATAGCCCAAACCGGTTCGTAGGCGATAACGAAGCGCTCTACGTCCTTCAAAAAGATGGAGGCCAGTCCCATCTTGAGCTGTCGCTCTATGATCGTCCAAGTCTTGTTTGCCTCCCGCTCGGGGAGGGTCTCGCCGACGCACATGACGGGAACGAGCTCGTCGCGAAGGGCGGCGCGTATTCTCTTGCTGACCGTTTCGTCGGTCTCTCCAAAATACTGGCGCCTTTCGGAATGGCCGATTATCACATATTCGCAGCCGACGTCCTTGAGGAACGCTCCGGATATCTCGCCCGTATAGGCGCCGCTCTCCTCCCAAAAAACGTTTTGCGCGGCGAGCTTATAGGGCGTTTCCGCAAGCGTTACGCCGAGAGAATAAAGGGCCGTAAACGGCGGTGCTATGGCGATCTCCACTTCGCCCGTTGCCTTGAGCTCGTGCGTAAGCGCCGTCTCGAACTTCAAAGCATCAGGAACGGTGAAGTTCATTTTCCAGTTCGCAACTATGAACGGGGTTCTGTTCGTCATGTCAGATTTCCAGTGCCTTTATTCCCGGCAGCTCTTTCCCCTCAATAAATTCGAGAGAAGCGCCGCCGCCGGTCGATATGTGTGTGATCTTCGATGCCACGCCCGCCTTATTGACCGCGGCTACGGAATCGCCGCCGCCCACGACGGTCGTGGCGGACGTTGCCGCTACGGTCTTCGCCATTTCCATTGTGCCGTTCGCGAATGCGGGGATCTCAAAAACGCCCATCGGGCCGTTCCAGAAGATGGTCTTGGAATCCTTGACCGAACTTTCGAATTTCGAAAGCGTTGCAGGTCCGATATCAAGTCCCATCAGGCCCGCCGGTATCGATGCATCTCTTGTTGTCGCGGCCTTTGCGGTCGCATCGCATTTGTCGGCAATGATGTGGTCGGTCGGAAGAAGGACAGGGATGCCCTTCGTTTCTGCGCGGTCCAGGACCTTCTTTGCCGTATGTATCTTGTCCTCTTCGACGAGAGAGGTGCCCACCTCAACGCCCTTCGCCTTGAGGAACGTGTACGCCATTCCGCCGCCTATCAAGAGACGGTCGACCTTGTTCAAAAGGTTCTCGATAACGCCTATCTTGTCGGAGACCTTCGCCCCTCCCAAGATCGCGACGAACGGTTTTTCCGGGTCCTTGACGATCTTCGAGAGATATTTGATCTCGTCGCGCATCAGGAACCCCGCGCCCTTCAAGGCGACGAACCGGACCATGCCCGCGGTGGATGCGTGGGCGCGGTGCGCAGTGCCGAAGGCGTCGTTGATATAGACGTCGGCAATAGAGGCGAGCTGTTTTGAAAAGAGCTCGTCATTGGCCTCCTCCTCTTTGTGGAAGCGGAGGTTCTCCAAGAGCATGACCTGTCCGGTTTGCATGTCGTTCGTCAGTTTTTTTACCGCGTCGCCGACGCAGTCCTCGGGCATGAGAACCTCGACGGTCTCCAAAAGTTCAGCAAGCCGCCTGCCCACCGGTTTCATGGAATACTTGGGATTTACCTGCCCCTTGGGGCGGCCCAGATGCGAAGCGAGAATAACTTTCGCCTTCTGGTCTAATGCGTAGCGGATCGTCGGCAGTGCTGCGCGGATCCTCGTGTCGTCGGAGATGGTGCCGTCCTCGCCCAGTTTTACGTTGAAATCCACGCGGATGAAGACGCGTTTTTCGGTTATCGGCAGTTCGTCAATGAATTTTATCGTCATAATATTTCTTCTGCCGCGTTTTTATTTAAGTGTCTTACCCATGTGTTTCGCGAGATCTATCATGCGATAACAGAAGCCGATCTCGTTGTCGTACCACGCTATGATCTTGACCATATTGCCTATGGCCTTTGTGGAAAGCGCGTCCACGACGGAAGAGTTCGTCTCGCCCATGAAATCAACGGAGACCAGCGGCTCTTCGCAGAAATCAAGGATGCCCTTGAGCGGACCCTGCGCGGCTTTCTTGAGCGCGGCATTTACGCTTTCGGCCGTCAACGGTTTTGCGCATTCCACGACGAGGTCCACGCAAGAGACGTTCGCCGTGGGGATGCGGATGGCCATGCCGTCCAGTTTTCCCTTAAGGTCCGGAAGCACCAGCCCCACCGCCTTTGCGGCGCCGGTGGTCGTAGGTATCTGCGAGACCGCAGCTGCACGTGCGCGGCGTAAATCCTTGTGCGGGCCGTCGACCACGCGTTGATCGTTCGTGTATGCGTGGATCGTCGTCATGAAACCCTTCTCGATGGTGAAGTTCTCATGCAGCACCTTCGCGACGGGCGCCAGACAGTTCGTGGTGCACGATGCGTTTGAAACAACGTTCTGTTCCGGCTTGTAAGATTCGTGGTTCACGCCGTAGACGTATGTGGGAGAATCCTTGTCCTTGCACGGGGCCGAGATGATGACCTTCTTCGCGCCGGCCGCCAGGTGTTTTGATGCGCCGGCCGTGTCCACGAATTTTCCCGTGCACTCAAGCACTATGTCCACATTGAGGTCTTTCCAGGGGAGCTTTGTCGGGTCCGTTTCGGCGAACGTCGGGATCTTCTTGCCGTTGACCGTGATCTCTTTTTCGGATGCGGAGATGTTTCCCTTGAAACGACCGTGGGTCGAATCGTACTTCAAAAGGTGCGCCATCGTGGCTGGCGGGATCAGATCGTTTATACCAACGAATTCAACCGAAGAATCGCTGGCGGCGACCCTCATGGCCAGCCGGCCGATCCTTCCAAACCCGTTAATACCTATTTTCAGCGTCATTTAATCCTCCTTGATTTTAATTGAGGCGGCAGTATACATTTTAGCACTTTGCAGTCAAGCACACAGAAATGCCTTTAAAATGAGGATACAGCGCGTTTTAAAAAGAGTTGTTCGTTTCGTGATGAGGTTCTACCTCCCCATTTTGGCGGCGGCCGTCGTCCTAGGAATCGTCTGCTATCCCCGCATGTCCGCCTTTTTCTCCAATATTAACACGGACTTAACAGAACTTATCCCGCAGGACTACAAAAGCGTCCAGACGATCAACGAAATACGCGAAAAGTTCAAGGCCACAAAGTCGCTCATCGTTGTCGTGGAAGACAAAGAGCCCGAAACCGCAAGGCGTATGCTGGAGGAGTTGTCCGCTTTTTTGGGAGACGATCCCGAGGTCGGCGAAGTGGAGTCGAAAAAACGGGGTTTTGAGTTCTTCGACAAGCACAAGCTCCTCTTCATAGACCTCGACGACCTTACGACCATTCGCGACAGGATAGATCGCCGCATCCAGCGCGAAAAACTCTCCGGCCTCTACATAGATTTCGAGGACGAGGGCGAAGACGAGGAGTTCAAGTTCGGAGACATAGAGGAGAAGTATAAGAGTAAATACGCCAGCGGGGCGACCAACGAATATTTTACGAACGACGATCAGACGATATATTCGATGTACGTCTATCCGGAGACCGAGCCGGAGGGAATAAAAGAGAGCGGCGTGTTCTACGAATACGTCAAGAAGCGCGTCGGCGAGTTCCGGTCCGCGCACCCATTCGAGACCGCGAACATCTATTACACCGGCACAATCCGCTCGCGAGTGGACGAGTACAATTCGATAATCAAGGACCTTACGAGGGCCGGTCTCATATCTGCGATAGGCATCGCCGTCGTGCTGATCCTGTATTTCAGAAGGGTCCTCTCGGTGCCGCTCCTTTTTGCGCCTCTTACGCTGGGCATCTTCGTGACCTTCGCTTTCTCGTCGCTTTTCATAAAGAACTTAAACCTCGTGACGTCATTTCTATTCGCGATCCTGGGCGGTCTGGGGATAGAGATAGGGATACACATATTCTCACGCTACATCGAGGAGCGGCGCTCCGGCAAAGATATGGAGGACGCGCTTTTCACCGTGCTCTACCATACCGGCGGTTCGGCGCTCACGTCGGCCGCCACCGTCGCCGCCACCTTCTGGATCTTAGTCATAAACGACTTCAAGGGATTCTCGGAGTTCGGTTTCATCGCGGGCACGGGCCTTGTCGTGAACTACTTGAGCTACATGCTGATCTTCCCTTCCATTCTCGTGCTGGCGGAGAAGATCCGTCTTTTGTCGTTCAAACGCTCCATCGGTTTCGAGCTCGGGACCGGCAAGAAGGCAAGGGCTGGCGCGATGAAAAGATTCCCTGTGCCGCGTTTCGTCCTTGGCGGCATGGCGGTGCTTGTCGCGATCTCTCTTGTCAATCTTCCGCACATGAGTTTCGAGTGGCGCTTTTCGAAGATCAAGGCGGTCATACCGGAATCGCGTCTTGCGAGGGCGAAGCAACAGGAGACGAGCTCGTCGGTCAATTCTCCAGCCATGGTGATCGTGCACAGTAAGGAGGAGGCGGAGGCCGTAAAAATAGCGCTGGACGAAAAGATGAAGGAGCCGTCCACGTCGGTCCATGCCTATAAGTCCTACTACGACCTCGTGCCCGGCGACCAGGCGGAAAAGCTCGCGGTAGTCGGCGAGATGAAGGACCTCCTTGCGGACAAGACGTTGAAGCTCGTGAAGGGCGAGCATAAAAAGGACCTCGACCGCTTCAAGGAGGCGCTGAACGAAACCACGACGATAGAGGAGAGCGAAGTGCCGCCCAAGGTGCGCGAGATATTCTGGGGACAAAAAGAGCACGACACGACGCAGATCGCCTATATAAATCCGCTTCCCAAGATGGAGATGGACGACGGCAAGAACGCCATAAGGTTCGCCGAGGATATACAGGAGATAAGAACTCCGGTCGGCAATTTTTATCCGGCGAACGACTCGATCATTTTTGCGGACGTCCTGCGCACGATGATGGCCGACGGAAAGCGCGTGATGATACTGGCGTTCACGGTCGTCTTTCTGATCGTTTTTCTGGATTTCAGAAAATTTAAGGTGGCGGTTCTTGTAATGTCCCCTATCGTTCTGGGCGTTCTTCTCATGACCCTCTTCATGATGGTCTTCAGGATCCGGCTCAATTTTTATAACGTGGTGGTGGCCGCCACCGTCGTGGGTACCAGCATCGACAACTCCGTTCATATTTATCACCGCTACAGGGAGCTGGGCAAAGGTCGCCTGATGGATGCGTTAAGGTCCAGCGGCGGCGCGGCGCTCATGAGCTCTCTTACGAATATCTTCGGTTTTCTGGGATTGGCGTTCGCATCGCACAACGGCCTCAAGTCGATAGGCGACCTTGCCGTTTCAGGAATGGTCGCGTGCCTTTTGACGACGCTCGTTTATTTCCCCGCCCTCATTCAATATCTTGAGGATCACAATGCTTAAGGATACGATCTGCGCGATCGCCACGCCGCCCGGCGTCGGCGGGATCGGAGTCGTCCGCATGAGCGGCGATCGTGCGGCCGACGTGCTGAAAAGCGTATGGCGCGGGAAAAAAGAAGTCGCGCTGTTTAAATCCCACAGGATGTATTTGGGGAAGATAATTTATCCCGTATCGAATCCCCCCAACCCCCATTTTTCAAAGGGTGGATTTATCGATACCGTCCTTGCCGTCTGGATGAAGTCCCCAAATTCCTACACCGGCGAAAATGTGATCGAGATATCCTGCCATGGCGGACAGGCGACACTCAAGCGCATCGTCGAGGCGTGCATCGGTTCCGGGGCGCGCATGGCAGAACCGGGCGAGTTTACGAAGCGGGCTTTTTTGAACGGCAAGATGGATCTTGCGCAAGCGGAAGCGGTCGCGGACCTGATCTCCGCATCAAGCGACGAGGCGGCAAGGATAGCCGGGGACCAGCTTGAAGGAAAGCTCTCTTCGGAGCTGCATGTTCTGATGGATGATCTGACAAAGCTCAGGGC
Organism: Bdellovibrio sp.; assembly: GCA_020723205.1. GTDB lineage: Bacteria > UBA10199 > UBA10199 > 2-02-FULL-44-16 > DYJF01 > DYJF01. The sequence goes on from DYJF01000008.1 coordinate 28,200, forward strand.
GCTCGTGGAGGCCTCGATCGATTTTCCGGAGGACGACATCGAGATGATGGAAAACGAGGGGATCGCGGTCCGCCTAAACAAGATCTTGGCGCGGCTCGGCGCGATATCGGATACATATGAGGAAGGGCGGATGCTTCGCGACGGCGTCAGGGTCGCTATCGTGGGCAGGCCGAATGTCGGCAAGTCGAGCGTCTTCAACGCGCTTGTGGGCCGCGATCGTGCGATCGTCCATCACGAGCCGGGCACGACGAGGGACTTAGTTTCCGAGACCGTTCAGACCCGGGGTGTTCTGTTTCATATCACGGACGGAGCCGGCATCAGGGAGGGTGAACATGAAGTGGAAAAGATCGGGATCGAAAAGGCCCGCGGCTCGATGGAAAGGTCGGACCTCATCCTGTTTGTCTTGGACGGATCAAGGCCGGCAGACGAAGCCGATGAAGAGATCTACAGATCGCTTGATCCAAAGCGCGCGATCATTTGTGTGAATAAATCGGACCTGATCGTGGGATTGGGACGCAAGACGCAAGAGACAAGACACGAGATCCGTATTTCAGCCCTTACGGGCG
>DYJF01000008.1:28775-41755 GCA_020723205.1 Bdellovibrio sp.
CGGACCTGATCACACCCCTCCTTTGTAGGGAGGGGGCGGTAAATGTTTCAGCCCTTACGGGCGACGGCATCGACCTGCTGAAAGAAATTCTATTGAAAAGGGCCGTAGGTCAAAAAGGGATAGGCACCGAAAGCGTGGTCGTTACCTCGGCCCGCCACAAAGAGGCGTTGGACAGGGCCAAAGAGGAGGTAAATCAGGCCGTGACTACATTATATAATAAGGAAGCGCCCGAATTCACGGCCCACCACTTGCGACAAGCCCATGAATTCATTGGGCAAATCACTGGGGGGGCGGCGGACGAATCGGTCTTGGACCGCATCTTTTCAAGTTTTTGTATAGGTAAATAGCTGAAATCATTAAGCAATCAGTCTAATGTCTAAGGTCTAAGGTCTCATGTCTAGATTGTACGCAACTTTTTTTAAGAGCTGCCGATAATCATTAAGGGACGACCTTGGGTTGCGGGGGGATAAGAATCCAAGGAGTAATCATTATGAAGAAGACGGTTTTTCTGACGACCATCATGGCCATCGCGGCATTCGTGTTCGCGGGCTCGGCGTACGCGCGGCTGGCGGACGAAGCTATCGCGATCTCCGAGGTATCACCTGCCGACAGGATCCACGTCACGACTTCGCTCCCGATAGCGGACGAGGACTCCGACGGCGTCGCGGACAGCTTGGATAACTGTGCAAGCATCGCCAACCCCGATCAGGCCGATATGGATTCGGATGACATCGGCGATCTCTGCGACGATTCCGACGGCGATGGGCTCTTTGACGGTTCTGATAACTGTCCGGAAAGGATCAACGTGGAGCAGGTCGATTCTGACGGGGACGGCGTCGGCGATGTGTGCGACATGACCGACACGGACGGCGACGGTTTCCGTGATGTGGTTGATAATTGTCCGCTGATGTATAATTCGCGCCAGTCGGACGCCGACGATGACGGGCTGGGCGACTATTGCGACAATTGCAGGATGGTACCCAACGTCGATCAGGAAGATGTCGACGGCGACGGCGTGGGTGATGTCTGCGAAGTGGATTGGGACAACGACACTATCGTTGACGACGAAGACAACTGCGTTCTCAAGAGCAACGCCGACCAGAACGACCTCGATGCGGACGGCTTGGGCGACGCGTGTGATCCGCGCTGCGACGGACCCAATTGTCCGATCCCGGCCGAAATAGTTCCCGAAGACGAGCCGGCGGCCGATTTCGGCGGCGGCTGTTCGATCGCGGGGATCGCTGATAATTCCGGCATGATGACGGGCCTGATCCTAATGGTGATGGCGGCGATCTCGCTGGCAGGCATCAGAAGGGGAAAATAGGAACCCTGTAAAAAAACTAAAAACGCCAGCAAATTCAACAGGTTGCTGGCGTTTTTTTATCTGTGAATGATGTCCGTAAATGGGCTTCATTTTCCGAGCAACTTTTTTCACCGCCGGACGAAAAATATGCTAGAGGGAATGTGAGGGGCGCCATGAAGCTTATAATATCAGTATCAGCCGTTCTTGTCGCGATCATCTTCGCCGCCGGAGCATATGCGCAGCCGGGAATATGCAAGGTTTCCGACCGCGGCGTGCTTGTCTATGATACGGATTGCGACGGTATCGCGGACAGGTACGACAATTGCCCCGAGGTGCGCAACGGCGACTGCGATGACGATCCCGACTACTGCATCGATCCGATCGTAGGGGAGACCTCCGGCTTTCAGAGCGATATGGACGCCGACAGGATAGGGGACGACTGCGACGATTCCGACGGCGATACGATCGTGGACGCGGAAGACAACTGCGTTCTTTTGGAGAACATTGACCAGCTGGACACGGACGGCGACGGTGTCGGCGATGCATGCACGGACACCGATAGCGACGGATACCTTGACGACGAGGACAACTGCCCCGAAGTTTACAACACCCGTCAGACCGATTCCGACGAGGACACGGTGGGGGACGCCTGCGACAACTGCCGATACATGGATAACCCGGACCAGATGGACACCGATTTCGACGGACGCGGAGAGCTCTGCGAGGATGATTTCGACAGCGACACCATAGTCGACGCCTTTGACAACTGCGTCGAGATACCAAACACCGATCAGGCGGACGCCGACTTCGATCATTTCGGGGACGTCTGCGACAACTGTCCGACAACCGTCAACAGCGACCAGACCGATTTTGACGGAAACGGCGTGGGCGATGCCTGCGAGCCGCTGCCTGCGGAGACTCCTGCTCCGGAGCCGGTGGCAGACCCGGCGCTGACCGGCGAGATCCAGCAGGGTAGCGGCGGCGTTTCCAGCTGCGGGCTCGTAAATGCCGAGGCCTCGGCCGCGATACCCTTTGTCGTGGGCTTCATGTTTTTTGCGACATCGCTGGTCCTAATGATAAGACGAACCAGGTCTTAAGGATTCTTGCCTACCCCGAAAACCCGTGCTACAAACCTCCACCTGATGGAGAAATATCCCCTCATCTTTGACGGCGCCATGGGCACGATGATCGAGGCCGTTGCCGATGCCGAATGCAACGCGCTTCTCAACGTTACGCGGCCGGACGTGATCGGTTCCATACACGACGCGTATCTTAACGCGGGCGCCGACATCATAAGCACGAACACGTTCGGAGCATCCGAGATAGCCCTCGCCGATTACGATCTTGCGGAAAGGATGGAAGAGATAAACCGCGCCGCCGTATCGATAGCGAAAAGGTCGGCGGATAAATTCTCCAAAGGAGGCAGGCGGTGCTTTGTGGCCGGCGAGGTCGGCCCCACCTCCAAACTTCCAACGCTCGGACACATCTCATATGACGAGATCTTCGGCGCTTATCAAAGGCAGATAGCGGCCCTAACGGAAGCGGGGGTCGATTATATCCTGATACCGACGTGTCAGGACGTCCTTCAGATAAAGGCGGCGACGGCGGTGCCTTCAAAAGTTCCGTTCCTCGTTTCGGTAACTATCGAGAAGAACGGGACGATGCTCTTGGGCACCGACATAACCGCGGCGCTTGCGGCGGTCGAACCTTTCGGGCCGGCCGCGTTCGGCATCAATTGCGCCACCGGTCCCGAGATGATGGAAGAGCACATACACGAGCTATCGTTGCATTCGCCCTTTCCCATACTTTGCAGGCCCAACGCAGGAATGCCCGAGAACGTAGGGGGAAGGTCGGTCTATTCCCTTTCGCCCGCGGAGTTTGCGTCGCGACTTGTCGGTTTTGTGGAACAATTCGGCGTCGCGTTCGTCGGGGGCTGCTGCGGCACGACGCCGGATCATATAAAAGCGTTATCCGGTATTCTAAAGGACACAAGACCTTTATCCATTGGGAGACGGGTCCCGGGTCTTAAGTCTCAGGTCTCAAGTCTTTTTTCTGCAGTTGCCCTCGATCAGGAACCCAAACCGTTCCTCGTCGCGGAACAGACGAACGTGAACGGCTCCAAAAAGTTCAAAGAGCTTTTGTTGAAGGACGATTATGATTCGATGGTTGCCATGGCCAAGGACGCGGCCAAAGGCGCACACGCGATCGACCTTTGTGTGGCGTATCCCGGCCGGGACGAGGCGGCCGACATGATAGAGGTGGTGTCGCGCGCGGCAAAAGGCGTGGACTCGCCTTTGATGATAGATTCCACAAATCCGAAGGTGATCGAGGCGGCCCTGAAGATAGCGCCGGGCAGATGCATCATAAATTCCATCAACCTCGAAGACGGCGGCGCCAGGGCGAAAGAGATCATAGATCTGGCAAAAAAGTTCGGCGCGGCACTGATTTGCCTCACGATAGACGAGGACGGGATGGCGAGGACCGCCTCCAAAAAAGCGGAGATCGCAAGGCGGATCTACGACCTTGCCGTTTTAAAAGGTCTTCGCGCTGGGGACCTCATCTTCGACGCGCTCACGTTTACGGTCGCAAGCGGGGACGCATCCTCCAAGGACGCGGCGATACAGACGCTGGGCGGGATAAAAAAGATAAAAAAAGAGATCAAAGATGTCAGAACGATACTCGGCATCAGCAATGTTTCATTCGGGCTTTTGCCCCAAGCGAGAAGCGTAGTGACGAGCGTTTTTTTGAATCAGGCGGTATTTGCGGGTCTCGATGCCGCGATCGTCAATTCCGCGAGGATATTGCGGCTTGCGGAGATCTCAAAAAAAGAGCTGGAGCTCGCAACCCGCCTTCTTGAAAACGACGATTCCAAAGGGGAGCCGCTGGCGGCATTGATCAAATATTTTCAGGGGATCGTGGAGGCGCCCGTCCGGCGGGGAGACGGCGGTCCGGTAAATGGTCCGGATGCCCTCCGCAAGAAGATCATGGACGGGGACAAGTCTGGCCTCGGGCCGCTGCTTGAGGACCTGTGCAGGACAAAGAAGCCGAAGGATATCCTGAACCGGATACTGCTCCCCGCGATGAAGGATATCGGCGATCTTTTCGGGGGCGGTAAGTTACCGCTGCCGTTCGTATTGCAGTCGGCGGAGGCGATGAGGGCGGCCGTCGATCTCTTGGCGCCGAAGCTCAAAGAGGGAGAGGCGCCCAAAAGAGGGACGATCGTGCTGGCCACCGTGAGGGGAGACGTGCACGATATCGGGAAGAATCTCGTGGACATCATTCTGTCCAATAACGGGTTCGAGGTAATAAATCTCGGCATCCGCCAGCCGGTCTCCGCAATTCTCGAAGCGGCGAGGGGCAATGGCGCGGATGCGATAGGGCTTTCGGGCCTCCTTGTCAGCTCCACGGAGATAATGAGGGAGGACCTTCAGTCGCTCGATCATCAGGGCATCTCGATGCCGGTGCTCGTTGGCGGTGCCGCGCTCACGAAGAAGTTCACGGACACGACGCTCAAGAAAAGCTATCGCGGTCCCGTTTACTATTGCGAGGATGCGTTCGCGGGGCTCAAGGCCATGGAGGAGATCACCTCACAATGAAACCACCCTTCTTCGGCACTAAGGTCCTGGACAATGTCGGTTTTCACAAGATTGCCAAATTCATAGATCAGGACGCGCTTTTCGCCTCACGCTGGCAGTTCAAAAAGGGGCAATCGCAGAACGAGTGGCGGCAGTTCATCAAGACGTCGGTTCTGCCTCTTTTCGAACGCCTTATCACAAGATGCGATGCGAACGATATCATCGCGCCCAAGGCGGTGTACGGATATTTCGAATGCAGGAAACAGGAGAACGCGCTGCTGGTAACGTCCGCCGGGAAAGGCGACAAGATCTATCGCTTCGAGTTCCCGCGCCAGCGCCAATCGCCCAACCTCTGCGTTTCCGATCTCTTCCCGGACGGTTTTATAACGATGCAGCTTGTGACCGTCGGCCAGAACGTCATCGAAGAAGGGGCGCGCCTCTTTCAGGACAAGAAATATGCGGAGGTGTTCTATCTCAAGGGGCTCGCGGCCGAATGTGCGGAGGCGACGGCAGGATACTGCCACGAACTTATCCGAAAAGAGTTGAATGCGGATCAGGGGCGGGGTTGCCGTTTCAGCTTCGGCTATCCTTCAGCGCCGAATCTCATGGAGCAGGAAAAATTATACGCCCTCCTTGAGGGAGGGCGTATAGGCGTTGGTCTCACTGAAACTTTTCAGCTTGTTCCCGAATATTCCACGTCGGCAATCATATCGTTCTCACCCGAGGCAAAACATTTCAGACCTTGAGTTACGGTCTGCAGCACCTGACGGGCGGAAGCATCACGCGTACCACCGGCAGATGCTGACATACAGGCATTCTCGGTGGCTGGCTTACCATGATGCGCGCGCCTGAGACATGTTGTTGGGGTACATGCGGTGCGACGGAGCCGCTCGCAGGGCGGGATTCACCGTCAGAGACAAGGCCGTCTATCCTTCTTTGCGATTCGATGCTGTCCCCCATGTATGCAATTGAAGAGATCGCGGGGGTCTCGTCTGATGGAAAAAGCCCTTCGATGCGACGGCTGCCTCCTGAAAGGTGCGCAACGGCGAACGCCGGTTCGTCGAACATAGATGAGACGATCCGCGTAACGAAGTTTCCGAACCGCCCGACCCGCAGGCCCATGTTCATGAAGATGTCGCCGGTGTAGTTCACCTCCGGAGCGATCATCCTTGCGTTCTCCATCTGTTTTGCGAGCCAGCGCGTGACGCCTTCACCGGCATTCGCGATCTTAGGGCCTGCCATTTTTACCGCCTCCTTCTCCTTTTAATGTGTTTTGCGGCGCGTGTTTCGTAGCCGCGTCGCGTTATGATCCAGTCCTGATGCGGTGCGCCCTTTCCCACATCTTCGGGAACTTGTCAAACAGTATGTTTGCCGTCTACATTGCGATGCGGGAAGTGGGGTGTATCGTGAACGGGACGGTCCTGTTCATGAAGTTCATAAAAGAGATGTGCGGATTCGTAAGGATCGTCGTGTGCGGAGTCACCGGACGCGCCTCAAGACGTTCAGCCGAGCGCAGGAAGAACACTTCTTCGCCGTCCTTGGCCCACAGGATCTCCCGCGGCGCTTCGCGCTCCATGCGCAACCTGTTCCCGGTGGCGACGAGCACTCCCGCGCCGTCCGCTGTTTCGTCCACCACTCTTTGAACCAGAGCGTCGAACGATCTGAAGTTGGGCCTTTGTGCGATGGCAGAACGGAGCTTGTCGGCGATTGGAAGCAGCAAGGGCATGCGCGTCGCCACGTGGCGCGCCATGCCGCGGGTTTTGGGAGTTACCTCCCCGAAGAGATGCTCGGCCGCCTGAACATCGCTCATGTGCTGCGGCAGAAGGCCTATCACTGGGACGCTCACGTCGCGCCTTTGTGGAAGCAGACGGTCGGTGAAACGGGCCGCCTTCAGAGCGTTGACGAAGTTCGGCACGGCTGTGCCTTCCTTGTTCACTATGATGAGCCGGTTCTTTGCATCTGTCAGGAACACTTCGTTCAAGAGTCGCACGAGATCTTCGTTCTTTTCCATGCCGGAGAACCATTCTATGAAGACCGCATCCGCCCAGTCCTCCTCTATGATGCGCACCAGTTTTTTAAAGTGGCCGTTAGCGATCGACTCCGCATACACCCAGCGCATTTTGAGCTCTTCAAGAACGGAAAAAAGAGGGGGAACGACGAACGACGACATCTCCTCGGAGCTGCCTCCCGTCAGCACGATCACTCTTGCGTCCGGACGTGCAAGAAAATCCGCCGCCTTTCTTACCGCGCTTGAACGGAACGGCGCCTCTCCCCGGGAGGCGGGCGCCGGCCTCATATACATGAAGCCCTCGGAGGAGTGAACGTATCTGAAATAGACGTCCGGGAAATAATTACGGTGGAGAGCCCTTTGCACGATATCGGGCCTAAGATCGGCGTCCCAGAGGCGATATAGAGAGACGGGAAGATGTATCTTCGGACCTTCTTTTACCACGTTTTGAAGGGCGTGAACGAGGTTGCCGAAGGTTAAGTCGTTGGGCTCGAATTCAAAAGCGCGCCAACTCCTCGCTATGGTAGGATCTATCAGCCATTCCCCGATCAGATTGTGGATCGCGCCGACGCCGCCGGTGGCCTCTGCCATGTATGGGGTAGCTCCTTTTCAGATGTGTAATTTCTCATTTATTCTGCCGCTTGTCAAAGGACAACGCATCTGCTAATGAGCCGCCCATGCTTATCGGGCTCACAGGAAAGAACGGGTCGGGAAAGGGCGAGGTCGCTAATTTTCTGATGTCTAGCGGTTATCAGTTCTTCTCTCTCTCCGACGTCGTGCGCGACGAGGTAAGATCGCGCGGGTTGGGCGTGACGCGCGAGAACCTCATAGTCACGGCGAATGAGATGAGGGCGGGCCTTGGCGCCGGCGTGCTTGCCGAAAAAGTGCTGCAAAAGATCGGGCCGGACGCTCACGCCGTCATTGATTCCATAAGGAATCCCTTCGAGGTGGAGGCGCTTCGTCGCAGGAAGGGGTTCTATCTCATCTCCATAGAGGCAGATCCCAAGACGCGCTTTGAGAGGACAAAGGCGCGCAACAGGGAGAACGACCCCAAGACGTACGACGAGTTTCTGGCGCTGGAGGCAAGGGAGGCGCACACGAACGATCCCACCACGCAGCAGCTCAACCGCACCGCCGGGATGGCCGACGCGGTCATCGAGAACAGCGGGACGGTGGATGAGCTCAAGGAACAGGTAAGGCAGGTCATAACGGCGCTTGCCGCGGACACCGAACGGCCCGGTTGGGACGATTATTTCATGGAGATAGCAAAGGTCGTGGCCTTGAGGAGCAACTGCATCAAAAGGAAGGTCGCCGCGGTCGTCGTGCTGGACAAACGGATCATCTCCACCGGCTCCAACGGCACGCCCAGAGGCGTTAAAAACTGCAGTGAGGGCGGCTGCCCCCGCTGCAACCACTTCGGGCCATCGGGCGATAAATTGGAGCAGTGTCTTTGTTCGCACGCCGAGGAGAACGCCATCGTTCAGGCGGCGTATCACGGCGTTTCGATAAAGGGAGCCACGATATATTCCACGTATTCGCCCTGCCTCATCTGCACTAAGATGATAATCAACAGCGGTCTTGCGGAGGTGGTCTACAGCAGGTCGTATTCGATCGAAGAGACGCCGCTGAAACTCTTGAACGAGGCGGGCGTCAAGGTGAGGCAGTTGGAAGAGAAGAAGTAAGGCGGTCGTCGTAAAAATAAAAAAAACCCCGGCAAGCCCCGGGGTTTTTTGTTTTATCAGTTCCATTTACTACGGTGCAGGACAAACGGTAGGGATGTTCTGCACGAGATACTTGATAGCCAATTCCTGCGGTGCGCCCGTGGATGCGCCCTCGATATGATAGGAAGTATAGAAGATGCATCCGGTGGCCGAAGACGGTCTCCAGCCCACCGTGATCGGATGCACGCCCGTGAGCGAGCTCAAGGCGGATATGTCTCCCTGAATGAAGGTCGTTACGTCGCTTGTCACCGTATCGATATCGGCCCAGCTGCCCAGATCAAAGACGATATTGATCGGGTTTCCGACGACAGCCGCTAGATTTGTATCAACGACGTCGCCTGAAACTGTGCCAGTGCCGGTCGCATGGGCGCCGAAGGTGATCTTGCTCGGGAAAAGTATCGTAAGCCAAGAATCAGCAAGGTCGGAAAAGTAGATATGTCCGCCGGCCATGGAAAACTCCTGTATCTTGGCGTCCACATCGGTGGCGGTGTAGTTGGCGTTACAATTGATAAAAAGCGCGTCATATTCGCTCAAGAGCGAGCTTGCAAGAAACGTGGCTACGTAGGTTTCCGTCCCGGGGGTTTCATCAAGGACCAAAAGGCCCTTGTTCGTGCAGTCGGTGCTCGCGCGTGCATCGGCGGCATCCATCGTTGCAGGATCGAACGCCCCGCCCGAGCCGTCGTCGAGCGTGCAGCCCTTAAGCTGCGCTAGAAGGACCTGAACTCCGTCGAATGAACCCGGTACTACGACCCATTTTTCAGACGAACTTCCCGACATTGTCTGCGCTCCGACATCCGTTGTAGAATCGGATACGATGTCCGCGCTGAATGACTTGTTGTCGAATCCGGTGAAGATCAAGAGGAAGCTCAACGTGCCGGCGCTTCCGGAGGGAACCACGCATGCGAAATTACCAGTGGCGTCTGCAACGCACCTGGTGGCGTCTTCGACGCCCTTTGCCCCGAGCGTTGCTAGTTTGCCCACTTCCATTGCCGTAGCGGTGTTCAGGCGGACCTCGGCCCCTGCCAAGGGCGTCACTCCGTCGGCGGCGACCGCCGTTCCGCAAAGCACTCCCACTCCCGCCTGCGCGGTGCATGTGGCCTTTCCTGCCATTGCCGTTCCGGTGCTGGTCCCGCTGCTTCCGCCGCCGCATGCGGCGAGTGTCACAGCCGCGACTGCCAGTACCGCCAACATCTGCAACTTCTTCATTTTTACCTCCCCCGGTCCTTGTGAACCGGTCTGTGTTTGATGAGAGTTTACATATTTCATCGGGCGCAAAATGCAAAGAGTAAATTGAGTTGCAGAACATTTATTAACCTTTCAGTATCATTGAGGAATTAAGTCGTTGCTTTATTCCTTGGCCTAAAATAGGTTTCGCCCCAATCCATAAGAAAGGGAGGCCATTTATGAAGAGATTTCTGTGCGTGATGTTTGCCATGATGGTCACGGCGGTCGTCGCCGGCTGCGGCGGGGGTAGCGACGGCAGCAGCGGCAACTGGAACAGCGGCAGCGAGAGCAATCCGTCAGCCACCGTGGTGGACGTTTCGGGAAATGCCGTGACATCCATAGCCCCGAACGGAGCCGTGATCGCCAAGGGCGCGGGTCTTTTGCAGAACGGCATATACAATGTGTCGATAATCAAGCCGGACGGCACGTCCCTCTTTGACCAGAACCTTTTGATCGTGACCGACGGCAGCGGCAACCTGTCGGATACGATCTTGGCCTATGCCGGCAACGATACGCAAAGTCAGGCCGCAATGGTGGTGGATACCGATAAGAGCGGGTTCAAGACCACGCGCATCAATTACAAGTCGGTCCAGGCCGGAACATACACCGCCTACGTTTGCAAAGAGAGCGAGGCGACTTGCGACGCATCCACCGCGTCCGCAACGACTACCCTCACCGTTGACAACACCAGGCCCTACATCTTCTCTGCCGATTCAACGGGCGCCGGCGTGAACTCTTTCAGGAACGGCGCTGGCGATGTCTATGCGGTGATAATGAACGGAACTCCGGGCACGACATACGGACTGCGCGTCGTCTCGAACAGCTTTCAGGTCTTCTCTGACGGAAGCCCGCTGCCGACGGACGCCAGCGGAACTACGGAGACCTGCGTTGCGGACGCAAACGGCAATTGCATCGCGACCCTCATCTGGACAGATGCAGCGGCAACCCTCACCAATTCGGCCGCGCTCTATGACATAGTCGCGGACGCCGGCAACAACGGCAACTGGGATTCCGCCACCGACTTCATGGACGCGGCAGGTTACGTGCCCGGGTTCGCCATACAGGAGCCGTCTTCCGCGATCACCAGCAATATCGCCGCGGTCACGGTGGGAGGAACGGACAGGGTGTCCGACATCGCCTGCACGTCGGCCGGCTCCGGCTATTGCACGTTCGTCGATATATTCAGCGGCATTGACGTCTACGGATATTTGAATCCGAAATACCAGTCCCTTGATCCGCATGATATCGGCTACAAGTTCATCATCCTGCACAGCGATTCACTGGCCGACGGCGATACCTTAACGCCGATACAGGGCTTCGGCTACGACTACACGGTGGATCCCCTGCAGTGGGGTTGCACTAACGAGGGAAGGATACTCCTCTGGCCGGCGAGCACCCACGTCGCCGGATGTTATGACGTGGTCCTCGACGTCAACCAGAACCTCAAGTACGATTCCGGCATCGACTTCGTGGACGGCTACGCGGGCACCTGCGGATTTATAATCCCGGGCGTCGAGGGCGCGCCCACGATAACGATAGACACCCTGACCGACGGGAACGGAACGATAGTGGCTTCAGGCGGCTCTACGACCTCGACCACCGCCACCGTCAGTTTTACGGCGACTCTCACGGGCGCCTCCCTTAGCAGGTGCGAGATCAGGTGGGCGGCCGGGCAATCCTCCAACGTAGCGCAGATAGATGTCACAAATTTCTCAAGCGGCGGGACGATGACCACGCAGCCGATCAACTTGTTCAACGGCACCAACACCATACTTGTCACTTGCGTTGATGACGGCAACAAGGCCGGCTCGGGAACGGCGACGATCGAGTCAAGCAACACGGCCACGCAGGACATCCACTTTCAGGCGTCCCTCGTGTGGACGCAGCCGTCGTCCGGCTCGTTCGACATGGACCTGCACCTCGTCACGCCGGGCGGGACGTGGTTCACCGATAACGACTGCTACTATGCGAATTGCAGGGGCAGCGGGAACGCCACGGTGGGCGCGATATTGAACGTGGATTGCATCAGCGATTGCACGGGCCCGGAGAACATCTGGATGCCCAACTCCAATCCGCTGACCGCCGGGAACTACAGAGTCTGCGTGAATCCGTTCAACGGCGAGGGCCTGAACGTGCAGGTCAGCGTCTATGACATGAACGGAGCGCTCATCGACACCGTCACGCGCACGTCCTTGAGCGGTGCTGGCACCGGCTCCACCAACGGCGGCTGGCACGTTGGCAACTTCAGCTGCAGCGCAGGGACGTCGGGCAATTGCACGTGGTCGAGGGTGGATACCTTCACCGCGGGCGCCGGCGCATGCGCACCGTAGGCCGTATCCGATCGGAATATCAGGACCGCCCGCCTGGAAACACGGCGGGCGGTTTTTTATTGCGGAAGACGCGGTCATTTGCATATAGAGGTGATCATGACATCTGAACCGACAAAGAACCTTGAAACATTTCCCAACCCTAATCCGGAGAGGGATTACGTCGTTTCAATGGACTGCCCGGAGTTCACCTGTCTTTGTCCGATGACGGGTCAGCCCGATTTCGCGACATTCACGATAGAATACGTTCCTGACAAGCTGTGCGTTGAGCTCAAATCGCTCAAGCTTTATCTGTGGGGCTATCGCAGCGAGGGCGCGTTCCACGAGGCGGTGACGAACAAGATACTCTCGGACCTTGTCGCAGCGTGCCAGCCGCGCTGGATGGAAGTAAAAGGGATTTTCAACGTGCGCGGCGGGATAGCGACGACGGTGACGGCAACCCACGGTAAAAAAAGCGAGAAGAAATGGTCGTAAGCCCCCGGAATTTTTACATTATCTCGAATCTCGCCTGAAAGAACCGCAGGTCCTCCGGCTCGAATACCATCTTCAATCCTTTGATGCGCTCCCGTTTCTTGTAAAGATCTATGACCGATGCCGCCACCACATCCATGTGCGAGTTGGTGTATGCCCTCCGCGGAATGGTGAGCCGCACCAGCTCCAGCTTCGAAGGGTTGCTCTCGCCGGTTTTCTTGTTCCTTCCCGCGGACACGATGCCGCGCTCCATCGAACGCACTCCGCTTTCAACGTAGAGCGCCGCCGCCAATGCCTGCGCCGTGAATTGCGCCTGCGGGATATGCGGCAGGAATCTCTTTGCGTCAAGGA
>DYJF01000008.1:41765-46536 GCA_020723205.1 Bdellovibrio sp.
CACGGCATGTCCCCCCACGGGGACGACGATCGGCACGCCCGCCTCGAGGAGCTTTTTTCCGAGATATTCCACCTGCCCGACGCGCCATTGGACGACGTGATCGGTGTCCAGCGCCTCGCGAAGGCCCCTTGCGACCGCCTCCATGTCGCGGCCCGCCATGCCGCCGTACGTATGCAACCCCTCGTAGATGACGACAAGATTCTTGGCATGTTCGAACAATTTTTCATCGTTCATCGCAAGAAATCCGCCGATGTTCACGAAGCAGTCCTTTTTTGCGCTCATCGTGCACGCGTCGCTGTAGGAACAGAACTCCTTGACGATCTCCTTGAGCGACCTGCTCTGATATCCGGCCTCTCTTTTCTGTATGAAGTAGGCGTTCTCAACGACGCGCGCAGCGTCGAGATTCACGGTGATCCCATTTTTTTTGCCGAACTCGTAGACCTCTTTCATGTTCGCCATTGAGATGGGCTGGCCGCCCGCCATGTTAACGGTTGCCGCAACGCTTATGTATGGGATCTTCTTGGCGCCTACATCTTTGACAAGGCGCTCAAGTTTTTTCATATCGATGTTGCCCTTGAACGGGTGCTCGTTCAGCGGATCGTGCGCTTCGTCGATTATCACATCAACGAAATTGCCGCCGGCCATCTCCTGATGGATGCGCGTTGTGGTGAAATACATGTTGCCGGGGACATCGTCGCCCTCTTTGATGAGACAGCGCGACAGGATATGTTCGGCCCCTCTGCCCTGATGTGTGGGGACGGTATGTTTGTAGCCCATATATTCGCGCACGGTATCTTCGAGGAAATAAAAGTTCCTGCTGCCGGCGTAGGATTCGTCGCCCAGCATCATCCCCGCCCACTGATTGTCGCTCATGGCGGTCGTTCCGCTGTCGGTCAAAAGGTCTATCCAGACGTCCGCGCTCTTCAAAAGAAAGGTGTTGTAGCCGGCCTCCTTGATCGCCTTTTCGCGCTCCGCCTTTGAGAGAACCTTGATCGGCTCGACCATTTTGATCTTGTAGGGTTCGGCCATACGTGTGTAGTCCGGCATGAATTCTCCTTTGTTTTCAAATGGTTGAAACAATCTAACGCGACTAGCCATATTATTCAAGTGAAAAAGGTCAGTTTTTCCTTGTCAGACCGCGATTTGCCGCTCTATGATTTTCGCTCCTATGTCGCTTATCCGGAGCGTCTTCATCAAATGTATCAATACCTTTACCGGCGGGCCGGCTCCGGAAACGCTCCCTACCGCGGGGCTACCGGACGGCGCTTCCTCGTTTCATCCGGCGGAGAACACGGAGCAGGCGATCTGCAAACGGCTTCAGGCCATTGCCAGAGGAGAATCTCACCAGGTCCTTCCCGCTATGGACGCCATATCAAGGGGTCACGATATGGACGAGTCCGTCGTGCTTGAAAGGATAAAGGAGATAAGCCGCGCGCGCCCATACGAGGCGGGACATCTGATGACGCGGCTTTTCTCGCGCGCTACGACGGAAACGCGGCTCGCCATTCTCAACGAGTTCGTAATCTCGCCGAAGCTCGGTGACAAGCACACCGTGGGGGACCTTTTCGTAACGCTCATGGAACGTTCCACGCGCGAAGAGAGAAGGAGCGAGATCTATCCGGGGCTCTACCGCATGATCGACGCGGCCAGGGGCGCCGGTCGGGAAGTTCAGGGGAAGCGCGCTTTCCTCATCGCGCTTTTGAAGGGCTGGATGTCGGAAATTTAGCGCGTATATAATCTGCCAATACGTCCCTCGCCAATATTCCCAAATCTTTCGTTTCCTTTGACTTAAGCATTGTGAATCCGTCTCCGCCGGCGGTCAGAAAGTCAACGGTGGCGACGGTGTACGTCGTTTCGTCGGAGAGCTCTTGCGCGCCCGACATTTGCAGATACGCCCCGCCGCCCCTCTTGACGGAGAGCGAGGTCAATTCCTTAAGCTCTTTTCCGGTGAGCCCCAGCGCGACAAGCATGTTGTCGAACGGAAGTATCTCCACCACCTTGCGGAGCGTTACGGGTCCGCGCTTCAGCGACGAACGCACTCCTCCGCTATTGATGAGCGCGACGTCGGTCCCGGCGTACCACCTGAATGCGTCCGCTATCATGGCGGCCATCGGCGAGGCCTGACCGCGCACAGTCGGCACGTTCGTCTTCACGTAACCTATGACCTCGTCATATCTCGTCCCGACCCTCTTTTCGTACTCGGCTACGATCGAGGCGATCCGGGGGTCGGGCCCGGTCGTTTCCGCCAGACGGATCAGTTCCGATCCGGCAAAGCGAGCCCTTCCGCCGTCGATCTCGATATCCAGACGCCCGAGATATTTTCCGTTGGCCGGCGTCTGGCAGACGGGGATCTTCTTTACCTCTCTGCAGTATTCGTTCGGCCGGACGTGGTCGTGTCCGCCCACTATCGCGTCGTACCCCTTTGTCCTTTCGGCGAGCTTCACGTCGCCGTCGACCCCAAGGTGCGTGAGCGCAATCTGGATATCGGTGTTCTTTATGTCCGGAAAATATTCATTGGCGGTCTTAATGGGGTCGACGAACGAAAGATCAGCGACCTTTACGGGGTTCGTGCTATGGGGAGTATGTTCGGAGATGAGACCCACGATCCCTATCGTAAGGCCGTCCGGTCTTGTGATGATGCTTACGGGATGCAGGATCGGTTTGCGCGTGCGCCTGGACTTGATATTTGCGGCCAGGACGGGAAAAGATGCTTTAGAAACCCTCTCTTCGAACACGGGCAGCGTGAAATCGAACTCATGGTTGCCGGCAACTGCGGCGTCAACGCCCAGCTCTTCGAACAACCTGAACTCCGCCTCCCCTTTGAATTCGCCCGATATAAGCGTGCCGCTGAAGGCGTCCCCGCCGAAGAGGAGGATGGTGTCCCATCCCTTTGATTCATTTTCCCTTTTTATCTCTTTGACAATGGTGCCCAGCCGGGCAAGCCCGCCCTCGCATTTTTTTGCGCCGCACTCCTCCGAAACGTGTCCGTGAAGGTCGTTGAAGTGGAGGATGGTGAGATGGGTCGGTTCGGCAAAGAGCGGCTGCGATAAAAGGATCAACAAGATGGTCATTGCGAACGACCAAGGGGAGCAAAGCAATCTCACGAGATTGCTCCGTCGCTTACGCTCCTTGCAATGATGAAATGATTTCATTGATTGGTCAAAGCGACCGCTTCGATCTCGACGCTCACATCTTTCGGAAGGCGCCCCACCTGCACGGTCGCGCGTGCCGGCTTGTGATCCTTGAAATGGCTCGCATAGACGTCGTTCACTTTGCCGAAATCGTCCATGTTCGAGAGAAAAACGGCGGTCTTGACGACGTCATCGAAGGTGAGGCCCTGCGATTCGAGTATGCCCTTTATGTTCGCCATGACGAGCTTCGTCTGTTCGGCTGCGTCGCCGCCAAAAAGACAAAGCTCGCCTGTTTTGGGGTCTATGGGGATCTGGCCGGAGATGAAGATCAAATTTCCCGCCTGAACCGCCTGCGAATAGGGCCCTATGGCCTTTGGCGCCTTATCGGTCTGGATCATCCTTATGGTCAAGATCTACCTCCCCGGCCCCCCCTTACAAAGGAGGGGTGGCTAGGCGCTCTTTTCGTACCAGACGTTGACGAGAGAGACGAGGGTCTCGACAGATTTGTTCATGACATCGAGCGACGTCCACTCTTTCAAGCTGTGCATGCGCTGCATGCCGATGAACAGGTTCGTGGACAGAAGCCCGGAGAAACACAGATGGCACGAATCGTTTCCGCCGCGGACCGAATGGTGCTGCGGCGTGATGCCTATGCGTTTCATCGCCTCTTCAGCGTGTTGGACGACTCGTTTGTCTTTGTCCAGCTCGTATCTGTAGTTCTTGTATGTCTCGCCGATATTGACCGCGATCTTCGCTTTCGGATATTTCCTCTGCAGCTTGTCCTTTATGCCTTGGAGGATCTGTTCTTTCTCCTTGATGCCTTCGACATCGAAGTCGCGCAGATAGACGGCGGCTTCGGCGTTCGCAACGCCGCCCTTGAAGTCGTCTATCCACCAGATGCCCTGACGACCGTCGCAGTTCTCCGGCCACATGGTCTCCGGCATCATGGATACGAACTCGGAAAGGACCTTCGTGGCATTGAGATATATTCCCTTGCCGTAGCCGGGAAAGGCCGCGTATCCTTCGACCGTCACCTTGCCGCGGTATCCGTTAAAACTTTCAGTGTCTATCTCGCCCAAGCTTCCTCCGTCGACCGTATAGGCGAAATCGGCGCCGAATTCTTTGAGGTCTATCTTTTCCGCGCCGATGCCTAGCTCCTCATCGGGTATGATGCCGAGCCGGATCTTGCCGTGCAGCTTGTCGGGGTTGTCCTTGAAATGATGCGCCATCTCGATCAGGGCGGCGATGCCCGCCTTGTCGTCGCAACCGAGCAGCGTGGTCCCGTCGGTCGTGATTATTGTGTGCCCTACGCATTTTTTGAGCTCCGGCTCCTCGGAGACCTTGAGGGCCAACTCTTTATTTCCCGGAAGCGGAATGTCCTTACCGTCATAGTTCTTTATGACTTGCGGTTTGACGTTCCTGCCGGAACATTCGGCGGCGGTGTCCAGATGCGAGATGAATCCCAAGGTGGGCACCTTGCCGTTCGCTTTGTGGCCCTGCGGTATGTTCGAAGGAATGGTCCCGTAAATATATCCTTCGTTCGTCATTTTGATATCGGCGACGCCCGCGTTCTTTAAGTCCTCGATGACGATCTTCGCAAGCTCAAGCTGGCCCTGACTGCTTGGGATCTGTTTCTGGTC
>DYJF01000072.1:0-5277 GCA_020723205.1 Bdellovibrio sp.
ATCGCCTATGCAATGATAATGAATCTCAAGAAATCCGGGTTCTGATCTCTTAATCTAAATCTAGGTCTTAACCTATTATCTGATCTCTATTTCTCAATCACAGGACATCGGTTACATCCGGCAGAACGAGGTTCGGGCGGTAAAGGCCGACGGCGAGCCGCTCCTTCACAAGCTCGACCAACGCCGCCGCCTTGCGCTTCGTGAGTAACCCCCTATGCATGAGCTTTTTGATGCGGCGCCTCAGGTTCTTGGCGTACGTGAGCCGCGCGGTGCCGGTTGGGTCCACATCGAGACACGCGGCTCCCGCCGGGTCTTTTAAGAAATCAAGCGCCGCCTCCATGGTCAGGTCGACATAATGCTCTCGGTTCTCCTCGCCCACCCCCCAGCGGGACGCCCTTGCGTAGAGCTTCAAGCTGTCGCGCATCCCGCGCATCTTTTGAAGGATAAGAATGGACGAAAAAATCCGTTTGTTCGTCCGGTACGAGAATATCGTCTTCTTGAGCACGCGCTCGAGAAGAAGGTCGAACTCGCCCATCTCGTATTTGCTCACTTTGTCTAGCAGCTTCCAGACCTTGTCCGGAACCCCGATATCGAAACGCATCTCCCAATACGTGTGCGAGAGCGTCCTCGCACTGTGGCTCTTCACTATCTTGAAGGGGATATAATAGTTGTGCGCGACCACGTCGGCGGCGAGGTGCGTGAGATATCCGTACGCGGCGGCGCGCTGCCTGTCATTTACGGCCTCGGAGAGGATGAAGCGGCCTATGTTCCAGTTGTGGCAGTGGTGCATGTAGCCGGCATATTTCTTTCCCACGACGATATCGGGCACGACCGCGCCGTAAAGGAACTCTTCCGGATATCTTTCGATGAGATGGCGTATCGCCGGCGCGATGAGCGCCGCCTTCGCCAGCGCCGCAACTCCCACGAACATGTGCATCCCCGGGCCCCATGCGTTCGCGGTTTCCGGAAGCAGTAAAAAAACTACTGTTGCAATTATGATGTAGATAAGAAACATACCTGACGTTTATATGCCTACTATACAGAAAATATTAAGAGATGTCCAAAACCTGCTGGAGTACCATCAATTGATGGGGGTGAAAGAAATTCCTGCGGCTAAAGGCAAAGGGCGAAAGGCCAAAGAGGGGTCAAAGGAAATGCGGCTCAAAGAACTTAGGGAAAAGATTGGGGATTGTAAACTGTGCCGGCTTTGCAAGGGGCGCACAAATCTCGTCTTCGGCGTGGGCAACCCACAGGCCAAGCTCGTGTTCATAGGCGAGGGACCGGGACGCGACGAGGACATAAAGGGAGAGCCGTTCGTTGGAAGGGCCGGACAGCTTCTGACCAAGATAATAGAGGCGATGGGATTCAAGAGGAACGAGGTATATATCGCCAACGTGGTAAAATGCCGGCCGCCGGAGAACCGCAATCCCGAGCCGGACGAGATCGAGAGCTGCCTGCCGTTTCTCAAGGAACAGATAGCCGTAATAGGACCCAAAGCGATCATCTGTCTTGGAAAGTTCGCCGCCCAGACGGTGCTTGGCACCGTCGAACCCATCACGCGCCTGCGCGGCAACATGGGAGAATATGACGGCATCCCGGTCATGCCGACCTACCATCCTGCATATCTGTTGAGGAATCCGGACGCAAAGAAACAGGTCTGGGAAGACGTCCAGAAGGTAATGAAAATCCTAAAAAAAGCTTAGGCGAACTCTGTGTATTCGCCGTCGTCACCCCCGTCTTCGGTCTGGGAACTCGCATCTGCCATGACCGTTTGGGCCAGACAGAACGGCTTTGAGACCGATAAGACGGCAACCAGAGCCATTATAATGACGAGAACGAGGTATCTTACCTTCATGCTACCTCCGTTCCCTACCCCCATATATATTATCGGCAGATACCCGCGGAATGTTGCGTAAATACTGCATCTGCGGTTAATAAATCTTATAACAATTTGATCTATAACGGCTATTTCCGGTGCCAGGTTACGGAAAAAAACTGGCTTGACACTTTCAAGTTAGACGTGTAGGAAGCACAAAATTTAAATTCACTATAAATTACAACTATTTACAACGTTTAGAACAAACTGAACGAAGTTCTCTTAAAGGAGGGGGTTTTATGGTAGCGATCAGTGGTACGGGTTCATCGGCCGAACCGGCGGAGATACTTGAAAACACTAGCCAAATCGGCAAAACAGGCAATAAAACGGTCAGGGGCGCCATAAGGCCTTCGTTTTTGAACCGGTGTCAGCCGAAGGTCACGTACGCGGGCCATCCCATCAAAGAGATACCTTGGACGCTCCCCTACTTCACAAGCTCCCTTTGTCCCGAGTGCGGCAAGGTCGTCTCGGCCAGAAAGTTCGCAGAGGGCAAGGCCGTCTATATGGAAAAGGAGTGCGCCGAGCACGGCTACTTCAAGGAGATACTCTCTCCCGACGTCGATTTCTACATGAACCTCTTCACATACCGCTTCGGGGACAACCGCGGCTTCACGAATCCCAACGTGCAGGCGGACTTAAACAGGGATTGCCCCGAGAACTGCGGCATCTGCAACCAGCACCATTCGCACACCTGCATGTCGAACATAGACCTGACCAACCGCTGCGATATGACGTGCCCGGTCTGCTTCGCCAACGCCAACGCCATGGGTTACATCACCGAGCCGTCCGTCGAGCAGATCACTATGATGCTGAGGACGCTGCGCGAGAGAAAACCGGTCCCCTGCAAGGTGATCCAGTTCTCCGGCGGCGAGCCGACGATACATCCGAACTTCGTCGAGATCGTGAAGATCGCTAAGGACATGGGTTTTTCGCAGATCCAGATCGCCACTAACGGGAAAAACCTTTCGGATTACGATTTTGCAAAGCGCTGCCATGACGCGGGGCTCAAGTCGCTTTACCTGCAGTTCGACGGCGTCACCAAGGACGTATACAAAAAAACCCGCGGCGAGGACGTCCTCGAGATGAAACTTCAGGCGATCGAGGTCGCCCGCAAGGTAGGGCTTCGCGTAGTGCTCGTGCCTACGATCATAAGGGGCATCAACGACCATCAGGTGGGGGCCATCGTGCGCTTCGCCTGTGCCCACTCCGACGTCGTCTCCGGGATCTCCTTTCAGCCGGTCTGCTTCACGGGAAGGATATCGGAGCGGGACCGCATGAGACAGCGCTACACGATAACCGATCTCGCGCTTGATATCGAAAGACAGACGAACGGTCTCATGCCGCGCGACAACTGGTTCGGCCTCGGCTCGACACAGCCCCTCTCCCGCCTTTCCGAGGCGCTCTCTGGAAAGCCGGCCTTCTTCGTCTCCTGCCATCCGGACTGCGGCGCGGGCGGCTACCTCTTCATCAATCCGCAGAACCCAAGCGAGGTCAAGCCGATAACCGCTTTCATGAACCTTCGCGAGACGCTCTTCGAGATACAGAATTTATCCGAGAAGCTCTCAAAAAGGAGGGGAAAGTGGTGGTATCGCGCCCTCTCATCGCTCCGTATCGCAAGGTCCGCGGACCTTTTCGGCGGCGTCAAGGCGCTGAAGATAATCAGGGAAAAGTTCGACCCGTCGAAGGCGCCTACGGGACTTACGCTCCGCAGGATGCTGGGCGTCATGGACGGCTACAAGGACACGAAGAAGGGACGTCATCCAGAAACGGAAAGAACGACAAGCTACCGCACCATTTTCGTCGCCGGCATGCACTTCCAGGACCGTTACAACTACGACGTCGAACGCGCGCGCCGCTGCGTCATCCACCAGTCGGCCCCCGACGGCAAGATGTATCCATTCTGCACCTATAACTCCGGGCCCTACTACCGCGAGCGCGTCGAGGAGAAGATGCAGACGACGAAGATCTCCGACTACGTTGAACCGGGAGCGGTGCACGCTAGAGCCGACAGGTCCAAACGTTTCACGGCCCCGTCCGACATAAGGATCGAGGTGAAAGACTACGGCGTCGGCGATTCCAACTCGTCCTATCACATCCCGGAGAACTACGGCTGCTGCTCGACCGCCAAGGGATAAAAAAATAAAAATCAAGTTGTAAGTGAGGCCGGAAAAATTTTTTCCGGCCTCATTTTTTTCAAAACATCTTTACGAGTTTTGAAAAAAGTGATATTTGTCCCTACCGCTGTCACAAAAAATACGCTTATTTGAAAACTTTTCGACCTTCAAGGAGGACCAAGGAGATGGCGACCGTCTACAATGAAGTGGAAGACCGGCTGATCGAGGAATTGGACAGGAACACGCATGAAGCTCCCGAGGAACCAAGGCACGTTGAACCTCTTGCGACCGCGGAACCCGTAAAGAGCCAGGTCATCTGCATTGCCAGCGGAAAAGGCGGCACGGGCAAGACGATGATAGCCACGAACCTTTCCGTCCTTCTGGCGCGCGAAGGTCTGAACGTCGTCCTTCTGGACGCGGATTTCGGCCTGGCCAACGCGCATCTTCTCATGGGTGTGGATCCGACCGACGACATTTCCTCCGTCATCTCCGGCGACAAGAATTTTTCCGACATCATGGTCGAAGGACCGGAAGGGGTGAAGCTCATCCCCGGCGGCTCGGGGCTCTCCGAGCTCACGAGCTTGGGCGACGACAAGTTCCGGCAATTGATAAACGAGCTTTCCGACCTTGAAACACTCGCCGACATCATCGTAGTCGACCTTCCGGCGGGGATCTCTCCGCAGGCCATGGCGCTCATGGCGGCGGCCCACGAGACGATCATGGTCATCACGCCGGAGGTCACGTCTCTTGTGGACGCCTATGCGACGATCAAGACCCTCTCCCGCATGAACGACAAGGTCGTGGTACACATCGTCGTCAACAGGGCGCCGGACAAATCGAGGGCGATCGTCGGCTTCCAGAAACTTTACAGCGTGGTCAACAAGCACCTGAACGGCTCCGTGGCTCTCAAGTTCCTGGGCTGGATACCTCAGAACTGGTACGTCCTGAACTCCGTTGCCAGCCGAAAGCCAATCGTGCTGCGCCACCCGCAGTGTTTCGCAACCTCCTGCCTCGAGCAGATGGGCGAGAAGCTTTTCAGGCGAAATCTCCACTGGAGGGATCAGCAGTCGAAGAATTACTCGTCCTACTTCGACAAACTGGAACAGATGATCTATGGGCGCTGACCCCAACCCGATATGCGTTGCTCCCGCGCTCCCTCAAGAGGACGCTGCTATGCGTCTCTGTCGTGAAATAACGCCCCCGTCCGTTGCAGAGATCGCGGAGCTTATCAAGAACAGACCGGATTCGATCGAAGCGGGGCTCGTTTCCGTCGACTTCGATCTTTTT
>DYJF01000072.1:5287-6892 GCA_020723205.1 Bdellovibrio sp.
ACCTTGTCGCAGTTTCGAAGGGGCGCCTTACGATGGTCAGTATCTTCAGCGAGCTGACGGCGAACCATCTGGGAAAAGCGGCCGGTATCAGGCAGTGGGCGATGGAGAACGCGACCGTCCTCAAAAGGGTCTATCTCGGCGAATCTAAAGAGGAGTTCTCTCCGAGGATATTGTTCCTTTGTTCGGACGTTGACCAGCGGGCGCTCCTCTTGATGAAGATGATAGCCGATCTGCCGCTCGAGATCTGCCGCTATAGGTGCCTTGAATCGGGTGATAACAAGTGGCTTGCCGTCGAGAAGGTCGCCGTTGAAAAACCTGCCGTGAATGCCGCAAGGCCGCAGACATTCAAGAGCCGCCCGGCGCTGAAACTGCGATCCCTTCGGGGAGCAGAGCTGACGACGGAAGAGATAGGCGACTTCTTCGAAGGCGAGGCCGACCTCGAGCCACAGGAGTTCGGCGATATCGCGGTCCACGATGAGACAACCTTCCCCGGACCTTATTTCAACTCCTGACAAAAACCCTATTTCCCCTGCATGAACGGCTTCAAAAGATCAATCGGTATCGGGAAGAGCGTCGTCGAGTTGTTCTCCGTCGCGATCTCAACGAGCGTTTGCAGATAACGCATCTGCAGTGCCATCGGGTGCGGTTCTATCACCTTTGCCGCCTCGGCCAGCTTCTCCGCCGCCTGATATTCGCCAAGGGCGTTGATGACCTTCGCGCGGCGCTCGCGCTCGGCCTCCGCCTGACGGGCCATCGCGCGCTTCAACTCCTCGGTTAAGTCCACGTGCTTGATCTCGACGTTGGAGACCTTGATGCCCCACGGCTCCGTCTGCTTGTCGAGTATCTCCTGTATCAGGTCGTTCAGCTTTTCGCGCGACGAAAGAAGGTCGTCCAGCTCATGCTGGCCGACCACGCTTCTAAGCGTCGTCTGGCTCATCTGGCTCGTTGCAAACTTGAAATCCTCGACCTCGACCACCGCCTTGTTGGATTCCACGACCCTGAAGTAGACGACGGCGGAGACCTGAACCGAGACGTTGTCCTTCGTGATGATGTCCTGCGGCGGGACGTCGAGGGTCACGACGCGCAGACTTATCCGCACGATGCGGTCGATCGGCTTGAAGACGAAGATGATCCCGGGGCCCTTCGGCTTCGAAAGAAGGCGCCCCAATCTGAAGATGACGCCGCGCTCGTATTCGTTGAGTATCTTGATGCAGGACAAAAGATACAGCACGATGAACGACCAGAAGATGATCCAAGGATACGACATAGAACCCCCATTTTAATGTCCGTTCATCCTTCGACAAGCTCAAGACGAACGGTATTTATTACTTCACAATTAGTTTCATCCCCCTAAACCCCACTATCTCAACCCTGCTTTCTTCCTGCAAAATATTTTCGCTCTCCGCCTCCCACAGTTCGCCGTGGACGAAGACCTTTCCCTTCTTTCCCTCCCAGTGTTTCACCTCGGCTGCGGTGCCGATCATGCCTTCCATTCCCGTCGTCGTCTTCCTCTTTTGCGAACGCACGGCTATCGTCGTCAAAAAAACGGCTATCACGAGCGTGGCGACGACAAAGGAGAGTATCAAAGGAAGCGAAGCCCGCATG
>DYJF01000073.1:0-4057 GCA_020723205.1 Bdellovibrio sp.
CCTGCGCACCACCGCCATGATGCGCTCCGCCATGGCAGGGATGTCCTTGACCTCCGCCTGCTCCAAGCGGCCGTAGAGCGCCCGTCGCACCTCACGTGCTTGCCGGTCGCTGGTGCGCCAATGCCGGTAGCAGTCGAAGACCAGCCCCATCTTGTCCGCGACCGCTTCCGCCTGGGCAACGGATATGCCCGCTTGTTTGAGCATCCAGAGCACGGCGAACGATTCGGCAGAGATATGGCGCTCCGCCTGCTCGCGGGCGGCTTCGTTGATTTCGCGCACCAGTTCCTCCAACTGCTTCAGTGCTTCCTGCGTGGAAATCTGACGCTGCTTGAAGGCTTTAGCGATTGCTTCCGCCCGCTCACCGATGGAGAGAAGATACGGCGCTACGGCTGTCTCTTCTTCTACTTTCTGCTCGATGCTCTTGCGCAGGCTGAACACCTTCACCGTGTCCGGCTGGTTGCTCTGGACGATTTGCTCCAGCGTCTGCGGCGTGATTTTATAGACGGCGACGCTCTCGTGGATAAGCCCCGCCTGCGTGTGCTCCTGAACCAGATAGGCGGTCTTGCGCCCCAGTTCCCTGTTGGTCAGCTTCCCTCCCTCGTAAGCGGAGTGCAGTAGCGCATACAGGTCTGCCAGCCGCTGATAGTCGTCCATGAATTCCCGCAGGAACGGGTCCGGCGAGAGGATCTCGTAGAGGTCTTCGAGTTCGCCGAAAAAGCGGTAAAACGCCTGCCGCTTCTCCTCGTCGCGAAACACTTCAAGTGCTGCCTCAGCCGCTTTGTCCGCTGTCTTACCGGCTGTAAGATGTAGGTATTCCGTTCGCGCCTGTGCCATCATCTGGGTGAAGCGGGCCTGGAGCACGTCCAGGCTCTCGATCACGCTCTGCATGTCTTGCGAGTCAAACGCCAGCGCCTTCTCCAGGTTCTCGAAAATGCCCACAAAATCGAGCACAAACCCGCCCGGCTTGTGCTTGCCGTTTTCGTCCTCATAGGGGCGATTGACGCGAGCAATAGCCTGCAAAAGCACATGGTCGCGCATCGGCTTATCCAGATACATGCAGTAGAGCACCGGCGCGTCGTAACCGGTCAGGAGTTTTTCAGTGACGATGAGAATCTTAGGTAATTCGTTCGCTTTGGGAAATGCTTTACGAGTACGCTTCTCCTCGTCTTCACTGAGGTGGTAGCGGGCAATTTCGGGCGGGTCGTTGTGGGCAGGGCTGATGACCACTTGCGAGTAGTCGGGTCGCAGGTATTTGTCCAAAGCCTCTTTGAGCAAGCAGCACGCCTCCCGGTCCACGCCCACCAGAAACGCCTCGTAGCCCATTAGCTCAACGGTTTCAGTGAAGTGCCGAGCGACATACTGAGCGATGCGCTGTACCCGTTCGCGGTTCTTGAGCATGTTGCGAAGGTTGACAGCTTTGTCGAGCAACCGGTTGAGGTCTTCGATGTCGCTCACGCCCTCGGCCTCAGTCAATTCCAGAAACTCGCGCTCCAATGTTTCGCGGTCCACCCGCAGCTCATTCGGTGCCAGCGAGTAGTAGAGCGGCACGGTGGTTCCGTCCTGGATGGACTCGGCGATGGTGTATTTGTCCAGATACCCTTTGGGATCATCGGTGCCGAATACCTTGAAGGTGCCTTTGCCGTAGGCGGTTCTATCAATGGGTGTGCCGGTGAAGCCCAGGTAAGTCGCATTCGGCAGCGCGCCCATCAGATAGTTGCCCAAATCGCCACCGGTGCTGCGGTGCGCCTCGTCAACGAGCACGAAGATGTTTTTGCGAGTATTGATATTGGCTGGGATGTCATCAAACTTGTGAATCATGGAGACGATGAGCCCGCGGGTGTCGCTTTCTAGAAGTTCCCGCAGACCCCGCTTGCTTTCGGCGATGCAGACATTCCCTACTTGTATGTAATAACCGGTTTTCGTCACGGGCCGCGCCTCTTGGCCCAGCAAAGTGGAAGCGAGGTTGCCGAAGAGCTGGGTTTCCAGTTCGTTGCGGTCCACCAGCATGAGCACGGTGGGATTCTGAAAAACTGGCTCTTCGATGAGGCGCTTGGCGATGGTGATCATGGTGTAAGTCTTGCCTGAGCCTTGCGTGTGCCAGATGAGTCCCCTGCGCCTCTTGGGATCAGCACAGCGAACCAGCGCCCGCTCCGCTGCCCGCATCTGGTGCGTGCGCAGGATGATCTTTTGAAGTTCGTCATATTTGCGGGTGAACAGGATAAAATCCCGCAGCACCCTGAGCATCCGCTCTGGGGCAACGAACGTCTTAACCAGGGTCTCAAAATCCCTGCCGGCAGATTCGTCTTTCCAGTTGAACAGGTTCTTGTGGGAGAGGTTCCAGGTAGCGCCGTAGTGATACTGCACCAGATGCGTCAGCCCGAACACCTGCATCAGCGCCAGGAGTTCGGGCCCCTCACGGTGGTAGCGGCGCACCTGGTCCAGCGCCTCAGCCACGCCCTCCAGTTTTGTGGCAGCTTTGGTTTCGATGAGGATGATGGGGATGCCGTTGACCAGAAAGACGACATCGGCGCGGATGGTGTGGACGCCGTTGGTAAATTCAAATTCGTCTGTGACGTGAAAAGCGTTGCGGTACACGTTTTCAAAATCCAGCAGGTGCAGGTTGCGTTCGCGCCACTCGGTTTCGACGAAGACGGTCTTGAGACCCTTCAGGAACTCCCAGGCCTGGAGGTTGCCCTCGATGTTGGTCGGGACCCGGATGAGCCGCTTCGCCACCTCCTCGGCCTTGAGATGGTCCACCGTGCCGGGGTTTAGCCCCTGCGTCTTCTCGATGAAGACATCACAGAGAATAGGGCTCGTTTCGCCGCGCCGCAGACGTAGGGCTTCCTCAGGCGGGAGATAAGCCCAGCCTGCTTCAGTGGCATAGCGGATGAGCGGGTTTTGGACTGTGTAGCACTCGCTGCGCAGGGTCATTGTTCTCGCCTCAGAATCTCTTGCAACACGGGCACCAGTGGGGGCAGATTCTGGGTAATCGTTTGCCAGAGAATAGCCACATCCACCCGGAAATACTCGTGGACAACGACGTTATGGATTGCCTGCATCTTATCCCAGGGAACTTGAGGGTAGCGTGTCCTCACCTCATCAGGGACATGCCGAGTCGCTTCCCCAATGATCCCAACCTCGTACGCTGAGGCGCGCACTGTCTTTATATCGGCAGCGAACTCTTCAAAGGCCATGCCCTGGATGTAAGTCTGCAGGTTGCCAATCGCTTCAAGGATATCCTCCAGGCGGACTCGCCAATCTCTAGTGGACATATACCGCCTCCTTGAGAACTCGCTCGCGCAGTTTGGGCTTCAACGACGCCGGAGTCCCCAGGTCTACCTGGCATCCCAACAGGTTCTCCAGGTAACTTTTCAGGTCAACGAACTCAAACAATCCCACCGGGCGCTCGAACTCGACCAGGAGGTCCACGTCACTATCCTGACGCGCCTCGTCCCGCGCCGCTGAGCCGAAGAGAGCGAGGGACTTCGCCCCAAGCTGTTCCAGCTCCGCCCGGTGCTCGCTCAAAAGGCGTAGGATCTCATCCCGTCGCATGGTAATCCTCCACTGCCAACTACTTACATTCTTCACCCGCACCTGCCCCGTCATCAACAGGTGCAGCGTCGTCTTGAACAATACTTGCAACGCTGCCTTGCGCTTCCCTACTGGGTCAACGATTCCTGTCCACCACCTAACAAGCGGGATGCACTCCTGGTTAGGGAGTTGTTCGATCGCCGTTACATTGGCAGCAAATGAGCCACTCTCAAAATGAACCAATCGTAATGAGACAGGTTCATTTGTACAGGAAGCAGGCTCATTTCTTCGGTACGTAGCGAGCTCCCCGTCCTCTGCCTTCCAGTTCGAGGAGCCCATGAGTTACGAGCCGCTTAAACAGGTCCCCCGCTTGCTTCCGAGAAAGTCCCAGACTTTGCCGAACATCTTGGTTTTGGAGGAACCCTTGTGAAGAGAGCCGGGTTTCAAGCGTTTCCCACATCTGCTGGAGATCAGCGGGCAAAGCATGCACTGTAACTGCGCGCTCGCCAGGTGAAACAATTTGATA
>DYJF01000073.1:4067-6857 GCA_020723205.1 Bdellovibrio sp.
GCAATGCCCTTGCGCATCAGATCCTTGATGTCTATTGATGCGGTGTAAATGTCTGCGCCCACCAGTCTCTGGTACGCCCGACTGGCGAAGGTGCCGCCGTGGGCTCTGGCGTAGGCTAACAAGCGTTTCTGCCTGCTATTGAGTCCCATCCCCTCAAATTGGCCAAGCCACTTGAGAGTTTCGGAGTTATAGATGCGTGCGTTGCGCAATACCACTGTAAAGAGCGCGCCTCCTTCCAGGCGAAACTCTGGAGGGCGCAGCCCTTCCCGTTCCATCACTTCAAACATCCGCGGGATCCCTTCACCCAGTTCGCGCATATAGCCCAAGTCGGTAAGCACCCGGACAATCCGTGGATTACGGGAGGCATGAATATGCTCGCGTTGCCGTAGCCGCTCCAGCGTCACGGGTTCTACCAGTTCTCCAGGGCTTCGCACCTCAAGGCGATCGTCGAACATCCAGACCTCAATCCCCACCCCCTCCAGGCCATAATCGCGGTGGGCGATGGCATTGACGATCGCCTCCTGCCAGGCAAAGGTTGGATACTCAAAGCGCTCTTCAAAGAAAAGGTCTACCAGACGCTGCTGTTCCCGGATATGGGGCTGGACGACCTGAAAGGTCTTTTCAATCAGTCGAACCAGAGGAGCTTCTAATCTCTCACGCTTCACGACGTTCAACTCAGCGCCAACTCGCCGCTCGGTGCCTTCAAACTTGACGAAATCCACGCCGCAGCGGGGATGCCAGCAGCCAGGGTCTTTGCCGAACAGGAGCAGCGCCGCCAGAGTTGGAACAAGCTGCCCGTTGCGTGATTCTGCCAGACGATATTGCAAGAGGAGTTCTTCGTCCCCGAGGGAGAGCCTCACCTTGCCACGCAGTTCTGCCAACAGAGTCGGATCCAGATCCTGAATCGAGGCTTCGGGCAGTGGACGGATCTCAGCCAGTCGGCGTCGTTTACCCGCCTTAAGCGCCTCGATCTGCTCCGCTGGGAAAGGAAAATTGCTCTCTCCCAGCCGCAGCAGATAGCGCCCATCCATCAACTGGTGCACCTCAGGGCTCCAATCCACCTCGAATACGAGGATCTTCTGGTCGTCCAGTGTCACTTCCTGAACCCGCGCTTTGAGAGGAGGACGAACCAGGGTCGCAGGTGCCTCCCGGATGACTCGCAGACGGTCGAGAGGATAATCCACACCAGTTGGTGTGCCGTCGTCTTCCAGGCCGACGGCAACGGTGCCGCCATCGGCATTGCGGGCTTCGCGGCGTTTCGGCCGGTCAGCCGCACGGTCATAACAACTTTTGCGTTCGAAGAACTGCCCTTCAGGTTGTGTTATGAGCCAGTGCCATGTTGCTGTGTTCACTTGTTGGGAAAGCGTCATCGTTCCGATCCTTCTCTTCGCTCAGGAGAGATGCGCCACCCGCACCTGCCCCGTCATCAGGCGGTGCAGCATGGTCTTGAACAACGCCTGCAGTGCCGCCTTGCGCTTCCCATCTGCTTCGATCTTCCTGTCCACCGCCGAGAGGATGCGCGCGATTTCGCGCTGTTCGGGGAGAAGGGGCAGGGCCATAAGGTAGTTTTCGATGACTGCTTTAGGAATTCTTTGCCTTCCTGTTGTACCTTCCATCTTGCCTGCAATCTCTTGCCTGACGTGAGGCAACAGAAAGAAGTAGAAAAGATATAACTGCTCCAGCCTACCTTGCTGCGCACGCAGTGGATACACTTCTGTGGTAGCAAAAGCAAAGGATGTCGGAATACCCGAAACGATTCCCTGCTTGCCGTTCTCAAACGAGGGTGTAATCTTTGGAAGCAAGAGGTCATCCTTCTCGCAGTAAATGCCGCTGCTAATCTCATGTACGCGCTTAAGAACGTAACTGTTGATATTTATGCTACCATTTGGAATCAATTCCATTGGAATAAACGGAATCTCGCCATCAGCGAGTTGCAAACCTCTCGGCTTTCGGGTGAACCGCGTTACCTCCCCCATCCTCACCACCTCCCAATGCTCCGGCACAGGCCCAATCTCTGTCTCCTTTAGCAGCACCTGATCGGCCTGGTCGAGGGGCACGGGGCCATAGGTGAAGAGGTGGCGCATGAGGGACTTTTTCAGTTCCCGCGCCGCCGCGATGATTTTGTCCTGCGCCTCCACCGCCCGCTGGATCGCGGAAAGCACCTGTGCAATCGCCCGCTGCTCGGGAAGGGGGGGAGGGGAATGTGGATTTGTATCAAGTCGTCTCTGGGTATTCCCTTGATAGTAGTTCCCCGTGTGCATGAATGAAACGAATCTTGAGCATGGTCTGTCATAAGGGCATAAGCGAGAAACTCTAAATACACCTTCCCTTTGTCAACAATGATTCCCGTTAAGTCTTGGCTAATGGCTACATCTATCAAGTTGATAGCCACTTTCCCAACACCCACCCGTGTCCCGATGAGCAGATTGCCATTCGGCACTACTTTGGAAGAACTATTTTCCAAGCCCTCACGGGTTATCCCTTTTGCTCCTCTTGTCAAATAGAGACCGTTGACGTGAGCGCTTGTTGTCCAATGAATGTTACCGCCCCAGTACTCAGGGATCTTTGTCGATGGCGTTCCGCCGCTAAGGAATTCAATTCCGACATCCCCAAGCCGGACTACTTCCCAATGCTCCGGCACGGGGCCGATCTCGGTTTGCTTAGAATTCGCCATAGTTATTTCCAATATAAATCTTTTTCAAAAGGATTTTCAGGATACCAATCGACAAGGTCTTTAGTACTACAACCTCACTTATGGTGATCGGCAGTGGTGCGCCTGATGACTGGGGA
>DYJF01000074.1 GCA_020723205.1 Bdellovibrio sp.
AATGGTGGTTTCAGAGGAGTACGATGTGGTTCTGGGGTCCCGCATTCTGGGCGGCACGGCAAGGAAGTCGGGGATGCCGTTCTACAAGTACGTCTCGAACCGCTTTCTCACGTTCGTCGAGAACATCTTGGTGGGCTATAAGCTCGCCGAGTACCACACCGGCTACCGCGCATTCTCGAGGGGGGTTCTCGAGACGCTGCCCCTAAACGCCAACTCGGACGATTTCGTGTTCGACAACCAGATGCTTGCGCAGGCGATCCACTTCGGCTTCGACATAGGCGAGATCACCTGCCCCACGAAATATTTTCCCGAGGCCTCCTCCATCAATTTCAGCAGGAGCGTTAAATACGGTCTGGGCGTGCTTTGGACGGGACTAGCTTTCCGTTTGAACAGGTGGGGTATCGTCAGATCGAAACTCTTCTCTTCCGGAAGCGAGGACCGGCTCACCGGACGAACAGACCCTGCACGGGCGTGACGCTGTAGTCTTTTTTCATCTCCTCCCAGCGGAACGGATACTGTCCCTTTTCCCCCTCATCGATATAAACGACGGCCGGGGGCGTTCGCTCCCATGCGGCGCGTTCCAGTTCAAGCGCCCTCTTCGCCTCGGGCGCATCTATCTTTTCCGCGACGTCCGCTATCATCGAGGCATTGTACCAGAAATACGCGCCGTCCCTCCTGAAGACCGGATG
This sequence comes from Bdellovibrio sp., assembly GCA_020723205.1. Classification (GTDB taxonomy): domain Bacteria; phylum UBA10199; class UBA10199; order 2-02-FULL-44-16; family DYJF01; genus DYJF01. Next base: position 690 of record DYJF01000074.1, read on the forward strand.
ATAAGGGGGCGGCGCAAATATCCTGTCCTTCGAGCCGGTGGTGTTGAGCAACATCTGCTGCACCTGGACCTGGCCGGCGTTACCCTTGTAGAGCGCCGAGACGGCGGTCATCTCCACGCACATCGCGAGTATCGCTATCCGAAGCACCAGCTTCGATCTCTTCCCCGCGCGTCCGTCGAGCTCGAAGAAAAAAAGGGCCAAGAGAGGCATCAGCACGATGAGATATTGCGAGAATGGAAAGCGGCTCCGAAGCAGGAACGCGCCGTAGCCCGCGGCCAGAAACAGGACGAGGAACTTAAGCTCGAATGCGCCCCTCTCCCCTTTTCGCTCGCGCCACAGCCCGCGCGCGGCGATAACGAAGCCGGCGACCCCTGTCATCCATATCAGGGCGTTCTGTTCAAAGCTCCTCAAGAGCGTGGACCATACGGAAAAGTGCTCGGTCACGTCCGCATACAAATAGAAATATTTATTGAACGTGTAGTTCCAGAAGAAGAACTCGTCCCAGTGTCCCGCGAACATCGAAAAATAGAGGGCAAGCACGCCGGCGGCGGCGACGACCGCGAGCAGCGTTCCCTTAAGCACCGACAACGCCCTCTCCCGCTCCTTCGCAAAATACCCGATGATGACGAAACACACGGAGGCAAGCAACGTGAGTGCTAGGACCACCGCCGCCTTCTGAAGCACCGCCACAGCGAGGCCGAAGACAAGGCCGGCAAAAAGCGCCTGACGCAAGCGCCCCGATCTCAAGAAGACCGCCCAGCAATATATCCCTATGAACGAGAGAAGGTTCATGAGCGGATCGGGGCGAAACTCCATGGACTCCCTCGCGAAGGTGAAGGAGGAGAGAAGGAGGAGGGCGCCCCATTTCGCGTCGCTTTCGGGATATATGTTCTTCGCCAGAAGCATGAAGACGCAGAGGAACAAGACGATGAGCATCAGATCGAAGAGGCGGGCGGCGAAGATGAGGTTCTTGGGCGTTTCGATCGCCTTCGTGAGAGGGGCGAACGAGTACCATATGGCAGGATGATGCTGCTCCAGAAAATCGACGAACGGCGTCTCCCACTGCCCCACGAGCCACGCGGCATGGAGATGCTCCACCTCATCGTGGTCGAAGCTGCTCGTCCAAGCGCTGTAGACGAGCGCGCATGCGGCCAGAGCGATCGCCGCGATCCATGCGATACGCATCCTTCACGCTCCTATTCTTTTTTGAAGACGATCTGGTCCCCCTTCACGTCGCCCTCAAGTTTCGTTCCCTCCGGATATTTCGCCGTGAGCAAGGCGCTCGAAAGGGGGTCCTGAATGTATTTTTGTATCGCGCGCTTGAGCGGCCGGGCGCCGTACTGCGGGTCAAAGCCGTGCTTCGCAATGAACTTCTTCGCGCCGTCGGTCAGCGTGAGCGCGAGCTTTCGCTCCGCCAAAAGCTTTTGGATGCGCTTCATCTGTATATCGACGATCGAGAGTATCTCGTTCTCCTTGAGCGAATGGAATATCACGATGTCGTCTATGCGGTTGACGAACTCCGGTTTGAAGTGCTGCTTCATCGCGGCAAGCACGCGCTCGGTGATCTTCTCTTCGTCCTCCGCCACCAAACCTTTGGCGGACGAGTCCGCCACATCGCTCAAGTACTGGCTTCCGATGTTGGAGGTCATGATGATGACCGTGTTCGTGAAATTGACCGTCCTCCCCTGCCCGTCGGTCAGCCGTCCGTCGTCGAGTATCTGCAGAAGGACGTTGAAAACGTCCGGATGCGCCTTCTCGATCTCGTCGAAGAGAATGACCGCGTAGGGCCTTCTGCGCACGGCCTCTGTGAGGTAGCCGCCCTCCTCGTAGCCCACGTATCCCGGAGGCGCGCCGATGAGCCGCGACACGCTGTGTTTTTCCATGAACTCGCTCATGTCTATCCTGACCATCGCCTTCTCGTCGTCGAAGAGGAACTCCGCCAGCGCGCGGGCCGTCTCCGTCTTTCCGCAGCCGGTAGGCCCCATGAAGATGAACGAACCGATCGGACGGCTGGGATCGTGCAGCCCCGCCCGCGCCCTTCTCACCGCGTTCGATATCTTCTCCAGCGCCTCCTCCTGTCCCACGACGCGCAGCCGCAGCCGGTCCTCCATGTGGATGAGCTTGTCGACGTCCCCTTCCATCATTTTGGAGACGGGGATGCCGGTCCATTTCGACACGACCTCCGCGACGTCGTCCGCGGTCACGTCCTCCGTGAGCATCTTTTTATCCCTCTGCAGGTCGGTCAGCTTGTTCTGCCCGTCCTCAAGCTTCTTTTGCAGGTTCAAGAGGGTACCGTATTTAAGCTCCGCAGCCGCGCTCAAGTTGCCCTCGCGCTCCGCCTTTTCCTGATCGAGCTTGGCCCGTTCGATGTTCTCTCTTGTCTGTTTGATCGACTTGATGCAGTCCTTTTCCTTCATCCAGTGAACCTTTAAGCCGCGCGACTGTTCCTGAAGGTCCGCGGTCTCCCTTTCCAGTTTCGCAAGACGTTCTTTGCTCGCGGCATCGCTCTCCTTCTTGAGCGCGGCGCCTTCGATCTGCCTCTGCATTATGCTGCGCTCTATCTCGTCTATCTCCACGGGCATCGAATCTATCTCGATGCGCAGTTTCGAAGCCGCCTCGTCTATCAGGTCTATCGCCTTGTCGGGGAGGAAGCGGTCCGTGATGTAGCGGTTGGAAAGCGTCGCCGCCGCGATTATGGCCGAATCCTGAATACGAACGCCGTGATGTATCTCGTAGCGTTCTTTAAGTCCGCGAAGTATCGCTATAGTGTCCTCGACGGAGGGCTGTCCCACATACACCTGCTGGAAACGGCGCTCCAGCGCCGCGTCCTTTTCGATATATTTGCGATATTCGTTGAGCGTAGTGGCGCCTATGCATCGAAGCTCCCCGCGCGCCAGCGCGGGCTTGAGCATGTTGGACGCATCTATCGCGCCTTCGGCACCACCCGCACCGACCAATGTATGGAGCTCGTCTATGAAAAGTATGACCTGCCCCGCGGATTCGCCTATTTCCTTTAACACCGCCTTCAGGCGATCCTCGAATTCGCCGCGATACTTTGCCCCGGCAACGAGTGAGGCGAGATCGAGCGACATGAGCTGCTTGTCCTTGAGCGAATCGGGCACGTCACGCCTGATTATGCGTTGCGCCAGTCCCTCTACGATCGCCGTCTTTCCCACGCCGGGATCGCCTATGAGCACCGGATTGTTCTTCGTGCGGCGCGAAAGGACGTGTATCACGCGGCGTATCTCGTCGTCGCGCCCGATGACCGGATCGAGCGTCCCCTTTCTCGCGAGCTCGGTAAGATCGCGCGCATATTTCTTGAGCGCCTGATATTTTCCCTCGGGGTCCTGATCGGTCACTCGCTGCGTGCCGCGGATGTCCTTGAGTATCTTCAGGATGACCGCCTTGGAAGCGCCCTCCCCGCGCAGCATCTCCCCCGCCTTCGTTTTCTTGTTGTCGGCTATCGCAATGAGCAAATGCTCCGTGGAGACGAACTCGTCCTTTAAGCCCTCCGCCTCCTTGAACGCGACGTCGAATACGCGGTTCAACTCGCTTGAAACATATATTTGTCCCATCGCGGCGCCGGTGACCTGCGGCAGTGATTTAAGGGCACCCTGCAGATCGGACTCCATCTTGGAGAGATTGGCCCCGATCTTTTTTAAGATCGACGGAGCAACGCCGCCCTCCTGCTTTATGAGCGCCGACAGGAGATGCTCCGGCGTTATCTCCTGCTGATTGAGTTTTCCGGCGATGGACTGGGCCTCCTGCACCGCCTCCTGCGCCTTGAGTGTCAGTCTGTCGAAACGCATAGGCCTCCTCTTTATATGTATGGGTAATATGGGGCACTGTCGGACATTTATCAAGACCAAGCTTTGCGGGCTTCCTTACTGCCTACTCTTTCAGATAACGGCCGGCTCTCGGGACCAGCAACTTGTCTCGAAAGATGTGCAGGCCTAGCGGTTCTTATAAATGATTGCCGGCTTCATCATGTACGCCGCCTATGGTCTGCACACCTGTTCTTGCCTGCGGTGATCCAGAGGTGTATCAATGTTCTGTTTCAGGTGCAAAGAAGACAGATATTGATGTACCGCCAGCTGACGTAGGGCAACTCTTCGAAGGATCCTGGCCTGGTAAATGGTTGACCAGATAATGTGGTTCCAGAAGGACCTGAGAAGAGTTGGCCGTAAGGAAGCTGGCGAAGCGACAAAATCGGCGAGCCGACGTAAGCGAGGGGTTATAAAAGTTTTTTCAGGGCTGTAGTCGATAAGTTGAGGATGTCTTCGTGTAAGCTTTTGCCGTGGCTGTCCATGGTGACGACGACGGGAAAATCCTTCACTTCGAACTCCCAGATAGCTTCGGGGGAACCGAACTCTTCCATCATATACACGCCGTTCACCTTGACGATCTTTTCTGCCAGCACCTGCGCGGCGCCGCCGACGGCGTGGAAATAACAGCAGCCGAACGCCTTGCATGCCTCCAGCGTCTTCTTTCCCATTCCCCCCTTGCCTATGACGCCTTTGAGCTTCAGATCCTGTATGAGCTTCCACTGATAGGGCTCCTCGCGGAACGAAGTCGTGGGGCCCGCGGCCTTGACGACCCACTTTCCGTTCTCCTCGATGACGACGGGCCCGCAGTGGTAGACGATCTGGTTCTCGAGCGAGACGGGGAGTTTGCCGCCGTCATAGACATACTTATGCATGGCGTCGCGGCCGGTGAAGAGCTTTCCGGTGATCTCCACCATGTCGCCGACCTTCAACCGGCGGATCTTTTCTTCGGTAAATGGCGTTTCAAGTTTGATCGTCACTTTGACCTCAACCCTGACCTTTCAATACAGCCATTTCGTTATCCGCCCTTCGCTGTCCATCATGATCCCCTGCCTGCGATAGGCCCAGCACATGTAAGATACGGAGACGAAATAGGACGCGGGCAGGCGGTTCAAGACGCCGATCTTGCAGCCGATGAGCGTCGTCTTCCCCCCGAACCCCATGGGACCTATGCCCAGCTCGTTCGATATCCGCACGACGTCTGCCTCGAGCTTCGCAAGTGCCGGATCGGGATTTGTATCGTCCAATGTGCGTAGAAACTGTTCTTTCGAATTAAGATAACCGGTCGCGCGGTCGCCCCCTATGCATACGCCAAGTATTCCAGGCGCGCATCCCTTGCCCTGTGCCTGCAGGACGGCGTCCAAGATGCAGCGTTTGGCCCCTTCGAGGTTGCGGTCCGCCTCCAGCGCGCGGTTGGGAAGCGAATACTGCGCCCCGACGTTCTCGCAGCCGCCGCCTTTGAGTCTAAGCCGCACGTCCACCTCGTTCTTATCGTAGACGTCGTGCTGTTCGAAATGGAAAGAGGGAGAGCCCGGCCCGAGATTGTTTCCCGTGTTCTTCCCCGTTATCGGGTCCACCGAGTTCTGGCGCAGATACCCCTTCGCGGTCGCCTCCGCGACGACGTCGCGCGCCTGTTCGACGAAGGCGCGCTGATCGAAGCCCAGCGGCGCGCGGACAAAGAACAGTATAGAGCCGGTGTCCTGACAGAGCGGCTGGCTCTTTTCCTTCGCGAGGGAGATGTTCTTCGCAATTATGTCCATGGCGTAGCGCGCCTGCGAGCCCGGCGCCTCGAGGCGTCGCTGCGATTCGACCAGACGTATGACGTCTTCCGGCAGTTCGGCGGATGTCTTGCGGACGAGTTCCAGAAGCGAAGCGGCGAGGTGATCCATGGCACCATTTCTTTAAGGAAAACCGGCCGAATGGTCAACGATAAACAATTTACACATTTTATCGCTGCTTCCTTATGGATCTTTCGTTAGAACTGGTGAAGCGGCATGGGCGGATCACTGTGGAGATGATGACAAAATGTCTTTCGCGCGGCCTCGAGGAACGTCGCTTTCAGTAGCCCTACGATCACGCGGCGTTCCGAGGGGCAGGCGGCGAGACGGCGTATGAGGCGAGCCGCCGTAAGCGTCGAAGGCATTTTGTCATCACTTAAGACAAAAAATCCGCCTATGCCCGGAATGCCACGTATATGCTCGCATGTCCGCGCTTGACGAGCAGCCGCAATATGTCGCCCTTCTTCACGTTCTTGGTGGCGTCCTGATATTCGCCTACA
>DYJF01000075.1 GCA_020723205.1 Bdellovibrio sp.
CTACCGAGGCATAGAAGAGGTCTCCAAGGAAAAAATCGAGGCGTTCCTGATCGATCTCCTGCGCGAGCGCGAGAAGCTCGATCTCGTCCACGCCTTCAGCTCGCGCGATTTCTGGAACGCGGTCCTGTCGCTTTACGAAAAGGGCGACACGACCATCAGTTTTCTCGACTATTTTTGGAACTACCGTTTCACGTTCCTGCCCGTCATGCAGATACTCAAGGCCAATCTTCCGCCGGCGCCCCTTTATCACACGATATCCACCGGCTACGCCGGCGTCCTGTGCGCGCTCGCCAAGATAAAGTTCAACAGCAACATGATCGTTACGGAGCACGGCATATACACTAAAGAGCGCAGGATAGAGATCGCGCAGGCGAGCTGGATCTACGAAAGGGAGACCGAGTTCATAAAAGCGACTGAAGAACTGGGCTACTTCAAGGACTGGTGGATACGTTACTTCAGCGCTATGAGCAAGCTGGCCTACGCCTACGCGGACACGATAACGACGCTCTACGAGGGGAACCGCCGGCTGCAGCTTCAGGACGGCGCCGATCCTTCGAAGACGTTAATCATCCCGAACGGCGTCGAAGTGGAGGGATATCGCGAGGTCCACAAGGCCCGACAGAAGAAGGAAAAAAGAAGAACGCTGGCGTTCATCGGAAGGATCGTTCCGATCAAGGACGTCAAGACGCTGATAAAGGCCTGCAAGATAGTCGTGCAGAAACTCCCGGACGTCCAGATACTCATAATAGGGCCGCAGGAGGAGGAATCGCAGTATTATCAGGATTGCAGCACGCTCATAAAGATGATGGGCTTAGAGAAAGAGATGGTGTTCACGGGCCGCGTCGACGTGAAGAACTATTTTCCGCTGATAGACGTCGTGCTTCTCACGAGCATCAGCGAGGCGCAGCCGCTGGTGATACTCGAGGCGGCGGCCTGCGGGATCCCGGCGGTCGCGACCGACGTCGGCTCCTGCCGCGAGCTCCTCGAGGGAAATGACGAAAAGGACAAGGCGATGGGCCCGTCGGGGATCGTTTGTCCGTTCCACTCGCCGGAGAAGATCGCGGAGGCGGCGATACGGCTTTTGACCGACGACGCGCTCTACGACAAGATGTCCGAGGCGTGTGTCAAGCGCGTAGAGGAACATTATGGCGAAAAGGACATGATCAACGCGTACAAGAACCTGTACGAGCAGTACATTTGATCGGAAAAACATGGCGGGCATAGGTTTCAAGCTTGAAAAGATCCTCTCGAAGGATTCGTATGTGAACCTTCTCGAGGGCTACGCATATTCGGCGATCGTCTCCGCCGGGCCGCTCCTTTGCACGATATTCACGATAGCGCTCCTGACGATCATCATGCCCGGGCAACTGCCCTCCGACGAGCTCATGATCTTCAGGACCCTGGTCGTTTACATATACGGCTTCTCGCTGATAACATCGTCTTCCGCCCAGATGATCATAACGCGATATCTTTCCGACCGGATATTCTTAAACGATTTTCAGGCGCTCGTGCCTGCTTTCGCCGGAATTACCATACTCTCTCTTTTGTTTCACGCCGTTATCGGATACACAGCGGCGCTCTATCTCGACCTGCCGCTTACTGTCGAATTGACCGCCGCCGTCCTGTTTTTGACCATAAGCGTGATCTGGATCGCCATGATCGTCCTCTCCGCCGCAAAGGAATTTCTGTGGATCGTAAGATCGTTCTTCATAGGTTCTTTGGCGAGCGTGGCGGCCGGTTTCTTCCTTGGAAGACATTTCGGGCTTTTGGGACTCCTGACGGGATTCACGGCGGGGCAGCTGTTGCTCCTCATTCTTCTCGTCGTTCAGATATTCACAGAGTTCGAGTACCGCAAAAAGGTCGAGTTCTATTTTTTGGAGTATTTTAAGAAGTACACGGCTCTGGCGTTCATCGCAACCCTTTACAATTTCGGCATCTGGACGGACAAGTTCGTCTTCTGGTTCTCTCCCGAAACCGGAGAAAAGATCCACGGCTTCCTCTACGCCTCCACGGTCTACGACGTGCCCCTATTCGTAGCGTACCTTCTCGTCGTGCCGTCGCTCGCGATGTTCACCATACGCGTGGAAACGAGCTTCTACGTCCATTACAAAAAATATTTTCTCTCCATACTCAACAAGCACCCATACTCCTCGCTGGTGGAACGCCAGCGGAATATCGTCGACGCGCTGAAATTGAGCATGGGGCGCATGATCGTCATGCAGGGCACGATCTCGGTCATAGGCCTTTTCTTCGCGCCGAAGCTCTACGGCATGCTGGGCATGTCGGCCATGAACCTTGGCGTTCTGCAGATAGCTATCGTGGCGACGTTCCTTCAGTCCCTTTTACAGACCCTTCTCATCATGATGCTCTATTTCGATTACCGCGCCGACGCGCTATTCATGGCCGCGCTCTTCGCCGTCTCGAACACTGTCTTCAGCTTATGGTCGGTGGGGGGAGGTATCAGCTACTTCGGCTACGGCTACTTCGGCGCCTGCCTCATATCGCTCGTCGCCGGCTTTCTCCTTTTCAACCACAGGATGAAGCACCTCCTTTATTACACGTTCGTCAGCCAGAGGATAATAACTCACAGCGAGACCGCATAGAATTTAGTGCAAAGTACGTATCTTTTGTGATAGAGAACCGGAAAAAGGGGGAAGCATGAAAAGAAAACTGGCACTGATAGCTTCGCTCGCGGCCGTCCTCATCGCGTTCGAGGCGCCGGCGCAGGTCATACCGACCGGCATACTGACGCCCGAAGAGGCCGTATTTCCCGACACCAGACCGCAGGCGATCTCTACGGCGCAGACGTTCACGCTCACGAAGACGCCTTCTTACCTGCCGCTCGTCGTCTTCAGCGTCCGGCTCGCAAACTCCAACGATTTCGACCTCACGAGCGACAACTGCACGGGCGCGGTCCTGTCTGACGGCCAGAGCTGCACGTTCGACGTCGCGTTTGCCCCGCTTTCGACCGGCTACTTCAAGTCCACCGTCTTCGTCATAAATTTCAGCCGCGAGGTCATCGATACTTCGACGCTGGAGGGCAACGGCGTCATGCCGGCCGTCACGCTTTCGCAGACCGCAGTCGCCTTCGGGGACAGGACCATAGGCAGCCCCAGCGCGCCCTATACGGTGGTGCTTAGGAACACCGGAACCGACACACTAAACGTCACGTCCATCGAGGCCGACGGGGAGTTCGCCGTGACCGACGCTTGCGGAGCCGCAGTTGACGTGGGCGCCGAGTGTGACTTGAGCGTCGTATTCTCCCCGACCGTAGTGGGAGATGCGAGCGGAACGGTAACGATCACCGACGACGCCTCCGATTCGCCGCAGACCGTAGCCCTCACCGGCACGGGTATAGCCCCCGGAAGCGCCGACGTGAGCTTATCAAAGACGGAGGTCGATTTCGGGGCGCAGACCGTGGGGACACTAAGCGATGCCGAACCAGTTACGCTCACGAGCGACGGGACGGTCGATCTCACGATAACAAGCATCGCGGCAAGCGGAGATTTCACGCAGACCAACGTATGCGGTGCGGTCATGGTGCCGACATCCACGTGCAACCTTGAAATCAAGTTCGCGCCGACGGCGGCCGGGCCGCTGACCGGAACGGTAACGATAACAGACAACGCCACCGATTCCCCGCAGACCATCACCCTTTCCGGAACGGGCATAGAAGCGGCGTCTCCGGATATGAGCATATCCGCGACGAGCATTGATTTCGGCACCGTGCCCTTGGACGGCTCATCCGCCGCACACACTTTGACCGTCACGAACAACGGGCCGTCGGTGCTCTCCGACCTTTCGAGCGCCATCACGGGAGACGATCTGGCGAATTTCAGCGAGGTGGACCACTGCAGGGGGATCGACGTCCCCGTCGGAAGTTCGTGCACGATCGATCTCACTTTAGCGCCCCATCAAACGGGAAGTTTCAGCGCGACGCTCACCATCCAGAGCAACGCCGTCAACAGCCCGCAGACCGTTCTCTTGACGGGAGCAGGCGCTTTCCCCAGCGAAGGCAGCGGATGTTCGCTGATAGTCAGAAAATAGGCGGTTCTAAAGAACGGGTTTATCTTCGTAGAGGTCCAGGCGCCGCGCGAGTCCCTCTTCATAAGAGGCCCTTGTGAGATAGTGGGCCGAGAGTTCCGGAAATCCGCTCGTGGAGAGCTCGGTGGCTGCCTGCGCGTAGATGTGCGGCGAAAAGAGATAGATGCCTCTCGTCATGTCGTTCCAGCCGGTCGAAAGGATGCCCGCTATCGATTCGATGATATCCGCTTCCTCCCTGAAGGGCCCCATGGCGGATATGCTCCTGTGCTGCATTCCGGCTATTTGCGAGAAGGCCCACGCGCGCAGGTCGCCTTCGATGCCTCGGACCCTTCCCAACTCCTCCATGAAAGCGATCGCCTCCGCGGCATCGGCCCTTGTTTTCAATATTTCGTATCTTTTGACTGTGTCAAACAGGATAAGCAAGGCCAGGGAGGCGCCTAACAAACTCTCCGCCTCGCTTTCATCCTGCAGCGCGTAATAGTACTGACCTTTTCTTCCGAAAACGGAGTGAATGTCCGCAATCTTCCTCTTGAGCTCGGGCGTCAGCATGTTTCTCTCGAGCAGTTTCTTTTCAAAGTCCACCGCAATCCTGAACAGCGGTTTTGCCGCGTTCGCGACGTCGGAGGGAACGCTCTCTGCGAACCCTGCGGGCGTTATGTATCGCGTGAGCCGGTCCAATATCTGTGATATGCGATGCGCGATCGCAATGACGACCTGTGGCCCCAGACTCGACCCTTTTCCTTCCAGAAGGAAACTGGCGTCCCTTATGTAGTTCAACTGACTCGCGACGCCTTCCTTCCCTTCCGCCTCGATATCCTGCTCCACCCTCTCGATGATCAGAGAAACGTCTTTGATGCGCCTAACGTCCGCTCTTAAGACCTCTATTGCACTGATGGGGCGGTCGATCCTACGCCCGCCGCCGCCGTTTCCGTCTCCGTCGCCCGCGCCGCCTTCGCTTCCCGCAGGAGGAACCTCTCCGGTCGTAGAACGGCCCTGCCACGAAAAGAGCATTGGCGCGTGAAAGCGCGCGGCGGGAAAGATAGGACGGGAGGCACCGTTCATGATAAAGGAGGACGCAGCGACGCGAACCGGCATGGCGGCGGTCGTCAACAGAGCGACAGGAACAGGTCTTGCTGTTACAGGAAGAGCGTACATTTCTATCTTTCTATATCAATGAAGAAGCCCCAAACGCACCGCCACAAGATGCGCGTCGGCCGCCCTCCGGGCGTACTTGTCGGCTTGCCGGCCCACCAAATGTCTTACGAAGCCGTCCGTCAACTGCCTGAAAACCGAGGGTGAAAACGTGTACATGCCGAGCGCGAACTCGTCCCACATCGAAGTCGTGATGTTCGCCATCATGCTCACCATGTCATCGTCTCCTTTGTTGATCGGATCGTACATCCGGATGTGGGCTTCGATCGCCTCCGTCACCGTTTCGCGCGCCCAGACCAGCGGGTCCATCGGAAGCCGGTGATGTCTTGAAGCCGCTTCCAGAAATTCCAGCGTCTTGTGCGCTTCGCCTTGAAGTCCTAAGACATTGTACCTGTTGAAGATATCGAAGGCGTTCATGACTAAGGCGGCCACCGCTTCGTCTTTCCTTTCCTCGCCGTTTAAGGTGCGCACATATCCGCCCTTTTGAGCGTATATCAAGTGTATCCCGGCGATCAGTCTGGAATCGTCTCGTGTCAGCTGCTCTCTTCTCAAGAGCTCCATCTCAAGCCGGTCGGCAAGGCGGAAAAACGGTCTTAGGACACTCGCTTCGTCGACGCCGTGATGTTCCGCTTTCCCGCCCGGAGTGATGTGATGGGTCAATTCGTCGGCGAGACGGACAATGTGGTGCACGGCCGCCAATAGTTCGTCAGGGTCCATGTTGTGGTCGGCGATATTCATGCCATCCAGCATGACGCCTGCTCCTTCAAGATATTTCAAACGGTCGGCCTTGCTTTGAAGCCCTTCGATGTCCTCCACGACCGCACGGATGAGATCCTTGTATCCGATGTGCTTTTGCAGGCAGACCTTGAGCGCAGTCAAACGTTTATTGACGTCGGAGCCCTTCTTCGGGCCGCCCTTGCCGTCTGTTCCGCCGCTGCCCGCGGGAGGGACGCCCCCTGCCGGATCGCCGCCGGAAGGCAACCGGCCGGCAGACGCCGCAAAAAGCGCCGGCGCGCGGAAATGTTCCGCGGTCCAGATGAGATGTCCTGCCGCCGGAGAAAGATTGCCTCGATGGACGGGCCTTGCGATCATCGTCGCAGCGGACGCCATCGCCGGCATGAACATACCGACCGGCATCGCTCTCATCGGCAGCGTGGCTTGCACGTACATATCGCCCTCCAAATAAAAAGACCGCCGGGAAACCTTTTCTCCCCCGAGCGGTCATATCAGAACAAAATATTTTCAACCGGCATCTAAGATCAATAGAACACGCAACCTGCCGCATCGCCCTCTTGATCGGTCAGAGTACCGGTTCGTACGAAAAGATCTATGTTGCAATCGTAGAGCAGATCGCTCCAATACGCTGCCCATCCGCCGCCCGCCGAAGAGGGCGTTCCCTCCGTGATCTCTTCCATATAGGCGGCAAATTCCGGCGCGATGTAGTTCGCGCTGAAGTTCGCGATATTGCCGAAAGAAGGTTCGCGGTTCTCAAGGAACGCCGATATGCCCTCGAACATCGCGAGTTCGAGCGGACGCGTGAATTGCCGGGCCGCT
>DYJF01000009.1:0-12077 GCA_020723205.1 Bdellovibrio sp.
TATCATGGAATCGAATCTCGACCAGATACTTCCGCTTGCGTACCGCGCGAAGGAGTGGGGCGTTTCGATATCCTACTCCGCGTACTGCACGCTGAAGATAGACGACGATCAGCAGATGATAAGAGAGAAACGGTTAAAGCAATTGGACGAGATCGTGAAGGAGCTCCTTCGATTGAAACCCCTGCTTAGGAACATCCGCAACTCCGATTACTACCTAGAACGCGTCCCGAAATATTTCCGCAATGGCACGGTGCGTCAATGCCGCGCAGGCAGTCGGTGGCTGCACGTTGCGCCAGACGGCTTCATACAGCCCTGCTCCGAACTTCCGAGGATCTGCCATTATGCTGATTTTAAAAGGGAAATGGTAACGCCACCGGCATGTTCGAAGTGCTGGTATACTTGCCGCGGAGAGGCGGAGGCCCCGTTGCTCGCGCCGAAGCGCTTTCTTGAGTTCACAAGATCGTGATCCTAGAATTTTCTTGCATAGATGAGAAATAGCACGTATATACCGCAACCAATTCAACAGGACACTAAACTTTTGCCCCGTCAATGGGGGAAGGAGGGGAACAGATGAAGAAGGTAATCGGATTGGCAGTAGCAGTAGCGCTGTGCGGATTGGTGATCGGTTGTCAGAAGGCGGAAGGTCCTGCAGCACCGGGCGCGAAGCCGGGAGCGGTTGCCCCGACGACACCGCCGCCGCCGCCACCGCCGCCGCCGCCGGCAGCTCCGGCTCCGGAACAGGGTGGAGGGCAGTAATTAAGTAGACAGCACGGTTGCCTGCGCAATAGTGCGCAGGCAGCACGTCATTTTTATCAGTCCATCCCACATGCTAATGGGGATGGGAGGAGGAAGAAGTATGAAGAAGTTGTTGCTAGTAGCGTTGTTCGTCGCGATTCCGGCGCTCGTTCTCGCGCAGGGCACAACGACGTCAACCACGAACCCGGCGAAGGCCGAAGCGAAGAAGGTCGAATCAACGACGACCTCCACAGCGACGAAGGCCCCGGAAGCTGCAAAGGCAGCGACCACGACCCCGACCGCGCCCGAGATGATCCTCGTTGGCGAGATCACGAACGTGGACAACACGAACAAGTACTTCACGCTGAAGGTGAAGGAAACCAACAAGGAAGAGAAGATCTCCTTCAAGGAAACCAACCCGACGCTGAAGAGCGGCCTCAAGGTAAAGGCGATCTACGAGAAGGACGCCACTACGGGCAAGCTGTGGCTCAAGAAGTTCGAAGAGCACAGGTATTAATTCTTCTGTAGAAGATCAAAAACCCCGCCATATCATGGCGGGCTTTTTTTTTTGAGCCGGCAAACGGATTTGAACCGTTGACCTGTCGATTACGAATCGACTGCTCTACCGCTGAGCTATGCCGGCTGATCAGGTTGTTGTGCCGGAGGAGGGAGTCGAACCCTCACGAGCCGTAAAGCTCGGCAGATTTTGAGTCTGCTACGTCTGCCATTCCGTCACTCCGGCCCGTTCTAACTCCTCGCTCCTTTACGTCCGCGCGTCCTTTTGGGTGCCGCCTCCTCTGCCTCCACCTTCGACTTGACCTTTCCATCCGCAATCTCGCGGAGGGAACAAACTACTTCGCGGTTCTTGCAATTTATGAGGGGAGTCGATCCCTTGAAAAGTTGTTTGGTTCGCTGCGCGGCGATATGGACCAGCGCAAAACGATTATCAACGTTGTTCAAGCAGTCTTCCACAGTGACCCGTGCCATTGGAACACCTCCAGTTCATTTATCTCAAGTTCTGCGTCCTATGCCCTAAACCCTATAGTAAAGTCAAGGGGTTGCAGCCAGTGGGCGGTTGTGATACCTTGCAACCCTATGGATCGCCTAGCAAAACTCGTGGACTTGACCCTGCCGGAATATCGAGACCGGCACATATTCACGACGAAGTTGAGACTGGCGATCTTCATAGGTTTTTGGGTCTTTTACCTGTATTTTTTAAAGGATGTTCTTTCCCAGACGAAGGTCATTACAGCGATCGTGTGCGTTTCCTTTCTCTTAACGGGTATTGCTTACTATAACGTGATGCGCAGCAAATGGCTGCTCTTTTCATTTCTTCTGGAGCTCCTTTCAGACATGGTCGCGATCTCCGCAGTGATCTATCTGACCGGCGGGCCATATAGCTCATACTACACGATCTACATCTTTTATTGTTTTGCGGCAGGCATTTTTTACAACCATTATCTTGCGGCGCTGATCGCAGTTTGTTGTGCGATCTTTTACGGCGGCTTTCTGCTCCTTTGCTGGTCGGGGGTGATACCGCCGCTGATCTTGAACTATGGCGACCGCATGCCCATCCCCGCCTATACGCCGTTCACGCACTTCTTCTTCGCGGTGTCGTTCCTCATGCTCACCATCTATGCGGTGAAGATCGCAAGCTTCTTCTCGCAGAAGCGGGAGCGCATGCTTGAGGCGCGCAACAAGGAGTTGACAGCTCTCCACAAGATGGGATCCACGATCAAGAGCGCAATCTCCTTAAAGGAGGTTATCGATAAGGTCCTGACCGCGATCCTCGAAGGACTCGGTTTTGAGGCGGTCATGCTGCTTTTATTCGACCGCGAGGAGCAGAAGATCAGGATCCACTCGCCCAGACAGCATCCCATGCTTTCCCGCATCGAGGAGGTCTTGGGAATCCCCCTGTATAAAATTGAGCTGCCATTTGCCTTTCTTGAGATACCCGTCTTCCAGTCCTTGATGAAGCATCAGATCGTTTTCCGGCGCGACCTCGTGGAGGCGGCGGCAGGCATGGGATCGGTCATCAGCCCGCAGCAGGCGAAGCACATTCAGGAGATGCTGGGAGTGAAACGCATCGTGGGAATACCGCTCATAGCGGAGGAGGACGTCCTCGGGGTGATCGCGGGATTCTCGCGCGAGCCCTTTGTGGAGGAGCGCCTTGTCCAGACCCTTGAATCGTTTGCCAATCAGGCGGCGCTCCTGATCGAGGCGGCAATGCTCATTGAGAAGCTCAAAAAGGCGAACGAGCAGCTCAAAGAAGCGAACCGCGTTAAGTCCGAGTTTCTCGCAATAATGAGCCACGAGCTTCGTACGCCGCTTACGGCCATCATCGGTTTTTCGGAACTCATGATGGAGGGGGTCATGGGCGAGCTGACCGCCGAACAGGAGGAGAGCGTAAGGGAGGTCTTGAACAACGGCGCCGATCTTTTGGACCTCATCAACAGTCTTTTGGACCTTGCCAAGATCGATTCCGGCAAGATGCGTTTCGAGATCAGGATGTTCGATGTCGCGGAGATGATAGAGCGGATTTGCAGGATGATCTCGTCATTGCTGAAACGCAAGGGCCATGACCTTGCAGTCACGGTCGCTCCCGACATGCCGCCCCTGACCGGCGATGAGAAAAAGATACAGCAGGTGATATTAAACCTCGTATCTAACGCCATAAAATTCACTTCTGACGGGGGTAATATAGCGATCGACGTTCGTTATTATCCGTCAGCGGAGCGCTCGCCGCGAGCTGAAAAGATCAGGGAAAGGTTCCTTTCCATGAAGAAGGGTGTCTTTGAGATAAGCGTTGCAGATACGGGCATGGGTATCAGGCCGGAACATCTTGAGATAGTCTTTGATGTCTTTCAGCAGGTGGATTCCTCGATAACAAGAAGCTATGGGGGGACGGGTTTGGGGCTGGCGCTGGCCAAACAGTATGTGGAGCAGCACAAGGGTCTGATTTGGGCCGAGAGCGAATACGGCAAGGGGGCGAAGTTCTTCATCCTTCTGCCTGAAGAGTAGCGAACGCCGCGAAATCTTTTCTGTTTCCCTAGCTCTTTTGAAAGTGTATAATGCGGCCCTTGAAGGGAGTGCGATGAATGAGCAGTATTTTCAAGCAGTATTCATGGCTTGTGGATCTCATCGCCGTGCTCTTCTGTTCTTTTTTTCTGGCGAAGATCACCGGCGTTTATCTTGGAAAGACGCTTGAGATAAAGCGTTCCATAGGCGTCTTGAAAGCGGTGGAGAGGGGGCCGGAAGAGGTCAAGCGCCCCGACATCTCCGAGTACAAGATAATAATGGAGCGCAATATCTTCGATTCAACAGAGCTTGCGCCGGAAGAGGCGGCGGCGGGCGAAGGTTCTGAAGAGGTTGTGGCGACTGGTGAAGCGGTCAAAACGAGTCTTGACATAAAAGTGATCGGAGTTCTGGTCGTCGGCGACGGGCGTGACAACAGATCCTCCGCAACCGTCGTGGGGCCGGGAGGCAAGGGAGGGCCGGGCGTATATGCTGTGGGTGACATCGAGAGTTTTGCGACGAACACTAAACTTACGCGTGTCGCGCCCGATCGTATCGAGTTTCTGAACGGCGGCCGCCTTGAGTACTCGGAAGTGGGCGGTGATCTGGGACCGAACATTTTCGGTCCGCCGCCTACGGGCGAAGTGGTGGCTTCCGCGGCGCCAGCTGCGACCGAAAAGAAGGAAACACCTCTCGTAAAAACGGAGGGCGGAGGCAAGTTCTCGATAGACCAGAAGGAGATAGAGAACGCTCTTTCAAATGTTGACCGTCTTTATACGGAGATACGCGCCGTGCCCAATTTCGAGGGCGGCAAGGTATCGGGTATGAAGATACTCTCCGTGAAGGGCGGTTCGCTTTTTTCAAAGCTGGGATTGCAGCGGGGCGACGTTCTTCAGCGGATAAACGGGATCGAACTCGACGTGAGAAAGGGGTTTGAGATCTTCAACCAGCTCAAGGACCAGAAGAGTTTGACGGTTGATCTGGTGCGTCAGGGTTCGCAACAAACATTCGAATATGAGATTCGTTAAAACGACCATCATAATTTCAACGGTGTTTTTTGCGGCGATCCTGTTCGCGCAGGAGGCCGCAAGAG
Organism: Bdellovibrio sp.; assembly: GCA_020723205.1. Classification (GTDB taxonomy): domain Bacteria; phylum UBA10199; class UBA10199; order 2-02-FULL-44-16; family DYJF01; genus DYJF01. The sequence goes on from DYJF01000009.1 coordinate 4,844, forward strand.
CTCCCGCGCCTCCGCCGGTCCAAGTCCCCGCGCCCGCCCAGCCCGCTGCCGGCAGCGTGAGGTTGCCTTCGCCGCCGGTCGCTCCGTCGCCGGCACCCGCGCCGACGGCTCCAACGCCTGTTCCCCAAACCGCTGCCGAGGTCCAGCCGGCCCCAGCCGTATCCGGAGCCGTGCCTGCGGTCGCTTCGACGCCGGCAACGCCGGCGGGTCCCGAGATGGTCTATCTCAACGTTCAGGACCAGGACATCACGAACGTCATCAAGCAGATAAGCAAGGCGACCGGCAAGAACTTCATCATAGACGACAAGATCAAGGGCAAGGTAACTATCCTTTCAGAGAAGATGATGACGAAAGAGGAGGCCTATCAGGCCTTCCTTTCCGCTTTGGAGGTTGCCGGCTACACGGTGGTGACGGGTCCTGCGGGCATCATAAAGATCGTTCCTCTGAAGGACGCTCTCGGGAGCCCGATACCGATACACGTCGACACGACGCCTTACACGGACAGTTTCATCACGCGCCTGATCTCGCTTTCGAACATAAGCGCGGTCGATATGTCTAACGCCATCAAGGGCCTCATTTCCAAGGAAGGCAATCTCTTTGCTTATCCAGCCACAAACACCCTGATCATCACCGATTCCGGCACAAACATAGACCGCCTGATGAAGATCATAAAGGAATTGGATCAGGAGGGGCCGCAGCAGGTGGTCGAGATAATCCCGATAAACTATGCTGATGCGAAACAGGTGGCGGATACTGTCCTTAATCTCTTTGAGATAGAGAAGAGCAAGGCGCCCAAGGCCGCTCCGAGACGCGGTGAGGTGGCGCTTGAAGAGGTCGAAGAGGTCTCGAAGATCATCGCGGACGACCGTACGAACGCGGTCATCGTCCTCGCAAGCAAACGCTCGATCGACAAGATAAAGGATCTCATCTCACGTCTCGACACGGCCGTGATGGGCGAGGCCGGAACCGTCCACGTTCACTATCTTAAGTATGCCAGCGCCGAGGAGCTTGCGGCAACGCTCGCTTCGGTAACATCCGGCGGTTCCATTCCTCTGGCCTCATCGAAGGCCGGCGCGGACGACAAGACGAAGGCGGCCGGTGCGGCTGCCAAGCCGTCGGGAGGAAGTGTCGCAAAACTCGAAGGCGGTATCACGGTCGGCGCGGACAAGACGACGAATGCCCTTATCATAACGGCCTCTCCCAAGGACTATCAAATGCTCGTTGACGAGCTCATAAGCAAGCTTGATATCCCGAGGCGCCAGGTCTATCTCGAATCGATAGTGATGGAGCTGACGCTGAAGAAGGGCGCCGAATACGGCGTGACGGCGTACGGCGGAGGCGGAAACGGTTCGATGCTGGGTTTCGGCCAGACCTTCGGCGCCGTTGGACAGCTCTTCGATCCGACCGCTTTCTTCAATACCGGCGGGCTTTTGGGCGGGGTGCTGGGCCGCGATCAGATAACTATAACGGTTCCGGTCGCAGGCGGCGGTACGCAGGATGTGACCATACCGGCGTTCTCTGCGTTCTTGAATCTGATGCAGACGTACTCGGATGCGAACGTTGTTTCTACGCCGAACATACTGACGCTTGATAACGAAGAGGCCTCGATAGACGTCCAGCGCACGGAATACGCGGCCAGTACTACGACGACATCCACCGGTGTCATCTCGACGACGCCCACGCCGTTGAAGGCGGGCCTGACCTTGAAGATCACTCCGCAGATAAGTGAGGGAGACGCGGTTCGCTTAAAAATTGAACATGAGCTTTCGAACTTCGAGCCGGCGCCGAAGGGGGCCATAGCGTCGCCGACGCGCACTCGCAAGGTCTCGACGACGGTGATGGCGATGGATGGGCAGACGGTCGTCTTGGGAGGCCTCATGGAGGATGTCGTCTCCCACAGCAAGACCAAGATTCCGCTCCTGGGCGACATCCCGATCTTGGGCGTCCTCTTCAGCCAGACAAGGTCGAGCAGTTTCAAGACCAACCTGCTCGTCTTTATAACGCCGCACGTGATCAAGGACCCGACCGATTTTCAGGACATCATGAAGCGCAAGATAGACCAGCGCAACAAGTTCATCGATGACAATTACGGCAAGAGGCAGGAAAAAGAGATAAGGAACACGATAGCGACCCACCGCGCGGACCTCTTGGAGTACACTCCGCCTCCTTCGCCGAGGCATGTGCCGATTGCGAGCCCGGAAGCCCCGCAGTATCAGCAATATCAGGAGCCCGCGCGTCCGAAGGAAATATCGAGCGCCACGACATACGGAAGCGGGAAGGTCTACGAATCGTCGGTGGACAAGCCGGTCTCCTCCCCTTCGACGGCCCCCGCAGCGACGCCGCCCGCGACGATGCCGTCCGCAACAACTCCCAAGAAATTGGACGAGCTGGATTTGGCGTATTAGACTATGGAGACACGCAGCCTAGGAGCAATTCTTCTTGAGACGAGTCAGCTCACCGAGGAGCAGCTCGAACAGGCGTTGACCCTGCAGCGCGAGCGCAAGATCAAGCTGGGTGAGGCCCTTGTGCAGCTCAAGTTCCTGCGCATGGAGGACATTCTCAAGGCGCTCTCCGTCCAGCTTGGTTTCCCCTACGAGAACAAGATCGAGGTGGATGCGGTATCGCCGGACCTCATCGCCAACATTCCCATCAACTATGCTAAGCAGAACGAGGTGCTGCCCTTGAGGAAAGAGGACGGGGCGGTGGTAGTGGCGATCGCAGATCCCACGAACTTTTATGCGCTCGACGACCTGCGCATGATCTTCGGTTGCGAGATAAAGCTCATAATCTCTTCGTCCTACGAGATCGTCAACGCGATCAACGCCGTCTACAACAAAACGACGGCCACCGGCGAAGAGATGGTAGGGGAACTGACGGAGACGGAAGAAATTGCCGACGAGTTCAACGAGCCGGTGGACCTTTTGGACGCCACCGACGAGGCCCCGATCATCCGCCTCGTCAACACGCTTCTGTTCCGTGCGGTCAAGCAGAAGGCCTCCGATATCCACATAGAGCCGTTCGAGCGGGAACTGTTCGTGCGTTTCCGCATAAACGGCATACTCTACGACATCATGAAACCGCCCAAACGCGCGCAGAACTCCATCATCTCGCGCGTCAAGATCATGAGCCAGTTGAACATCGCCGAGAAGCGTCTTCCGCAGGACGGGCGCATAAGGATCAAGATAGCGGGCAAGGATATAGATATCCGTGTCTCCACCATCCCAACGACGCACGGCGAAAGCGTTGTCATGCGTCTCCTTGACGCCTCCGCAGTACTCTTGGAGCTTGAGACGCTGGGCCTTATGGGCCGCCACCTGGAGATAGTCAACGACTTGATCCACCGCAAGAACGGTATCATATTGGTGACGGGCCCTACGGGTTCCGGAAAAACGACGACGCTTTATTCGTGCCTTTCGAAGATAAATTCTCCGGAACTCAAGATCATCACTGTCGAGGACCCGGTGGAATATCAGCTCCCCGGTGTCAATCAGATGCAGGTCAATCCAAAGATAGAACTGACCTTTGCTGCCGGCCTACGTTCCTTTTTGCGTCAGGACCCGGACGTGCTGATGGTGGGCGAGATCCGTGACAGAGAGACGGCCGAGATCGCCATACAGGCGTCGCTAACGGGACACCTTGTCTTCTCAACCCTTCATACCAACGATGCGCCGTCGTCCATCACGCGTCTCGTAGAGATGGGCGTCGAGCCGTTTCTTGTCTCGTCATCGGTCATCGGCATAATCGCGCAGCGCCTTGTTCGCACCGTATGCAAGGACTGCGCACGCAAATACATACCGGACGAAGAGGAGCTCAAGCGCATAGGACTCAAACTTTCCGATCTGGGAGGAAGGCAGATATACAGACCGGTCGGATGTCCCAACTGCATGGAAACCGGCTACACGGGGCGCCTTGGTATCTATGAGATACTCCTTGTCACCGACTTGATAAGGAACGAGCTGATGAAGGGCTCGGACGCTTCTCTGATCAAGAAGGTCGCGATGTCGCAGGGAATGAAGTTGCTAAGGGACGACGCGGCGGCGAAGGTGCTGGCCGGCATCACTACCATCGCCGAAGTTCTTCGCGTCACGCAGGAGGAGATCGCTTAAAGGGGGAGCATGCCTGTCTTTGAATATGTCGGCATAGATTCAAAGGGCAAACGTTCGAACGGCATCGTGGATGCGGAGAACGAGCGGGCCGCGCGCTCGAAACTCAGGCGCATGGGCGTCTTTCCGATGTCCCTCAACGTTCAGGGGGCCGCCAAGAAGCAGAAACTGGCGCTTTCCACGCAGGTTGATTTCTCAAAATACTTCCAGCGGATCAAAGTGCAGGACATCGCGGTCATGACGAGACAGCTTGCGACGCTTGTCGCTGCCGGGATCCCGCTCGTCGACTCGCTCACCGCGCTCATAGACCAGGTAGAGAACATGAAGCTACGGACCATACTCTCGCAGGTGAGAGAGATGGTCATGGGCGGCTCCAAGCTCTCCGATGCGCTCAAGAACCATCCCAAGGTGTTCGGCGACCTTTATGTCAACATGGTCAACGCCGGCGAGAACAGCGGCGCGCTGGAGATAGTGCTTCAGCGTCTGGCCGATTTCACCGAGGGACAGTCGAAGTTAAGAAGCAAGATCATCGGCGCCATGATCTATCCCGCTATCATGTCGATAGTCGGTATCTCGCTGATGGGAATGCTGCTTGTCTACGTAGTGCCGAAGGTCACAAAAATATTCGAGGACGTCAACGCGACGCTGCCGTTGCCCACGCGCGTCCTCATGGGCGCCTCCAACGCGGTAAAGGATTACTGGTATATCTTTCTGGTGTTGATACTGGCGGCGATCTACGCGTTCCGACGCTACATAAGAACGCCCGACGGCAGGGAATGGTTCGACAGGCGTATGCTCAAGGCGCCGCTCATCGGCAAGCTTCAGAGGATGATCATGATCTCTCGTTTCTCAAGGACCCTGTCGACGCTTTTGGCCAGCGGCGTGCCTCTTCTCGCATCTATGGACATCGTGCGGAACATCGTCACCAACACGGTCATCAAGCGCGTCATCGAGCAGACGCGCGACAACGTTCGCGAGGGTCAAAGCGTTGCCGAGCCGCTCAAGAGGAGCGGGGAGTTCCCTCCCATCGTCACGCAAATGATCGCCATCGGCGAACGTACGGGCGAGCTTGAAAAGATGCTCGAGCGAGTCGCCGACTCGTACGACGCGCAGGTGGACAACACGATATCGACATTGATGACCCTTTTGGAACCGATCATGATCCTCGTCATGGCCGGAGTGGTCTCGTTCATCGTCATGTCCATATTGTTGCCGATAATGAAGCTCAACCAATTGGGAGCGTGATAAGAAATGTGATTTTTAATCTTTTGAAAGGAGGAAGGATGAAAAAGTTGTTAAGAGGTGCGGCTGGCATGACGCTCATCGAGATCATGGTCGTGATAACGATCTTGGGTCTCATCGCCACCGTCGTGACGGTCAACGTGCTCGATCGCCTCGATGAGGCAAAGGTTTCCACTGCCAAGACCCAGATCAAGGGCCTGGAGGAGGCGCTCGACCAGTATCGCCGCGACAACGGTTTCTATCCGGCGACCGAGCAGGGTTTGCAGGCGCTTATAGAAAAGCCGTCAACGGGACGGATCCCGTCGCGCTATCCGCCGAAGGGATATCTCAAGGGCGGAAAGGTCCCGAAAGACCCGTGGAACGGTGAATATAAATATTACAGCCCGGGGCTTCAGGGCCACGAATATGAAATTTATTCCTTGGGCCGCGACGGGCAGGAGGGCGGCGAGGAGATAGACGCCGACATAAGCTCTTTTGAGACGGAATCATAATAGCGGGGGTTTCACCCTCTTTGAGCTCATCGTTGCGATCGCGATCGTTGCCCTCATCATGGGCGTCGTTGTAGGCCGCATGGGCGACTACTTGGACGCTGACATGAAAAAGGCATCCAATCGGCTGGCTTCGACTATCCGTTATCTTTATAACAAAGCGGTGATGGAGGGCGTGTACCTGCGCATCGTTTTCGATCTTAACGAGCAGACCTACTGGGTCGAGGCGACGCATGACCCGGTACTTCTGGTTGCGGAGGAAAAACCCAAGGACAGGAAGAGGGAGGAGGAAGAGAAGACGGAAGAGAAAGAGAAGGCGGAGGTAGCCGAGAAAACCGAGGCCGAAACGGAGACGGGGGAGAGCGAGGCGGAGAAGACATTGGGCCAGATCCCGAAGCTCGAGATCAAGAAACCGGTGTTCTCTCAAGTGGAGGCCTATCTTTTGAAACCCACAAAACTTCCGGACCCCGTTTTTTTCAAGGATGTGATGACCGAGCACCATCCGTTACCTGTGGAAGGGGGGGAGGCGACGATTGCCTTTTTTCCCAACGGCTATGTCGAGCGCGCGGTGATTAACCTGCGCGACGAGGACGACGAGGTCCACTATTCGCTGGAGACCAATCCCATCACGGGACAGGTGAAGATAACGAATGAATATAGATCCTTCGAAAAGAAGTGATGACGTTTCGAAAGAGCGCGGTTTCACGCTTCTGGAGATAATGGTCGCGGTCGCGATCCTTTCGATCTCCCTTGTCGCTCTCTTGAACTTTCAGGGCAACACGATGATCAAGAGCGGCAGGGCGGAAAAAATGACCGAGGCGACTATGCTGGCCAAGATGCGCATGGCGGAGGTCGAGCTTGAAATCGAGAAGATCCAGAAGAAGGGTGATTTTCCGGAGGAAAAAACAGAGGAGGGCAATTTTGAGGAGCCGTTCGGCGCATACCGCTGGAAGGTTTCCATCAAAAGCATCGCGCTCCCCGCTCCGGTAGCGGGCGAGGAAGGGAGCATTGAAGGTCTCGTGGGGAGACAATTGACAGAAGAGATCGCGAAGACTGTCCGGGAGGTGCGTCTGGATGTCTTCTGGGAGGAGATGGGGGAGGAACAGTCGATCAATGTCGTTACGCACATCGTCAAACTTTGAGGCGGGATTCACGCTGCTTGAGGTCCTCGTCTCCGTGGCCATCATGGGGCTGATCATGGTCCTCATCTGGTCCACGCAATCGCAGAGCTTGAACTCCAAGGACAGGATAGAGAAGCGCGACGTGATCTACCAGTATGGGCGCGTCGCGCTGCAAAAGATCTCTGACGATCTCACCATGGCGTTTCTCGCCAAGAAACCTGTCGGCGCCGCAGCGGCAGCCGCCGAGGCCGGCGGAACGCCGCCCGTTGCCGCGGTGCAG
>DYJF01000009.1:12087-44799 GCA_020723205.1 Bdellovibrio sp.
AGGAGGTCGTGACCGTCCCGAGGCCCGTCACGTTCTTCATCGGCGATGATGAGGGGAACCGCGACAAGGTCCGCTTCACAAGCATGTCGCATATGCGATTGATGAGCGGTGCAAAAGAGTCCGACCAGTGCAAGATCGCCTATGAGGTGGCCGCATCAGAGGACGAAGAGGGGGTCATAAACCTCGTGCGGGCCGAGACGCCTTGGCTGGATGCCGAAACTCAGGTGAAATCGGCTTCGTTCGTTTTGGCCGAGAACGTACGCGACTTCGAGCTTGAATATTACGATGCCAGGAAAGAGGAGTGGGGCAAGGAGTGGAACACGGAGGCGATAGACTACCAGAACCGTCTGCCCCGCGCCGTGAAGATCACGTTATCTTTTCCCGATCCGGACGACGATGAGAGGAGCATCGTTCTCAAGACGATGGTTCTTTTGCCGATGTCGGCGGGCTTGATAGAATTCTGATATTTATGGTCAAGGTCCTAAGGTCCAAGAGGGGAATGGCGCTGATATTGGTGCTGGGCGCCGTCGCCATAATGACGGCGATGGCGGTGGAATTTGCCTATAATACGAACGTCGCGTATCATCTGGCGCAGAACGAGCTCGACCGGTTCAGGGCGCAGTATCTTGCTCAATCGGCCTACCGTTTCATGCAGGTGGAGCTCAAGTTCGACCGTATGTTCAGGCAGGTCGTGCAGTCGCAGAACTTGGGCCAGTTTCTCGGCGCCAACGCGAACCTTCCGCTGTGCCAGCAGTTCCCGATATCAACGGGGCTTATCCGCGCGGTCTTCTTGGGCGGCGAGGGCGCGGCCGAGCTGCCTCCGGAGCTAAAAAAAGTTGTCACGATAAACCAGGCCGAGGAGGCGCAGGAGTTCTTGAACTTTGACGGAGATTTCGACGGCGAATGTCTCGACGAATCCACGAAGATCAACCTCAACTTCTTTTACGGGCTCGATCCCTTCCAGAAAGGAGCGGAGGGCCAGCAGAATGCATACGATAGATACAAGATAGACCTCACGAAATTCCTGTCGGTCGAGGCATACAGGGAGGTCTTTGAGGACGCGGACGTGAAGCCGTCGGATGCCGTGCGCAACATCGCGGACTGGGTGGATTCCAACGAGGTCATAAACGAACTTGAAGGGGTTCAGGCGGGTCCCGAGATGTCGCTCTATGATCGTATGGGCGGAGGTTATCCGGTCAAGAACGGGAAGCTCTCGACACCGGACGAGGTCTACCTCGTGGACGGAGTGGTCGACGAATGGTATGCGCCTCTCGCGAAATATTTCACCGTTTACGGGGACGGCCAGACGGTCAACGTCTGCGCCGCGGACGATATCATCGTTCAGATAATAATACGGCGCTACGTTGAGAGCGATCCGTCGCTGCCCCCGGTGAAGCTCGACGATGCGGAAACGATGGCGAAGCTTGTGAACGCGGTAAAGGATGGCTGCGCGATGGGAGGCCAGGGCAACCAGCAAAAGCAGCAGATATCGCAAAGTTTGGCGACGGCGATAGGCGCCGCCGCAGCCGGAGGAGAAGCGGCTGAAGGGGGTTCGCCGGCGGGTACCGGCGGGACCGCCGCTACCGGTTTCGCATCGTACTTATCGGTCGAACCGAGGTATTTCGGGCTCGTGCTCACCGGCGTAATCGGCGATACGACCGTCCGTATCAAATCGGTGCTCGACGTGAAGGAAGCGGACCCGAAAAAATGGAAGTTGCTTTACTGGAGAATATACTAAATAATATTTCATTATGCCGCAGCGTATACTGGGTATAGATATCGGCAGTTACTCGGTGAAGGTTGCCGAGCTCTCGCGCAGCTTCAAATCGTTCGAGTTCACGGCCTTTTATGAGCGCCGTGTCGGTGAGAACGAACTGCTTTCTCGCGAGGAATCGCAGGCGATAGCCCTGCAGGGCCTGATCGACGACCACAACCTCCAGTGGGATGCGGTCTGCGTGGGATTTCCCGGCCAGCTTGTTTCGTCGCGGCTATTGACCTTCCCGTTCAGCTCCCGGAAGAAGATCGACCAGACCATCGAGTTCGAGATAGAGAACTACGTACCCTTCCACTTGGAAGAGATAGTGCTTGATTACGCCGTGCTTTCCAGTTCGAAGGATTTTTCGCGCGTTGTGGCCCTCTATACGCCGAAGGGCGAGGTGGCGAAGAAGCTTTCAATGTTCCAGGGGATCAGCATAGATCCCAGGCACATGTGCGTGGAAGGTGTGGAGCTGACCAATCTCGTGAATTTGGGCATGGTCCCCCCCGAGGGTTCCTTCGCCATCATAGATATCGGTCATGAGAAGACCACAGTCGCTATCTTCCAGGGGAAGCACCTTGGCTATGTGAGGGCGATATCCATCGCGGGAAAGGCCGTCACGGAGGCGATCGCAAAACGGTTGGGCGTTCCCGCCGATGAAGCGGAAAAATTGAAGATCGAAATGGGCCAGCTGGGCTCCGGCGATCAGATCGTGGTCGACGATCTCTCACGCGATGTGATGGCGGCCGTGAAACAGACGGTCGACGAGCTTTTGCTGCACATCCGTCAGACGATATTCGCCTACAACGACATGGAGAACGTTCCGGTTGAGGGCGTTTACCTGTGCGGCGGGAGCTCCAGGATCCCCGGCTTGGACAGCTACATCTCCGATTTTTTGAAGCAGAACGTTGCCTTTTTGAACGTCACGGAGTTCCATTTCAGCCGTCTCGAGCGCGCGGAGGCCCACCGGCACGTCATCCCTCAGGCGCTTGCGCTCGCCTTGAAGGAGGTCGCAGGTCCCGCGCTTCCCGACGTCAACTTCAGGAGGGGCGAGTTCGCGTTCAGGGGGGACGTTGAACAGCTCGGAGGCGGCCTGCGCCGGGCCGGAATCGCGCTGGCGGTGATCGTCTTCTTGGCGCTGCTCAATTTTACGGTGAAGTATTACACGCTCAAGAACAGGGTCGAGATGATCCGTGACAACGCGGCTCAGCTCGTTCTGCAGGCGCTCCCCGGAACTGCAAAGAAAGCGGTCGCCACGACGTCAGGCGCCCTTTCCGTGATCAAGGGGAAGAAGGCGGAGACCGCGGACCGTATAGCGAAGCTCAAGGCCGCCATGGGACTGTCTCCGCTGAACATTCTAAAGGAGATATCGGAGCTCATGCCGCCCAAGAACGAGGTGGCGATAGACGTCGAGGACATCTCTATCGCGCCCGACCGCGTCACGTTGTCGGGCCGCACCGGCTCCTTTGAAACGGTGGACAAGATCAAGATGGCGATGGAAAAGGCCGAAAATTTCAAGAACGTCACGACCGGCAACGTCCGGAAGGGGACAAAGGGCGAGATCAAGTTCGATCTTTCGATGGAGATCAAGGAGCCCGGCGATACTGCGGGCAAGGAGCAATAGATGGTGTTGAAGATCGGCGGCGTGAGCTTCGACCGCCTCAAGATCCAGAACCTATATAACGCATATCTCGGCATGACGCCGCGTGAGCAGACGATGGCGCTGGTTGCCGCGGCGGTGGTCCTCGTGCTCGTCGTCGTGCTTCCCGTGACGGTCGCGACCGGAAAGATAAAAAAGCTCGAGCGCTCGATAGGCGAGGGCAACGATCAGATCAGGACCATAGCGCGCGAGATAGACGACCTGAATCTCGAGAGGGCCCGTCTCAATGATGTCGAGACGTCGCTCGCCGGCGGGTTCGACGCCTCCATTTCCACAACGCTTGAAACGCTTGCCGGAAAGGCCGGCATCAAGGACCGGATCGATTCGCTCAAGGAAAAGCCGGCGGCGCCCTCCGATCTTTTCGACGAGGCGTCGGTGGACGTTCGTCTCAAAAAGGTCACATTGAACGAGGTCATCGATTATCTCTATTCCATCGAGCAGAACCCCGAACGGCTTTTGCGGCTGAAGCGCCTCGAGCTCAAACCGCGTTACGACAATAAGAAGGAGTTTGACGTTTCATTTCAGGTCTCCACATACCGTCTACTTGAAACGGCGGGCGGGGGCGAATAATGCCAAGGATCATCAAGCTCATAGCGTACGCCGTCATTTTTATTTTCAGTTTCCTGCTGTTCCTCTATTGGATGTTTCCGTATGACATATTGAAGGACCGCGTCGCAGCCGCGATAGAGGGACCGTTCGACCGCAGCGTCGAGGTCTCGATGGAAAAAATCGAGCCGTACTATTTCACCGGCGTTGAGATCAACGGACTCAAGTTGACGCACAGGGCGGACGGAGATCCCAAGCCGGTGGCCGAACTTGACAGGGTGAGGGCCCGCGCATCTTTCTTCTCGCTGCTCTTCGGCAGCCCGCGCATCTCTTTTTTCATAAAAGCGGGAAAGGGTGAGCTGGAAGGGTCGGCAAGGCAGAGCGAAGAGGGCTTCGATATCGACATGGATATGGACGATTTCGACATCGCCACGCTCAAGGTCATCGAATCTCTTTACGGCGTTAAGCTTTCCGGGCTGATGAGCGGGAACGTCGATCTTAAGATCGACAGGGCGAGGCCCGTAAGAACGAGCGGCAAGATAGACATCTCGCTGGATGACTTCAAGTTAGCCGCCTCGCAGCTGACGGCGGGCGGAGCGAACATCCCGATCCCCGATATGGTGATCACGAAGGGGCGCGGCTCGCGTTTGAAAATGACCATAGACAAGGGCGCGGTCAGCATCGACGAGTTCCGTCTTGCGGACGGCGATCTCGGACTGGACATAAAAGGTAAGATTTTTCTTTCGACCGTCGTTTCGAACTACCGGTTGAACCTCTCCGGCTCATTCCGAGTTTCTGACAAGCTGGAAGAGGCGATACCGTTCCTCTTCATGGCAGAAAGGCAAAAGCAACAGGACGGCAGCTATCCGCTCGCGGTAACCGGCCGGATCGCCGAGCCAGCCGTTAAGATAGGCACGTTCACGTTGCCGTTGTAGGGTATCAGATCTTTTCGACGTTCTGTGCCTGCAGCCCCTTATCGCCGTTCACGACCTCGAACTGCACAGTTTCACCTTCCATAAGGGATTTGTAGCCGTCACCGTTTATAGCGGAGTAATGGACGAACACGTCCTCTTTCACGCCATCAAGCTCGATAAAACCGTAGCCCTTGCTGTCGTTGAACCATTTCACCTTCCCGCGCTTCTTTTCCATCGTCACTTATCCTCCTTTTCCTGATATACTATCTCGCCGGGCCTTATGAAGCCCAGTTCTTTCCTGATGTACGGTTCGAGGTTCTTCGGTTCCTGTAAGAGCGCCTTTTCGCGCGACAACCTCTCGATGTCCTTCGTCAGCATCTCCTTCTGGTGTACGAGCTTGCGCTTCATGATTGAGAGCTTGTTTAGATGATATATGCCCTGATCGCCGAAGATCAAAAACCACAGGAACGCGGCCACGCCGAGAATGAGGAGCATGCGGACAGGCGTAAAGACCCTGAATATGCTTTTGATCAGTGATCTCATTTTCCGTCAGCGGAACAGTTTCGTCTGCGCCTCGTCCTTCGGCGACAGTCCGAAATGGGAGTAGGCGGTCATCGTTGCCACGCGGCCCCGCGGTGTCCGGTTCAAAAACCCGCACTGTATGAGGTAGGGCTCGTAGACATCCTCTATCGTCTCGCTCTCCTCATTGATGGCGGAGGCCAGCGTGTCGACGCCGACGGGTCCTCCGCCGAACTTCTCTATAATAGTGAGAAGGATGCGCCGGTCCATCTGGTCGAACCCCTTTTCATCGACCTCGAGCATCTTGAGCGCGTCATCGGCGACCTTCTTGTCGATGGAGCCGTCGGCCTTCACCTCCGCGAAGTCGCGCACCCTGCGGAGTATCCTGTTGGCGATCCTGGGCGTCCCGCGTGAACGCGTCGATATCTCTTTCGCTCCGTCCCCGTTTATCGGGACCTTGAGAATATCGGCGGAGCGGATGACGATGGTCTTGAGGTCCTCGAAGGCGTAATAATCAAGGTGTGCCGACACGCCGAACCGGTCGCGAAGAGGAGATGTCAGAAGGCCGGTGCGCGTCGTTGCTCCTATCAAAGTGAATTTCGGCAGGTCGAGCTTCAATGTCTTCGCCGAAGGACCCTGGCCTACAACGATGTCTAGCTTGAAGTCCTCCATCGCCGGATAGAGGACCTCCTCGACGACGCGATTCAGGCGGTGTATCTCGTCGATAAAAAGGACGTCGCGCTCCTGAAGGTTCGTCAGTATCGCAGCCAGATCTCCCTGCCTCTCTACGGCCGGTCCCGATGTGGCTGTCACCGAAACGCCGAGCTCGTTGGCTATGATATAGGAGAGAGTGGTCTTGCCCAGTCCCGGGGGGCCGGAGAACAGGACGTGGTCCAGGTGTTCGTTTCTTCTCTTGGCCGCCTCGATGAAGATCGCTAGCCGGTCCTTCACGGCCTTCTGTCCCACGAACTCGGCGAGGATGCGGGGCCGCAAAGAAGCGTCGAAGCGGCGTTCCTCGTCACCCTCCAAGAAAGGTGTCACGGCCCTTTCGTTCATGATCTTGCAAGCTCCTTAAGCGTTGCGCGTATCGCGGCCTCTATGGTCGCCATGCTGTTCCACTCAACCCTTTTCATCGCCTTCTCGGCGACAGGGCGCTGATAACCCAAATTCATCAGGGCCGACAGGACGTCATCATAAAGACGGCTTGTCGAGGATGCCGCGGCCGGCGCGCCGGAGAGGTTCATTTCCCTACCCAGCTTGTCCTTGAGCTCGATGATTATGCGCTCGGCGGTCTTTTTCCCGACGCCGGGGATGGATTGCAGACGCGGCGTATCTTCACGGCCGATCGCTTCCGCAAGCTCCACTGCGGGTATGCCGGAGAGCATCGTAAGGGCTATCTTCGGCCCAACGCCGGAGACCGCTATGAGCTTCTGGAAGACGCTCTTTTCCTCGACGGTCATAAAGCCGAAGAGGGAGATCTGGTCCTCGCGCAAGTGGGTGTGCGTATGGACCGTCACAGCATTCCCCGTTTCCGGAAGCTGGGAGAACGATGTGAGCGAGACCGTTACGCGGTACCCCACGCCTCCGACATCTATCACCAGATATTGGGGGGACTTGTGGACCAGTGTTCCTGAAAGTTGAGCTATCATTTTTTCTTCTCAAGGATACGCCGCATGCCCTCTGAATTCAAGTGGCATATCGCGACTGCAAGCGCGTCCGATGCGTCCTCGGCGGCGACATCCGGAAGCTTTAGGATCGCCTTGACCATCTGCTGTACCTGCGGCTTCGTGGCATGGCCGAAACCGGTTACCGCCTGTTTTATGCTGCCCGGCGCGTATTCGGCTATGTCCAACCCCTTAGTGACCGCCGCGAGCATCGCGATGCCGCGTACGTGACCGAGCTTGATGGCCGCACGCGCGTCGAGATGACAGAACGCGTCCTCGATCGCCACAACATCGGGCTTGAACTCGTCTAGTAGCTTGATGATATCGTCATAGATGCGGGAAAGCCGCTTGTGGAAAGGATCGTCCTTTTTCGGCTTAACAATACCGTTGTCGACGTGGAAAAGCGCCGCGCCGCGTTTTTCGACGACTCCATAGCCGGTCGTGAGACTTCCGGGATCGATACCGAATACACGCATAAAAATATTAACCGCGGAGGCGCTGAGAGCGCAGAGGAAAAAATCTTTTATTTCTCAGCGTCCTCCGCGTCTCTGCGGTGAATATAAAATATTAAGCTGCTAGTTCCTCGATCAGCTTGGATTCAATGTCAAAATTGGCGTAGACGTTCTGGACATCGTCGTGGTCTTCGAGAGCGTCCATGAGCTTCAGCATCTTTTCAGCGTCGCTCCTTTGCAGCTTCACCGTGCTCTGCGGTACCATCTGGATCGCCGCCTCGATCGTTTTCAATCCGTTCGATTCGCACGCGGTCTTTACCGCTTCAAAGCTGGAAGGGTCCGTAACGACGGAGATCAGGTCCTCTTCATCCCTTATGTCATCGGCCCCTGCGTCAAGGGCGATCGTCATGAGGCGTTCCTCGATGTCCGGCCCCTTGGTGAACGTCAACACGCCGCGTTTTGTGAACATCCATGCGACGCAGCCGGCTTCCCCGAGGTTCCCGCCCATTTTCATGAGCAGATGACGGAGCTCCGCAACGGTCCTGTTCCTGTTGTCGGTCAAGGTCTCGATCAGCATCGCTACCCCGCCCGGCCCGTAACCTTCGAAGGTAACTTCGTCGTAAGAGAAACCTTCGAGATCGCCGGTGCCTTTTTTGATGGCGCGGGTGATGTTGTCATTGGGCATATTGGCTGCGCGCGCCTTATCAAGGACGGTCCGAAGACGGGCATTGCCAGAGATATCACCGCCCCCGATGCGTGCGGCAACCGTGATCTCTTTGATAAGTTTAGAGAATAACTTACCCCTTTTCGCATCGGCGGCTCCTTTCTTATGTTTAATTGTTGCCCATTTTGAGTGTCCAGACATAGAAGATACCTCCCTTGGAAAGTGGTGGGAACCTAGCACAGGTCGTAAAAAAAACTCAAGGATATTCAGGCACTCAAAAGGGACTTGAATTCCTCTGCATCCACTCACCGGCGCATCGCTTCATCGCGCTCGACCGTGCCATTTTTCACGAGATTTGCCAGCGACTGGTCCATCGTGACCATCCTGGTCGCCTGCTGTCCCATCTGTATCTCCGCGAAAATCTGATGGGTTTTGCCCTCTCTGATGAGGTTCCTGATGCCCGTCGTCGGAAACATTATTTCCATGGCAAGCGCTCGTCCGCCGCCTATTCGCGGTATCAACTGCTGCGACAATACCCCTTCGAGAATGAAGGAAAGCTGCGTCCTGACCTGGCCCTGCTGATGCATGGGGAAGACGTCGATGATGCGGTCGATCGTCTGGACGGAGGTGTTCGTGTGGAGGGTGGCCAGAACGAGGTGGCCCGTCTCCGCTACGGTTATCGCACTCTGGATTGTCTCCAAGTCCCTCATTTCGCCTATAAGCACTACGTTTGGATCCTGCCTCAATATGTATTTCAGCGCGTGTGTGAAACCAAGCGTGTCGCTTCCCACTTCTCGCTGGTTGATGAGGCATTTCTTCTGCTGATAGACGTATTCGATGGGGTCCTCTACCGTGATGATGTGTGCCGGCCGGTCCTGATTGATCCGGTTCACCATGGCGGCGAGCGTCGTGGATTTTCCGCAACCGGTGGGACCCGTGACGAGCACCAGCCCGCGCGGTTTTCCGGTCAGCCGCATCACGTCGTCGGGGATGCCCAGCTCCTTGTGGTCCGGAATGGCTACAGGGATCGCGCGGAACGCTCCGGCCACGGAGCCCATGGACCAGAAGATGTTCGCGCGCACGCGTGTGAGACCCTCGAAATCGAACGAAAGGTCAAGTTCACGTTCCGACTCGAATCGCATGACCTGTTCCTGATTCAGGCACTGAAAACATATCTCCTGTGCGTCGTGAGGGTCCAGTGGTTCCTTCGATGCCGGTGTAAGCGTTCCGTCAACGCGTATCTGCGGCGGGGCATAGGCGTTGATGTGAAGATCGGACGCTCTCTTTTTCAGCATTGTTTCGATCAGGATCTTAAGACTTGCCATGTGTCGTCTCCTTTGGATCCCACTCTTCTATCAAATCGCGGCCGGAATTCCAAATGCCAAATTCCATTTGGAATTTGCATTTTGCACCTTGTGCGGGTAAAATTCTCAAGCTTTAATGGGGAGTTATGTTCAAATCAACCGGCCGCGGTCTGGACAATATCGGACAGGAGATGGTCGAGGTGGGCCTGATAAGCGCCGACCAGTTGGCCGTCGTCCTCGAGACTAAAAAGAACCTGGGCGGGGACTTGGGCACGATCCTCATTCGCAAGGGTTTCGTCACCGAGGAGCAGATCGCGGACTTTCTGAACCAGAGTCTGAAGATCCCGCTCGTGTCGCTCAAGGAATACGTCATAGACCCGGAGGTCACGAAGATCGTCCCGGTATCGCTGGCCCAGAGATATCATTTCATGCCGCTCTCCAAGGTGGATGATACGCTCACCATTGCGATGGCCAACCCTCTGGACGTCTTTGCGATCGACGACATCAGGGCCGCTATCAAGATGCGCGTGCAGCCGGTTCTGGCCTCTGCGCTCGAGGTGGAGCGTCTCTTGCAGGACGGATACCGCGTCAGGGAGATAAGCGACACCGCGCTCGAAGAGATACAGGTCGTTCAGGAGGGCGCGCAGTCGGTCGAGGACGCGGCCGAGCGCCTGAAAGAAATGGCGTCCGGCTCAAAGATAATCGCGGAGGTCAATCGCATCATCTACGGTGCGGTGAGCAAGCATGCGAGCGATATCCACATCGAGCCGATGGAAAAGAACGTGCGCATGCGTCTTCGCATAGACGGGTTTCTTGAGGAGCGACTAATACTCCCTAAGCGGATGCATCTGCCGGTCGTGACGCGCATAAAGATAATGTCCGGCATGGATATCGCCGAGAGGCGCGTTCCGCAGGACGGCCGTGTCCGGATCAAGGTGGAAGGAAACCTTGTGGACATGCGCGTTTCTACCTATCCCACGATGTACGGGGAGAAGGTGGTGATACGTCTCCTCACGAAGGAGACGATACTGACGCTCGAGGACCTCGGGTTCTCCGAGCGCGACAAAAAATGTTTTGAGGAGATAATCTTAAAACCCCACGGGGTCTTTTTGGTCACCGGCCCGACCGGTTCCGGCAAGACGACCACGCTCTATGCAGCGTTGCAGAGGATCAACTCGCAGGACAAGAACATAATCTCGATAGAGGACCCGATCGAGAACGAGATCGCGGGCATCAGCCAGGCGCAGGTGAACGCCAAGGCCGGGATGACCTTTGCCACCGCTCTTCGCTCCATTTTGCGACAGGACCCGGATGTTATAATGGTGGGCGAGGTTCGCGATCGCGAGACGGCAGATATCGTAGTTCGCGCCGCCATCACGGGCCACCTTGTCTTTTCAACGCTCCACACGAACACCGCAGTGGGAGCGGTAACGCGCCTTGTCGATCTGGGAGTGGACAGGTTCCTGATATCGTCCGGCGTGATCGGTCTTTTGGCGCAACGGCTCGTAAGAAAGATCTGTCCGCAGTGTATACAGCCGGTCGAGGTGGATCCGACCAAGCTCAAGCAGTTCTCTCTCGACCCCAAGACGGTCGTCTATAAGGGCAAGGGTTGTAAACACTGCCGCATGAGTGGGTACACGGGGCGCGTCGGCATCTTCGAGCTGGTCATGATATCGCCGGAGCTTCGCGATATGATCATTGCGGGAGCCAGCGAGGACGAGATGTTAAGGGAGGCGAAAAAGGCCGGTACGATGGAAGTTCACGAGGCGGGCATCCAGAAGATCAGGGAGGGCGTGACCACGATAGATGAAGTGGCGCGCGTGACGGAGGAATAGTGCCGACTTTCTATTACCGTGCGAGGGACAAAGAGGGCAAGCTCGTCAGCGGCGAGGTCGAGGCCTCATCCGCGGAGGAACTGAAAGAGGGCCTCTTCCACGAGGAGATGATCCCGCTCGTGGTCCGCGAGCTCAAGGTCGGCGGCATCTCGATCGAAGCGGTGACGCGTATTTTCAAACGTGTGAAACACGAAGATCTCATGGTTTTTACCCGCCAGTTCTACACTCTCTTCAAGGCCGGCGTCAGCATGGACACGATACTCTCCTCCATGGCCAAACAGGTGGGCAGCGTCGTACTGAAGAACGCGCTTGTCCGCGTGCGCGCCGACGTTGCCGCCGGCGCTACACTGGCGCAGGCGCTCGCGCGTCACCCGAGGATATTCGACGAACTCTACACCTCGATGATCGCCGCTGGCGAGGAGGCGGGCATCCTTGAGGACGTCCTGCGCCAGCTCTCTACGCTGCTCGAAAAGGATTTTGAGATCAAGAAGGGCGTCAAGAACGCGATGCTCTATCCCAAGATAGTCATCACCGTACTCGTTCTGGCCATAGGTTTCCTCATGACCTACGTCGTGCCAAAGTTCACGGCCTTCTACGGCCATTACGGAGCCGCGCTTCCGCTCCCAACTCTCATTCTCATAACGGCCAGTAACTTCGTCCGCGGATACTGGTACGTTGTTCTGGGTGTTATAACGCTGGCGATCATCCTTTTCGTGCGCTATTACAGGACCAAGACAGGGCGCTATAAGATAGACAGCTTCCGGCTCCAGATGCCCGTTTTCGGCCAGCTTAATCAGAAGGTCGCTGCCGCGCGATTTTCGAGGATACTTGCCGCACTCTATAAGAGCGGGCTTCATATGCCGCGCTGTCTCGAGGTTGTCGCCGGTGTGATAGGCAATGAGGCCTTCGCGCGCGAAGTGCGCGAGGTGAAGGATGACATTCAGAAAGGAGCAACACTCTCTGAATCCATGGGCCGCCGGAAATACTTTCCGGGCGTCATGGTGGAGACAGCGTCTGTGGGTGAACGGGCGGGCGCTCTCGATGAACTTCTGACGACCATTGTGGATCATTATGATCTCGAGGTCTCCTATACAGTCAAGAATCTGACCACCTTATTGGAACCCTTGCTGTTGATAGGGATTTTTGGTATGGTCCTTCTATTGGCCTTGGCGATATTTTTGCCGATCTGGAACATGTCATCGGTAATAAGCCATCGAAAATAATGTTTTCTGATTTTAAATTTGGCTTGTAATTTTTTTCTTCGAAAGGAGGGGGGTATGAACGTCAGTGGTCGTGCAAAGTATGAGGTAGTTATCGTTGTGATCGTCGTGCTTCTGGCGATAGCGATAGCCGTGGGTCTTTACGCCGGCAGGAGTAAGGTGCACAACGGCAAGCAAATGATCGCGGAACTGTCCGCGATACGCAGCGCCGTGTCGCTGTACACGACGACGAACAGGGCTCTTCCGCCCAACCTAGAGATTCTGACAAAGGCCACTTACGATGCCTCCGGTATCGCGCGGCCGTATCTGGAGAAGATGCATGCGAACGCGGAAGGCAAGCTCGTCGATCCGTTCGGCAAGCCGTACTCGTATGACACGAAGCGCGGATTGGTGGCCAGTACGTCGCCGGGCTACGGGGAGTGGTGATCCATGAAGTACCGCCGTTTTGTGGAGAGGGCCCTCCTGCTCGTCGTATCGCTGGGATCGGTCTATTTTGTGGCCTTTACGGCATATTCCGATTTCAAGTCCACGAGGCAGCGCGCCCTTTTTTACCAGCTCCAGATCCTGCGCATGGGTGTCAACATCCACCAGCTGGTGCTTCACAATAATCCGGCGAACCTTCTGGAGGTCGTTACGAAAACATACCGGCTTCGTGACGAGCCGGTGGACAGGAAATTCGTAGAAGGCATCGCGATAGACACTCACGGGCGGATCTTTGATCCCTTCGGGAATCCGTATTTTTACGATCCTGTTACGGGCTGGGTGAGGTCGACGACGAGCGGCTATGAGTTTTGGTGATAGACAATGAACCGGCAAAATGATAGTTAATCACAATCAATTGAAAGGAGGGGGTATGAAGAGGTCGAAAGGTTTTACGTTGATAGAGTTGATCCTGGTCATCGCCATCCTTGGCATCCTTGCCATTTCGGCGCTGCCGAAATTTTTGGATGTTTCCACGGAGGCCAAGCAGGCGTCGCGTGACGGGGTTATCGGCGCGGTCCGCGCTGGCATCGCGCTCTACAGAGCCAACGATATGGTCACTTCCGGAACCGGAACAGGAACCTATCCCGCAACGCTGGATACGGCGACAAACGGGCCCTGCCAGGGACCTCCTGCCAATCCCTGTTTCGCGATCGTGTTGAGCAATGGAATTGAAGATGCAAGCTGGACGCGCGTCAGCGATACATCGTATACCTACAACGACGGAACGACTACGACGACTTACACATACTCGCCGGCGAACGGAACATTCCAGTAAGAACGGTTGAATTTCGAAAGGCAAAAGGCATAGGGCGAAGGCCCTATGCCTTTTTTACGGGCTGATCTCCCTCCACGACCTTTCCTGCGGCGTGTCCTCGCCGGTCAAAAGGTCGGTGGTCAAAGATGTGATGACGTTCTCTTCGTTGTAGGTGATGCTCGCGTTGCCGCGCATGGTGACATTTCCCTGAGTGATGAGGCCCCCGTCTATCGACATGTTGCCGAGCAATGTGATGTCGATGTCCGTGAATCCGGCGGTATAGATCAGTCCCTCGAAATTGACGTTGCCGGAGATCCTTAAATTCCCCATTATGATGAGGAACGCGGGATTTCCGTCGGTTGTGTTGATATTCCCGGCGATCTGCACATCTGCCGGATCTCCGCCGGGATACTCGTCGACGAAGATAATGCCGTTGAGCGAGCTCGGGCTCGGACTGAAGGTCCCTTGAAAATAATTGCCGTCGGGCCTCGATGTGTAACCGTTCAAGTGGTTGGCCCTCGCCTGTGCGATCGCTTCCGCGGTTTCAAGGCCCGGGATCGGCTGGTCGGTCTGGAAGGTCTCTCCGGTGACGTTCACATTCCCCCCCTCGACGTACGTTCCCGAATATGCGACGTCCCCGGCTATCTCCACATTACCGTTCAGGTTGCAGTCCCCGTTCGTGAAGATGGCGTCCTCCATCGCGCCGCTGAACCGCGAGAGAGTCGTTTGTATCGCCCTCTTCGAATCTCCGTAAGTGCCCGTCGACGTGGCCGTAACCTCCTTTTCGGGATCGGTGCCGGCAGTTATCTCGACGTCAAAGCTCCCCCCGGCGAAGTTTGTGGCAGGGAACGCCTCGGCGTTGCTATACTGCGACCAGTCGGCGCGCAGCGCGTGTTTCGCTACGGCAAGCCCCGCCTCAGCGATGTACAGCGCCCGCTTGGCGTTCACCTCGTTGCTCGTGATATCCGCCCTGATCGAAATGAGGGAGACCGCCACCAGCGCCAGAATGACAAGAAGCATCAGCGTTATCGCCACGGCTATGACTGAAAGACCCCGTTCCGGTCTCATTTTTCACCTCACGTTTCTTAATTTCGTAAGCGACTGAACGGTCACCGACTGGTTCGATGCCGCCACGGTTATCGTCACGGCGACCATTCTTACGTTCGTGCTGGAAGGCGAGACGATGGGCGTCGCTATCGCCGCGCTGTTCCTGTCGTAATATTCGAACGTCAGCGCAGTGACCCCGTCTATGGCCGCCGTGCTGTTGCGCAAAAGCTGGTTGCCGCTCATTCTGTAGTCGATGTCGTTATTATCGACGTCTATGAACCTTATCTCATTCGAATTTGCCGTGACGAGACTTGAGACGTTCTTCACGTGCCTTATCTCCCGCATCATGCGCGCGTACGCCGTATCGTACTTTCCTATTATCTCGGTGCCGGCAAGAGCGATGTCAAAGGACCTTATCGTTATTATTACCGCCTGCGCCAGGGACACGAATATGATGCCCGAGAGGGCTATCACCAGAATATATTCCACAAGCGTGAATCCGCGGTTCTTCATTCTCAATACCCCAGGTTGGTTATCACAGTGGACAGTGCCACGTTGAAACCCGACATCCCGTCCCTTGTAACGACGGTCCTGACGCGTTTGAAATCGGTCGGACCCGTGACCGGCGTGTCGAGGTCGGACGGGTTAACGTAGTCAACGTCGATCTCATAATTATAGCTCGAGAACTGGCCCGAGAATCCGGTCTCGGTGACGGAGACTATATCGGCGAACCTTTTTCCGCGGATCATCTCCTCCATCTTGAACTCCGAGAGATTTGCAGCTACCGTAACGGACGATGCGTCTGCGCCCGTCGCGACGATCCTGGCGAACGCCGCGAGAACAGCGGGGATCGCCACTGAAAGCACGGCAAGGACAATGATGATCTCGAGCAATGTCATTCCCCTGTTCTTTTTCATCAGTACGATATCCTTCCCGTCTGCGGAGTTACCCTCACCGTCGTCGTGCCGGCCGCGTTCTGCAGAACGATCGTCCCTTCCGATCCCAGCGGCGTGCCCGAAACGTAAGGTATCCCCTGCCAGTTGAAATCGATCCTCTGTATCCCCCCGAAACTTGCGCTCACAAGGTTGACGCCGTTGAATTCTTCAGAGCCGGCGTAGCTGACGGTGTAATTTGTGGTCGGTTTCAGCGGGTCCTTGACCGGCGTTGCCGGCGTGTCTTTGAAGAGGGTGTAGGACTCCGTTGCCGGAGAAAAATCGATCCCGTACGTCCCTCCGTGGTTCAATGCGAGCGACTGGGAATAGCGCAGATCGTTCATGAGCTTCACCCGGGCGGCCATGAGGTTGGATGCAGTAAAGGAGAATTTCGTTATGAGCACAAAAGAGAGAATGGATATGACGACTATGAGTATAACCAGTTCCATTAGGGTAAAACCCGATCTTTTCGAGGGATTCAGCATGTAAAAATATTACCACACCAGATGAGCTAAGGCCGCATTTTTTTTGCATTTTTTTCCAGAAACGTGTATTATGCCGGAAACCGGGGGTCTTCTATGTACTTGGAATTTTTCGGTTTTTCGGAACAGCCGTTTTCAATAACGCCTGATTCCCACTTTTTGTTCATGGGTAAGCAGCACGAGCTTGCGCTCTCGACGATCACATACAACATCAAGGAGCGGAAGGGATTTTCACTCTTGACCGGCGAGGTCGGCGCCGGAAAGACGACCCTCGCGCGGGCGCTGCTGGGGAGGTTCGATGATTCGATCAAGACGGCGCTCATCATCAACCCGCTTCTTTCGGTGCCGGAGCTCTTGAAGGCGATCAACAAGGATTTCGGGATCCCCGTCCGGCTGAATTCCCCGCAAAAATATATCGAGGCGCTGAACCAGTTCCTGATAAAACGTGCGGAGAACGGCCAGAACGCGCTCGTCGTGATAGACGAAGCGCAGGACCTCTCGAACGAGGCGCTTGAGGCCGTACGCTTGCTGACGAATTTGGAGACAGAAAAGCACAAGCTCTTGCAGATATTGCTCGTGGGCCAGCCGGAGCTTGTAAGGCGGCTCGAGAGCCACGATCTAAGGCAGCTCAACCAGCGCATCACGGTGCGTTTTCATCTGGAGCCGCTCGATTTCTCGGAGATGATGCGTTACATCAACCATCGCATTTGCACGGCCGGAGGCGGGGGCAAGGTTTTTTTCGAACCGAAGGCGTACCGTTTGATACACAAAGAGACCAAGGGCTATCCACGTCTCATAAACATCGTGTGCGACCGTTCGCTGATGGCCTCATATGTGCGTGAGACCACGGTGGTCGACGTCGACATCGTGTGGGCCGCGATCGCCGACTGGAAGGGAAAGCGCCGTCCGTCGCCTTGGCGGGCCATCAAGCGCCTTGTGTTCTCGTCCTGAAGAGGAAGGATATGTCGCTCATTCACGATGCACTCAAAAAAGCGCAGGCGCCGACGGCGGGGTCGCCCAAGTCGGAGTTTCCGCAATTCTTGCACGATAGTTCTCCTGACAAAGAAAAGATCAAGAAGAACATCCGCATCATCGCGCTCGCCGTGGTCCTCTTTTGTGCAATGGTCTACATGATCTATGACAAGTTCTACGCGAGCGGACCCAAGCCCATGGCATCCAAGTCGCCTGCCGCTGCGGCGTCGCCCGACGATCCGAAAGTGAAGCAGGAACAAGCCGATAAACTCAAGGAAGAGGGCATCAAGGCGGTCAAGGCGAACCGGCTCGAGGACGCGGGGATCCGCCTTTCGACCGCCGGACAGCTGGATCCCCTCGACGCGACTGTTTGGAACAATATGGGGCTGATATCGAGGAGAAAAGGGGATGTGATAAAGGCGAGGGAGTTCTTTGAGAAGGCGCTTCAGATCAAACCTGAATGTCCGGAGTGTCTCAACAATCTGGCCATCCTCGATATGGAAGACGCGAATTATGCGCAGGCGAAGGAGCGACTGGCGAAGGCGCTTTCGCTGAACCCGCAGTATGCTGACGCCGCTTTTCACATGGCCCTTATAGCTGAAGAGCAGGGCGATTTTCGCCTTGCCGCCGCATATTACAAGAAGTTCATAGAGACGAAAAAGGACGCGCCGGGAGACCTCTTGGATCAGGTGCGCAAGCATGTGACCGACCTTGAAACGGAGTGAAGAGGTGGAATTTCCTGATATCTCAAAATTGTGGGAGAGGCATCCCGACCGGCTGGGCGTTGATTTCGATTCCCATTCGATGCGTGTAATTAAGCTTGCGAGGAAGGCGGAGAACGTCTTCGACCTCGCGGCGTGCGGGGCGATAAACGTTTCGATCAGACAGACGACTCCCCTCGACCAGCAGCGCGCCCAGGCCTTCTTGAAGCAGGTAAGCGGCGGTCTTACGCGCGCCGCGATCTCGATAGACGATCCGAGTCTCCGCATCCGGCGTATGAATTTTGTGAAGATGCCCGAACGGGACCTGATTGAAGCGATCAAGTGGAACTTTCGCGAACACATCGACTGTCCCATAGAAGAGTATGAGATCGGATATACGCCGATCGACGGGTGGAGCGAGGGAGAACAGTTGGCCTACACCGCCTACGGCGCCTCGCGCAGCGCCGTTAAGGAGTGCGCTGAGGTCGCCAAGCAGGCGGGCCTTAAGCCCGTTGCGCTGGAACCGCAGGCGACGGCGCTTCTGGCCGCGTTCGATTACAATATCAACTGGTCCCCGAAGAGTTGCGTAGTGTGTCTTTCCATCGGCCGGAACGCGTCTTACTTCACGGTTATGTCTGAAGGTCAGCTCCTGTTCTCGCGTCCGATGGCAGGGATAAGCTACGAGGTGATGATAAAAATAATCACGAGGACGATGAGCGTCGACGAGAACGGGGCGGAGGATATACTCATGGCGTGTTTTTCACGTGATGAGAACGAACTGCTCGAGAAGCCGGACTTTGCCGAAGCGAAGGGCATTTTCTTCAGCCAGTTGGTCATCGAAACGCAGCGCTCGATAGACGCCTTTTCGATACTTTTTGGTGTGGATCACGTCGATTCAATCCACGTTTGCGGGATGGGCGCCTACTGTCCGGGCATCGTCGCCCACATGCAGAAGACGCTTGGCGTGCCGACTTCCGTCTTCGATCCGTTCGCGCGGGTTTCTACGGGTAACATCGAACCTGCGGTGAGGGAGAAGAGCGCGATGTTCGCGGTGGCGTTCGGTTTGGCTATCCCATAGGGGGAAAATAATGGTTGCGGAACGTCGTAACAAAAGGATGAACTTCATAGCGAAGAAGGGGATGGTGCTCGATTATCAGCACATAATGATCCTCCTCGTTCTGTGGTTCGTGTTTCTGGGGATCGTCACCGGCGTCGAGCATTTTCGTCTTTGGATGGCCAAACACAGCGTGACGTCGGCGAAGGCGCAACTGGCCGCGCTGATGCAGGACCAGGAAAGGCGGCTCGCGATGCTTGAGCTTTCGGGACCGAAGCTCGACAAGGCCAAGCAGCAGGACCTTATCGTCATGCTGGACAACCCGCCGCGCTGGTCGCGTGTATTACAGGAGATACAGGCCAAGATTCCCGTCCACGTGCGCCTAACGCAGGTCAGATCGGTGGAGGATATGAAGGAGGGCCGCTTCCGGCTCCGTCTCGAGGGGGAGGCGCCCTCGATGCGTTCCATCGTAGAGTTCATGCAGCGCGTGCAGGCATCGCCGGTTTTCAGGGATGTATCGCTTGCGCAGGCGAAGAGGAGCGAGACGAACGCGCGGATATTCACTTACGCGATCGAGATGCAGGTTCTGGTGGTAGGCGCTTAGACCATGAAAAGCTCTTTTCTTAACATTGACTGGAAGAGCGAGCCCATTTTAAGGGAGAAGGTGCTTTTTGCCGTAATTCCGCTCCTCCTCCTGGTGCCGGCGCTGCGCGGGCTGTGGCTGCCCGTTGAAGGCGCGATAAACAAGACGAGGGCGGACCTGAAGATGATCAAGGCGCAATCGGCAACCATCACCAAGATGCTGGATGTGACCTCAAGGGAGGCGCAGGCGGCCGCGCAGTCCATACCGGAGGATGCGAAGAGTGCGGGCAGGGCGGTGAGGATATTGAGCCGCCAGACAGGGGACAGGAATCAGGAAGTGGCGAACGCCGTGAGCACCCTTTCCTCCCGCGAGATAGCGTCCCGCGTACAGGTGAAGAACATAGCGGTGGGAAAAGAGGTCTTCTTCCCGACGTACGCCGCGGTTCCCGTGGACGTTATACTGGAGGGCGGCTATGCCTCGATCGAACGCTATCTCAAGACGGTCGAGGATATCGAGCGGCCCTTTCTCGTGCGGGGTTTGAGCATCGCGAGATCGAAGGCGGAAGGGAGCATTCTCGATGCGCGCATAACGCTGTGGGTCTATCTGGCGGGCAGTTCGCCGCCGCCTCAAAAAAAATAGTACGGGGGCATCATGTTTAAGCGTTCTTTTATGACCATTGCCTTGTTGGGGATCATCGCTAATGTGTTCCCCGCGGACATCTTTGCCGAGGCCCTCTCCGATCTGAATCTGGAGGCGTTTCAGGTCATGACGAAAAGCGAGGAGAAAAAAGCGCCTTCAAGCCCGTTCGCTACCGGCGTATCTACCGCCGAGGATCTCACGATCGAGGACCTGGTCCTTTCGGGGATCGCCATGAACGCTACGAACTCATATGCGCTCATCAGCGGTTATCTGATTCAGCGCGGCGACAAGATCGCTGGTTTCAGGGTGGATGCGATAGAAAAGGGGCGTGTCACATTGCGCCGCATGGATGAAGTGTACGTCCTTACGATAGGAGGACTGTAACGTGACCAAACCAAGATCGTTCATGCGTAGGGTGGTGCCGGTGGTCCTCCTTACGATGGTCGCGGCGGCAACGGGACTTCGCGCCGAGACCAATGTCGACACCGGCATGATAAACCGGATATTGCCGTCTGCGACGATGGGGCATCAGGCCGAGGTGCGCTACGACATCGAGTTCCGTCAGGCGTCTTTGCGCGACGCGCTTCAGTTCTTGTGCTGGATAGGCGGCACCAACATCGTCATCCCCGAAGGGATAAGCGGCAATGTTACCGTGAGCTTCAGGAACATATCGGTCAGGGAGGCGATAACCTCCATCGTGAAGGCGAACAACATGGAGTTCACGGTAGAGGGCGAGATCATCCGCATCGGCTCCAGGGAGGCCTTCCAGCAGAGCGGCGAAGATCTCATGACGGAGACTTTCCGGTTGCGATATGCGGTGGCGAAGGACATGCAGGACAAGGTCCAGAAGATCCTGTCGGCGCGCGGCTCTCTTACGGCGGACGAACGGACGAATTCTCTCATTGTAAGGGAGCTCCCCTCCAACCTCGGTAACGTAAAACGGCTGATCGAGGATGTGGATGTGAGGGACGCGCAGGTCTTGATCGAGGCGAAGATCGTCGAGGCCTCGAGGAATTTTTCGAGGTCCTTGGGTATCCAGTGGGGCATCAATATGAGCGGGAACAAGGTGAACGTGCTCGGCGTGAACAGTGTTGGTTCCGGCGATTCCGGCAGTCCGCTCAACGTCAATCTTCCAGCGACAACGCCGACCAGCGGGCTGGGACTTCTCATCGGAACGCTCGCCGGCGGTACCAACATTGACGTCCAGCTGACCGCGGCGGAGCAGCGCGGCGACATCTATGTCATCTCCGATCCGTCGATCGTAACGTCGAACGGAAGGGCCGCCCACATCAGGAGCGGTGAGACTCTCCTTATCAAGACGGTGGGTGACGTGAACATAGGCACTACCGGTTCGCTGCCTACGAACGGCGGCGGGACCGGTCTGCAGGAGATCAAGACAGGCGTGGAGCTCAACGTGACGCCGAACATCTCGATAGACGATTATGTGAAGCTAAACATCGAGGCGATCACGTCAAAGCCGGACTTCACGCGCGCAATCGACGGTGTTCCGGTGGTCGTGGATAACACGGCAAGGACCAATGTCCTTGTGAGAGACGGTGAGACAACCGTCATTGCCGGGCTGGCAAGATTCTCCGATACCCTCACAAAGAAGAGAGTGCCCGGTCTTTCGAGGATACCGCTTCTGGGGAATCTGTTCAAATCGAAGGAGAGAAAGAAGGAGAACGCAGAGCTCATGGTATTCATCAAGCCCACGATAGTGAGGGGAGATAACATGTTGCCGGCGCAGGTGAAGGTCAGGGAGATCGAGCAACGCCGCGAGCAGATGACCCTGACGCCTATACTCAAGACCGACGAACCTCGGGGCGAGGTTCCCATGGAGGAGTCGGCCATAAAGCCGAGACGGGGCAATAAATACAAAACATCCGATTAGCGCTAACTGTATACCGTTTGCCATTTTTCCTTTGAAATTAAACGGTGGGGGTGTATAGGTGCGCACACAGCACAATCAGGAGAGGTGTCGCATGGATTGTAACGATATCATAATCGGCATGGCCGGTTCGGGCGGCGACGGCGTTGTTTCCGCCGGGGATATTTTGACGGCCTCTGCGGCCGCCGAGGGCATCTATGCCATAATGCTCAAGAGCTTCGGCCCGCAGATAAGGGGCGGCGAGAGCTCGTGTCGCATACGTCTTTCTACCAAACCCGTCCTCTCGCAGGGCGATGTGATAGACGTCCTTGTCGTTTTCAATTGGCCGGATTTCGCAAGGTTCGGCGCGGAATTGGAAGTTCGTGACGGCGCCTACGTGCTTGTCGAAGAAAAGGACAAGACGGAGGATATCCCTCTTCCCAATGCTGCGAAGTGCAAGATAACGAAGATCCCGTTCGAGAAGCTTGCGGTCGAGGATGCGGGAAATCCGAAGGCAAAGAACATCGTTACACTGGGCGTTCTCGGGGCGATGTTCGGGCTGCCTGTTGAGGGGATAAAGCGAGAGATAGAAAAGAAGTTCAAAAAGAAGGGGCCGGAGGTCGTGGCTGCTAACCACAAGGCGGTGGACGTCGGGATGGAATATGTGAAGGCCCACGGAGGACCGGCCGAGCTGCATTTCGCCCATTCGTCCGGCAAGCCGCTCATGGCGCTGACCGGCAACGAAGCAACGGCGTTCGGCGCGCTTGCCGCCGGCTGCAGGTTCCTTGCGAGCTATCCCATAACTCCCGCGACGGAGATAATGGAGTGGCTCTCGCGCGAGATGCCGAAGTTCGGCGGCACGGTGCTTCAGGCCGAGGACGAGATATCCGCCATCAACGCCGTCAACGGCGCTTCGTTCGGCGGAGTAAAGGCAATGACGTCCACGTCGGGTCCCGGCATGTCGCTCATGATGGAGGCGATTGGTCTCGCGGCGATGGCGGAGCTTCCCGTCGTCATCGTCGACGTCCAGCGTGGCGGTCCTTCGACGGGGATACCCACAAAAACCGAACAGGCGGACCTGATGCAGGCGGTCTACGGGATGCACGGCGACGCGCCCCATGCGGTATTGGCGCCGGCCGACGTCGAGGACTGTTTCGAGGTCGCATGGCGCGCCTTTGATATCGCAGAAAGATATCAAATGCCGGTGATAATATTATCGGACCAGCTCGTCGGTCAGCGAAAGGAAACGGTCGCGCCGTTCAATATCGATACGGTCAAGGTCGCAGTAAGGGCGACGCCCGATCTGAGCGAGGGTGTCAAGTTCAAGCGCTACGAGGACACGCCGACCGGCATCTCGCCGATGACGTGGCCCGGAATGAAGGGGGGCGAATATCTTGCGTCCGGCATCGAACATACGGAGGACGGCTCTCCCAGTTCTATGCACGAGACCCACGAGAAGATGATAGAAAAACGTTCGCGCAAGCTAGATGCGCTCTCCGGCGAGTTCAAGTTCATAAGGCGTTACGGCGCCGATAAGCCGCATGTCGGAATCCTTGCATGGGGCTCATCAAAGGGCGCGGTCCGCGAGGCGGTGGAGAAGTTGGGCGCGAACGGCGTTTCGGCAGCGGCGCTGATTCCGGAGCTCATGCATCCTTTGCAGAAGGACGAGATAAGGAAGTTCGTCGCCTCCTGCAAGAATCTGCTGGTGATCGAGATGTCGCATTCGGGACAGTTCGAACATTATTTGGGGGCGAACGGGCTCTTGCCGGAAAAGACGCTTCATTACAGGGTGAGCGGCGGACGCGCGTTCTCCGCCCGCGAGATCGAATCGGCGGTGAGGGCGGCGGCGGAGGGCGTCGAGTATAAGGCGAAGGCCCAGGAACCGCGCAGGATGATGGGCAAGGACGAGGAATAATTTGGAGGCAAAATGGCGGACGCAAAAGCGAGTCCCAAGGATTATTTGTCCGGCTTGAAACCCATCTGGTGCCCCGGCTGCGGCGATTTTGCCGTGTTGAACGCGGTCGCGAAGGCGTTCGCAGAGCTGGGTTTGCCTAAGGAAAAGGTCGCGGTAGTTTCGGGGATCGGGTGTTCATCACGCTTGCCGGGATATCTCGGCACGTATGGCTTCAACGCCATACACGGAAGGGCGTTGCCCATTGCCGCGGGACTGAAACTTTCAAGACCGGACCTGACGGTGCTCGCGGTCGGCGGCGACGGCGATATATTTTCCATCGGCGGCAATCACCTCCCGCACGTCTCGCGAAGGAACATCGACCTTAAGTGCATTGTCATGGACAACGCCATCTACGGTCTAACCAAGGGGCAGGTCTCGCCCACGACGCCGATCGGCGAAAAGACGGTGACGACCACGTACGGTTCGATCGAGGACCCGATACAGCCGCTAAAGCTTCTCTTGAGCTACGAGGCCTCGTTCGTCGCGCAATCAACCTCGCTCGACTTGAACCATTTGATATCAATGATAGTCGCTATGATGCGGCACAAGGGGTTCGCCTTTCTGAACGTCAGGTCGCCGTGCGTGACCTATCGCGGCAAAGAGCAGTATGACGTCATACGCAGCCGTTCGAAGTATATAGACAAGGAACCCGGCTACGATGCGACGGACATGCGCAAGGCGTGGCATCATGCCATTACGCCCGAATATATTTCGCTTGGCATCCTGTACGAGAAATATCGCGATACGTACGAGGACCGCCGCGATAAATTGCGCGAGGCGGCAAAGGCGGGCCGCGACTGTACGCTTACCGACGTCATGAAAGGATTCATGAAATAAAGGCAGGCAAAAGGTCGAAGGCGCAAGGCGAGAGGTAATAAGGAGTGATCATTCTTAACGGAACGGAGAATCCAGTGAGTACTCAAGTAACAGCCCGTCAGCTCAACTGGCTCCCGCTGCCTCAAGCGGGGCTTACGCGTGCCGTCGAAACAAAGGTGGACGAGAACGACCTTTTTCCGAAGGGGGAGGTCGCGAGCTATTTTCCAAGGCAGGGCTACGGATTTATAAAAGACAGGAACGGCAATGAGGTCTATTTCAAGCTCGACGAACTGGAGCTTGTGGGACCCAAGGCGGACAAGAACTACATTTCCGTGGGAGCGAAGATCGGCTACGATATTTCCTGCACATCAAAGGGCCCTCACGTCAGGGCTCTCAAGATCTACTAATACGCGATCGCTTTATCCAGCCGCTCTAGGACGCGTTTTCTCCCAAGTATCGATAGGACGAGATATATGCCCGGGCTGACGGTTGTGCCGGTCATCGCCACGCGGACGGGTTGTGCCACGTCGAGCATCTTGAGGCCCGTCTCGGCGATCACGGCTTCGAACACCTTGGCGACCTCCGGCTCGGAAAGATCGGGGAGCTTTGATAGCCCGTCACGAAGCGTTCTTAGGACTTCCTTTCCCTTCTCGCCCAGCCATTTCGTCGCGGCGTTCAGGTCGTGATCTATGTGGTCCCTGAAGTAGAACGCCGATATCTCCGCAAGCTCCTTGAGCGTCCTTCCGCGTTCGCGCTCGGATGCGATCGCCTTTGCCGCATATTTGATGTCGTTCACCTCGAGCCCAA
This sequence comes from Bdellovibrio sp., assembly GCA_020723205.1. Taxonomy (GTDB): domain Bacteria; phylum UBA10199; class UBA10199; order 2-02-FULL-44-16; family DYJF01; genus DYJF01. Next base: position 37,713 of record DYJF01000009.1, read on the forward strand.
GCCCTTTCAAGAAGGGGATGACCATCTCCGCGACCCGTTCGTCGCTGTACTTTGCCAGATGCTGGCCGTTCACCCAGCCCAGCTTTTCCGTGTCGAAGACCGAAGGGGATTTTCCCACCACGTTAAGATCGAACTTCTCTATCATCTCTTCGAGAGAAAAAATCTCCTGGTCCTTATATGACCAGCCCAGGCGCGCGAGATAGTTGACCACCGCCTCCGGCAGATAACCCATGGCCTGATATTCGGTCACCGCCGTCGCGCCGTGCCGCTTCGAGAGCTTCTTCTTGTCGGCGCCGAAGATCATCGGGAGATGAGCGAAGACGGGAACGGGATAGTCGAACGCCTCGTAGATAAGGACTTGGCGAGGGGTGTTGTTGAGATGATCATCGCCCCTTATCACGTGCGTGATGTTCATCGTTACGTCGTCCACGACGACCGTGAAATTGTAGGTCGGCGTCCCGTCGCTCCTTGCTATGATAAGATCGTCGAGCTCCTTGTTCTCGAACTCGATGTGTCCGCGGCAGATGTCGTCTATCGCCGTTATGCCCGTGAGAGGCGCCTTGAGACGAATGGTGTAGGGACCCTCCGGCTGATCCTTTCTGTCCCTGCATTTACCGTCGTATTTCGGTTTTTGGCCCGCGGCCAGCATCGCCTGTCTTTTCGTCTCAAGTTCTTCGGCGGAACAGTAGCAGCGGTAGGCCTTGCCCTCTTTCATGAGACGGTCCACGTGCTCACGGTAAAGACCCATCCTGTCGGTCTGATGGTAGGGCCCTTCGTCCCAGTCGAAGCCCAGCCATTTCATCCCGTCCATTATGGACTTCGTGAATTCTTCGGTGGAGCGCTCCCTGTCGGTATCTTCGATGCGAAGGATGAACGTCCCCTTTTCATGGCGCGCAAATAACCAGTTGAAAAGCGCCGTGCGGGCACCGCCGATGTGCAGTGAACCGGTCGGCGACGGCGCGAACCTTACCCTAACTTTGGATTTATTATTCATATCAATAAACGATTATTCCCGCGTATCCCACTACGGCATCATAGTCGCCTGATACATCGCCCGAAGTGGCGTGCTGGACGAGCTTAGCGGTCGTTGCTCCCAGCGCTTTTGCCGCCGACAGCATTATTGCGGTCGGAACGACCCCGCACATCGATATTCGCATCTCGCCGCAGGTCGTGAGAAGGCCTTGCGGGTCCATCGCAAGAACGCGGTCGATCGCCATGCGGTCCTTCTTCTCGGTTGCGCCCTGGCTCTCGTAGTGGTTCATGTCGGAGCTTGCTACAATAAGGATGTCCTCGCCGCTCTCTTTGACGGTCTTCGCAATGGAGTCGCCGATCTTTTTGCATATGTCGTAGCTAAGGTGCGACACGGTGATGGGCACGAAGCTCAAGCCCGGCTGGCGCGCCATTAGGAACGGCAGCTGGACCTCGAGCGAGTGCTCTCCAAGATGCGCGGCGATATCGCTCTCGAGCTCGCGGCAGTTCGCCATGAGCTTCTTGGCAAGGACGGTGTCCACTTTGACCTCGCCGGTCGGCAGCGCCCACGTTCCCTCCGCCATCACGGCAGTGTGCGAGCCGCGCCCGGTGTGGTTGGGAGAGATGACGATGCACTTTTCGGGTATGATGGCCGAAGAATAGACCGCGCCCGCCACCGCCCCAGAATATATGTAGCCGGCGTGTGGCGCGACGAGGCCTATCACCTTTTGCGGCACAGCGCCCGTCGAAAGGAACCTCTTCACCTCCGCTTCGAGGGCCGCCTTTGAAGCGGGATAGAATTGCCCGGCCACTGCCGGGGTCCTTGTCGTCACCTTCCACCTCCTTTGAACTTGCGGTGGATCTTATCGATCTCGTGATCCTTATCTTTTTTGAGGAGTCTTCGCAAGAGAGCGTTTCCGTTTTTTCTGTCGGCAATGAGCTCGTCCTTGAAGGCGCCGGACCTTATCTCGGTAAGTACCTTTCGCATCTCGTCTTGCACGTGTTCGTCTATGATGCGCGGTCCCCGCGTCAGATCGCCGTAGAGGGCAGTGTCGCTGATCCTGGCGCGCGCCCCTTCGATCCCTTCTTCATACAGGAGGTTCGTCATGGCCCTTACTTCCTTAAGACAGCAGAAATATGCTATTTCCGGATTGTATCCCTTTTCGACGAGCGTTTCGAACGCGGTCCTTATCAGCGCGAAAAGCCCGCCGCATAGCACCGTCTGCTCCGCAAAGAGGTCGGTCTCCGTCTCCTCCGCGAACGTGGTCCTGATGAAAGGTCCGTTCAATGCGACCGCCTTTGCGTATTCCATCGCTGTCGGTTCGGCATTGCCGCTTGCGTCCTGCGCCACCGCTATCTGGCACGGGGTGCCTTTGCCCGACAGGAAATCGGCGCGGAGCGCGTCCGCGTGTGCCATGGGGGCGACAAGTATCACATCCAGATCTTTTCGCGGCGTTATGAGGCCGTAGTGGATGTTGAAACCGTGCGCAAAAACAACGGCGGCGTTCTTCGGCAGATGCGCCTCCATTTCCATGAAGAGCGCCGGCTGTTCACCGTCGGGCAGAAGGATGACGGCCAGGTCGGCTATCGAAGCCGCATTTAAAAGGTCGTTCGTAAGTTCTATCTTTGAATCTCTGACCTCTTTTTCCCTTGAGCTTCCCGCCCTTAAATAAACGGCAACGTCCATCCCGCTTCCGGCCAAGTTTTTCGCCTGTGCGCGCCCTTGAGCGCCGAAGCCCATGACGACGATCTTTTTACCTTCCAGTGCCATTCAGGGCCGCATAGCACCTAACTTGCGGGAAATCAATGGGTTACAATTGTTGACAGTAAGTCATAATTTTGCATACTGTCCCGCACTATGCTTCGCAGGATGCTCAAATCGAAGATACATCGCGCGACCGTCACCGACGCCGACATCGAATACGAGGGCTCGGTCACGATAGATGCCGATCTCATGAACGCCGCCGATATCAGGCAGTTCGAGGAGGTCCACATCTGGAACATCGCCAACGGCGAACGGCTGGTGACCTATGCCATCGCCGGTGAAAGCAATTCCGGGACCATCTGCATCAACGGCGCCGCGGCCCGCCGCGTTCACAAGGGGGATACGGTTATAATCAGCGCCTACGCGGTGTTTCCCGAAGAGGAGCTGGCGAAATTCGAGCCAAAGGTTGTTTTCGTGAACTCCATTAACCGCATCGCCAAAAAATAATATGGAAATCTTCATAGACGATATACCCGAAGAGGGGCTGACCGTCCATGCGGACAGCGCTAAGGATCCGTGGTTTGCGGAAGTCGTGAAGGCGACCATCGGCAGCCGTTTTGGTGGAGAGGACCGGGCCAACATTTCCGTGACGCTCATCAAGTGCGAAGAGAACGTCGACATCACGGGGGAAATAGACATCGTTTCGCATCCCTCTTGTGATCGTTGTCTCAATGCCTATAAAGAGGAGCAGACGATACCGTTCCATATTCTGATGTCGCCTTTGTACGAGTCGAAACAGCAGGAGAACGAGGAGGAGGGGTTGGAGAAGGAGCTGATCAAGGAGGATTTCGAGTTCAGCTTCTACGAGGGGGACCGTGTCGATCTCTCCGAGATCGTTCGCGAACAGATATATCTGGCCGAACCCTTCAAACACGTCTGCAAGCAGAGCTGCAAGGGTATCTGCCAGCGGTGCGGCAAGGACCTGAACAAGGGGCCGTGCGGCTGCAAGGACGACGGCCGCGCCCGACCATTCAGCGTACTGAAGGACCTCAAGGTCAAAAAATAACTTCAACCCCTGTTCGAAAGATGCACAGACCGGCGGCTCTCATAATGACCGCCGACTCTCGGGACTCCCGTGTCTCGGGCACCAGCTTCCTTACGGCCAACTCTTTTCAGGTCCTTCTGAAACCACATGATCTGGTCAGCCATTTGCCAAGCCACTAGCCCTACGTCAGCTGGTGGTATATCAAGTCCCACGGAACCCTAAAGCCGGCTTCATAATGTGCGCCGCCCATGGTCTGCACACCTGTTCTCACCTGCGATGATATTAGAAGACAGGTCATGCTGCCCCGCCGGCTGACGCGGGGATGCGGTTTTGGAAAAGCGTCCCGGAGGCGATCTTAACGGCCGGGAGAGATAATCAAGATCGCCGAGGGTCGAGCGGACGTTTTGGGTGGCCCAAAACGGACCGCGTCTTTTCCAAAACCGCATCCCTGCGTCGGCCGGCAAGTTGCAAGATCGGCTGGCCAGCGTAAAGGCGTAGACAATATATATCGTTGACAATAATAGGGTTTTTATAGTAGCTCATGCGGGCTTTGAAACAGGAGGTATGCCGTGGCAGTCCCTAAGAAACGTACGTACAAATCGCGCAAGAATTCCAGACGGGCGCAGAATATCAAGCTCCACAGCATGGATCTGTCCGTTTGTCCGCAGTGCAAGCAGCCGAAGCTCCCGCACCGCGTTTGCATCCATTGCGGGTTTTACAAGGGTCGAGAAATAATAAAAATGAGTGCTTGAGGGTAGAAGTGCAGGAGTCAGTGTTGGAGCCCTTGACTTCTACACTTCAACACTTCTACACTATTTTTTATGGCTACCGAACCCATCGATCGTAAGGTCCGCGAGATAGTTGCCCTGCAGCTGGGACTTTCCGAAGAGGATATCCAGCCGGATTCCACGTTCGTTGACGATCTGGGCGCCGACTCTCTGGACGTTATCGAGCTTCTGATGGCGCTCGAAGAGGAGTTCGGGGTGGACATCCCCGACGAGGACGCCGAAGAGTTCGAAACCGTTTCAGACGTTATCAAATATCTGCAGTCCAAACACCAATGAAGATAGCTATTGCTTCAGATCACGCCGGATTCATCTACAAGGAATTTCTGAAGAAATATCTTGAGGAGCATGGGCATGCCGTCACCGATTGCGGCCCGTCCTCGGATGAGCGCTGTGATTATCCCGATTTCGGCGCCAAGGTGGCAAAGCTCGTTTCGAACGGAACTGCCGAGAGGGGATTTCTCGTCTGCGGCAGCGGCATCGGGATGTGCATGGCCGCGAACCGTTTCAAGAACGTCCGCGCCGCAGTCCTTCGCGACGAGAACGACGCGATCCTCGCCCGCGAGCACAACGACGCGAACGTCGCATGTTTCGGCAGCCGCGTCACTTCGATGGAGAACGTCAAGATCCTCGCCGATATTTTCTTGAAGACCCCGTTCGGGGGAGGCCGTCATAAGGCCCGCGTTGAAAAAATAGATAAACTTTAACTGAACTGCGGAAATTCGCCGGCTGGCCGCCATGGCGAAGCTGACGGTCAAAACCCCGCTTGTGTATAAAGGGATCGTGAAGGTACGCGCGCAACTGGAGCCGCCCCCGCCGGAAAATGAAAGATAAAAAATAAAAGTCGACTTCTCCTACGAAGACTTGCAGAGATTCAATTGGTGAACAGTCGGCGCAGGGGCTCCGGGGTTTGTAGGCGTCGACGGAGGCGGCGCATCTATGGTTATGATAACGCGCCGCCGAGACACGAGGCGCGTTTTTGGGCCGTAACCCAAAAACGACGCCGTCCTACAAACCCCAGAGCCCCGAGAGCCGACTGTTTATCGACTAATCGACCTCCCTTGCCCTTTTTAAAGGGGTATGATAGCCATTCCGCTCCAACCAAGACCGACAGGAGGCCTTATGTACAGCGATCTTCCGAAGTTCGATCCCGATGTCGCAAAGGCGATCGAGAGCGAGATAGACCGTCAGGAATATATGCTGGAGCTCATCGCGTCGGAGAATTTCGTTTCAAAGCGGGTCCTTGAGGCGATGGGTTCTGTCATGACGAACAAGTACGCCGAGGGCTATCCCCACAAACGCTATTACGGCGGCTGCGAATTCGTTGACCAGGTAGAGGACCTGGCGATCGAGCGCGCGAAGAAGCTCTTCGGTTGCGAAGGGGCCAATGTCCAGCCCCATTCCGGTTCGCAGGCGAACATGGCCGTCTATTTCTCGGTCCTGAACCCGGGCGACACCATCATGGGGATGAACCTCTCGCAGGGCGGCCATCTTTCGCACGGCTCGCCGGTGAGCTTTTCCGGAAAATTCTTCAACGTCGTCCAGTACGGTGTGGACCCCGAAACGGAGCTCATAGATTTTGGGAACGTGCGCGAGCTCGCCCTGAAGAACAAGCCCAAGATGATCGTCTGCGGCGCCTCCGCCTATTCGCGCGACATAGATTTTAAGAAATTTCGCGAGATAGCCGACGAGGTCGGCGCATACGTCCTGGCGGACATTGCGCATCCGGCGGGGCTCGTTGCGACGGGCCTTCACACAAGTCCCGTTCCGCACTGCCACTTTGTAACTACGACGACGCACAAGACGCTGCGCGGTCCCAGGGGCGGGATGATCATGTTCAAGGCCGACCTTGAAAAGCAGGTCAACAAGACGATATTTCCCGGCATTCAGGGCGGACCGCTGATGCACGTGATCGCTGCAAAAGCGGTCGCCTTTCTCGAGGACCTGCAGCCGGGATATAAAACGTACTGCCAGCAGATCGTCAAGAACTCGAAAAAACTTGCCGAGACCCTTTCCAAGATGGGGTTCCGCATCGTGACCGGCGGGACCGACACCCATCTCTTCCTGGTCGATCTGACGGAGAACGGCATCACCGGCAAGGAGGCGGAGGACGCGCTCGGCAAAGCGGGCATGACGGTCAACAAGAACACGATTCCCAAGGAGACGCGTTCGCCGTTCGTCACGAGCGGCATCCGCATCGGTACGCCGGCCCTCACAACCAAGGGTATGAAAGAGGCGGAGATGGAAAGGATCGGCGGCTGGATAGCCGATGTTCTCAAGGACGTGACGAACGAAGGAAGACAAACGGAGATCAAATCCGAAGTTAGGAAGTTGTGTGAAAAGTTTCCAGTTTACCGGTAATGATTAAGATCTGAGACTGTAGACCTGAGACCTGTAAGTCTCAAGTCTAAGGTCTAAGGTCTAAGGTCTGAACATGAAATGTCCCTACTGCCCTGAAACAGATACGAAGGTCATCGATTCGCGCGTGTCGAGCGAAGGCGCCCTCATACGCAGGAGGCGCGAGTGCGAACGCTGCGGAAAGCGTTTCACGACCTACGAGAGGGTCGAGGAGCCGCTGCCGGC
>DYJF01000076.1:0-321 GCA_020723205.1 Bdellovibrio sp.
CGTACCGTCTCCGGCGACGTCCGACGTCTTGCTTGCTACCTCCTTAACCATCTGCGCGCCCATGTTTTCGAACTTATCGGCGAGCTCGATGTCCTTTGCGACGGTCACACCGTCTTTGGTAACAGTCGGGCTTCCGAACGATTTTTCAAGGACCACGTTGCGGCCCTTTGGACCCAGCGTAACCTTCACGGCGTCGGCCAGAACATTGACGCCCTTCAAGATCTTGTTGCGTGCATCTTGGCTGAACAATAGGTCTTTCGGCATAACAGAACCTCCTTAAAAGTTTGGTTTGCGTTATTACACGATCACGCCAAGGACATC
>DYJF01000076.1:331-6367 GCA_020723205.1 Bdellovibrio sp.
AGGCCTCCTTAAAGGTTTGTTATATTTTTACAGGACTACTCCCAAAACGTCGTCTTCGCGCATTATGATAAACTCATCACCGTCGATCTTCACATCGCTGCCGGAATATCTGGAGAAGAGGATCTTATCGCCAGTCTTCACGTCGAGCGGCTGGATCTTGCCGGTTTCCAAAAGCTTGCCGTTACCGACCGCGATCACCTCGCCTTCCTGCGGCTTTTCCTTGGCCGTATCGGGGATGATGATCCCGCCCTTGGTCTTCTGCTCTTCTGTCAGGCGTCTGACCAGAAGCCGGTCCTGCAGGGGACGAAACTTGAGCTGTACCATATCTTTCCCTCCTTTTTATTTTATTTATCAACGGGATAGCACTCTCACCATGAGAGTGCCAACCACACAAGTGGCGGACATATAGTGGCTTCGGAGCACACTGTCAAGTGGCAAGTCAAATTTTCCTCACCTGCTAACACGACGCGGCAATCTCCATGGCACGGTGCGTATTTGAATCTTTAAAGATTTCAGTAAGATGCACGTCATGAAAATCTCAAAACCCTCTATTTCGCTTGTTTTGGCCTTTTTAACTATTTTATTTGCCGGCTGTTCCAAGGGGGGCTCCCCTGAATTCGTCACCCCAGAGTGGACTGCGTCGCCGGAAGAAGACGGCCAGAGCGCCGTCAACGAAGCGCTGGCCAGAGAGGCGGGGGTCCTTCATTTAATATATCACGTAGGGCCGGTCGATCTGCCGGCAAACACTTCCGTCGAAACGATGCTCGACAAGCCGCTCATCATGAAGTTTCAGGTGGACCAGCCGCTGTGGATAATCGGCTTCGAGCCCAAGGTGATCGACGCCTCGGGGCAAAAACTTTCCCCGTCGCTCCTTCATCAGGCCGTCGTGTCCAACATGCACGAGGAAAACCCCATCTGTTCGGAGGGCACGGGCGGGAACCCATTCGTTGTCGCCTCTTCACTTCTCACGAAGGTCAATCTTCCTGAAGGGTTCGGCTATGCAGTGCTGCCGCAGGACCCTCTTGAGGCGAAGGTCGTCCTATATAATCCGACGGGCGAAAATTACGTGGACGTTTCCTTTGAGCTCAATGTGATCGCAAAGCCCATGAACGAATTCACCGGAATGAAAGATGTGAAGCCGCTCCTTTTTGACATCGAGCCATGTACTCACAAACCGGTCACCGTCGAACCTGAAAAATTTGTCAAACGTCAGGCGACGTTCACGCTTCCCGGCGGCGGCTCGATCGTTGTCGCTCACGGAGTGCTGCACGATTTCGCCGCGTACGTCGAGATGACGAAGGGGAATGAGGTCATGCCGTTCTGGAAGGCAACCGCCCTTCTGGATGAGACGCACAAGATAGAGGAACTTACCAACGATCCTTTCGAAGATCCCGCAGGGATAAAAATCAAGAAGGGGGACCCCCTCACACTGGGCGTCGCCTACGACAACACGGAGACCTCGTGGCTCAAGGGCGCGTCCGCCGCTGCGATGGTATATTTCGTCCCCGACGAAGAATAAAAATAGCCGTTTATTTTTTATACGTAGCGAGGAATCTTTCCACCTCGGGGATCCCGCCCTGATAGATAAGGTATCCGTTGTGCGGTTCTCGCGGGGTTATCTCACCGGCAATAGGCATGAGCATCATCTTGCGGACCTCTTCGAGGTCGGTCGTGTGGCCCAGCACCCAGCAGAGCTTCATGTACGCGGTTTCCGGAAGCATGTTCTCGCACGGGATCACACCCAGCTCCAGAAGATAGCGGCCCGTGTCGTAGACGTTCATGTGAACGTAACCCCAGAGGGTCTGCACCGTCATCACAACCGCCACGCCTTTTTCTATCGCGCGCTTGAGCGACGGATTGAGTGCGTAATTGACGTGGCCCAGCCCCGTACCCGCGATCACTATCCCCTTGTAACCGTTGTCCACCAGCGAATCCACCATGTCGGGCAACATGTTGGGATAATAATACAGGATCGCCACCTTTTCCTCATAGACAGCATCTATCTTTACGTTCGTGTCCTTGCGTCTCTGTTTATACGAACGAAGGGGAACGACGCGGTCCGGCCAGATCATCGCGATCGGTATCTCGCCTATCGTCCTGAATGTCGAACGGTAGCTTGAATGCATCTTTCTCACGCGCGTGCCCGGATGCAAAAGGTCGTAGTCGTCGGATGTCGGCCCGAACATGCAGACCATTACCTCTGCTATGTCGGAGTGGGCCGCCGCAAATGTAGCGTTCAAAAGGTTTCGCGCGGCGTCCGACGACGGCCTGTCGCTCGAGCGCTGGCTCCCGACCAGAATGATGGGGACCGGCGAATCCTGCACCATGAACGACAGGATGGACGCCGTATGATGCATCGTGTCCGTGCCGTGACCTATGACTATCCCGTGGGCTCCGTTCCCGATCTCTTTGCCTATCTCTTGGGCCAGTTCTTTATATTGAGACGGGCCCATGTTCTCCGAAAAGACGCCGAACAGCTTTCTGGTCGTGAGATTGCAGACATCTGCAAGCTCGGGGACCGCTCCGTAAAGCTCGCCGGGGGAGAATGCCGGTATCACGGCGCCCGTCGTGTAATCGAGGCGCGACGCGATCGTCCCGCCCGTGCCCAGGAGCGTGACGTTAGGTTTTTTGGGATTCTTCGGAAATTCTTTTTCGGGAATCTTATATTTCCCCTCGCGGTAACCAACCTGCCTAATGTGGGTAATATTGCCCACGTGGATGCCTGTGTTGTATCCGCTCTTCATCTTGATAACTATGTGGCAGGCGTCCTCCGTAGAGGATCTCGGCAGTATGAGCCCCTCGAAGGATCCTTTGGTCGTCTCGATCTTAACGTCGCTCCAGACCTTGACGCCGTAACGCTTCAGGACCTCGAGTCCTTTCTCGCGATAGCCCTTGTGTTGAGGGTCTTCCATCCGGAAGGCGTTCTATCTAGGATAGGCGCGCATTTGCAAGCCCTAAATGGGGCCGCTAATCTTCTCCGCCGATCGCGGTTGCGCCGTCAAAGTCAACGCCCTCGATGGTTAATTCGAAGGGTTCTCCGACGGTCGTTTCGTCAATGCTCGAGCCGTAGATAATACCGGCGATCGCTCCGTTCGACGCATCGAAGAACTGGCTCTCTATGTCGGCAAGTCCGTTAAAGAGCCAGTCGTTCCCGTCGTAGGTCAAGCGCCAGCCGTTGGTGATCCCAAGCTCCCCGGAAAACGGGGTCGTCGTATCGCAAAAAGCCCCAGCGTCGCTGAACGCGACCCCGGCAATACGGTCGTTTAGCTTGTCATTCCAGTCGGGGTCGTTAACCGGATCAATTCCGCAACTTGCTATACCGAACTGGACCTGTATAAGTCCAATGCCAGGACTGTCGACAATGGCGGTGCAATACGGCCCGCCGGGCCAGAACATCCCGCGAAAGTTGGTCGTCATCGTGCACGTCCTCTCCAATGAAATGTACGGCTCGATGTCCGCCACATCGGGCGGATACGAGGAAACATCGGCCACAAAGGGACCGTGCACCTCCTGCGTGCCGACACCGTCGTCGTTGAGCAGTCCGGCGTCAGATGCTTCATAGCTTATAGAAGGCGCGGCGGACGCGCCGAACTTTTTATAGAGCACAAGGAAAAAACCGTAGGAACTGTCCGGCGCCTTCAGTACAAGCGCGCCGTTGCTGTATTCAACGGTGAACCCGAGCGACGATCTGATCGCCTCAAGATCGGTCGAACCGATAAAAAAGACGGCGCCGCCCATTTGCATCAGGGCAACGCTCCAACACCTTTCCAGCGTGTTCGGATTGCTGAAATCGTCGTCCGTCGAACACATCGTGCTGAAGGGGATCTCGATGTCGAAGCCCTCGCCCAGATACGTTTCTTTGCTGATGCTGGCCGAAGACGTGTTCTCGCTGACGGTCATCACACAATCTACCGCGTACGGGAGATCGGCGTGGTCGTAAAATAATTCAACAGACGTTGCGCTTGTGACCGTCGAAGAGAGCGTCAACGGATAGTCGACACTCGCGTTGGTGTTCGGGTCGATGCATGAAAGCGTGGCCGTAATATCCGACGGGTCGGCCGCCGGCGTCAGTCTTATGCTTAGCGCCGCCTTCGTAGAAATTGTGCCCGCGCACTCCACACCGTCACAGCTCACAACCGCGGCATAGCCGGTCGTCTGTATCTGCCCACCCGTATCCTGTTCCTCTGTGGGAACGCCGATCTTGCCGCCGGTGGATGCGCAAGCGGCGAAGAAAAAAACCGCGGCCAGCGTGATTACTATCTTCACGGAACCCCCGAATCAAAAACAATCTCCTATTCCTGCCCTATCGCCTTAGCGCCTCCGAACGAGAAGCCCTTTATCATCGCCGTATAGGGCTCCACGTATTCATCCAGCGGTGCGACCTCCTTGGTGGGCAAGTCAACCTTTCCTCCTCCACCCACCTTCTTCGTGCCAGCCGGCACATTGGAAACGTATACAAATCCCGCGCTGTAGCCGTCCGCGTCTTCTGTGGCGCCGAAATCGACGGTCGGCATTTCGTAAACGTACGGCTCGTCCTTGTTGGGCTTGAACGCATGGACCTCGCTGTCTGTCTTCATCTTCCATCCGTTCTTTATCTCAAACTTCATCTCGCCTGCCGTTTCCACCTCACAGCTCTCCGCACTGACAATGCCTTGCTTCATGTGTTGGTGCCGTTCCAATATTTTCGCGTTATAATCGTCGGTGTTTGAGTCGATGCCGCATGCCTTTTGGGCCATCTGGCTTTCCAGACCGACCATATTGATGCCGAGGAAATCGATGTAGCCCGAACACTTAGAGCTTCCGCCGCTCACAAGAGAGCTTATCAGGACGCCCGCCTGGTTCATCACCAGAGAACACGTCTTGTGTATCTCCTTGTTGTCGCCGACAAAGAACGCCGCGCCCTCATTTGCCGTGTACGTACCGCGGTTCATGCCGTCCTCTTGAAAGAACATCCCCGTATGTTCCATGTCCGCTTCTATCGTTGGCCTGCTTTCGAACTTCTTATAGGCCGCGAGCAGGAAGCCGCTTAGATCCGTAGGTCCCTTGATCATCAACGATCTCGTTATCGCGTCCGCTTCGATCGTAAAGCCAAGATCTCTTATCGTATCGAGATCGGTGACGACCATCATCGACGTGCTGGCAGGCGCCTTCACGCCCATGCCGAATTGAAATTGCCCCTGTTGCGCCGGCCTGCCCCCGTCCCTTTCAACCTGCATAAGCGCAAAAGTCCAGCACTCGACCGTTTTTTCGTTGCTGAAGTCGTCGATCGTGGAACACATCGTCGTGAACGGGACCTCGATGGTCGCCCCCTCTCCCAGATAGCTGTAGTCTTTCGCCGCACTCAAGAGCTGAACATCTATCGTGCAATCCGTTATCGCCGGGAGTTGGTCGTGCGTGTACCCAAGCTCCGATAATTCTTCGGTGTGCACCTCCGAAGAGAGTGTTAACGTATATTCCGAATCGCCGCAGGCGATGGAAGCGCCCAGAAGATCCGGATCTATCGCCGGTATGGTTTTGATGCCAACCACCGCAGCGCTCGAAACGCTGTCCCCGCAATCCGCACCGTCACAGGTAACGGCAATTGCATACGGGCCCAACTGCTCATATTGAAACTCATCATCCGACGCCGTCAGCGTGCCGGAGGCCTTCCATCCGCAGCCCGCTAAAATGAAAAGCAGCACCACGGACGTCAAAATTACATGACCCCACACATTTCTTGTCCTCATAAAAACCACCGCCTTCCCGTTCCCATAAGAAGCAAGCTCTGTGCCACTTTGCAGGCACCCATCTCTCAATATCCCTTTTGATATTATATGGTTGAGTGGGCACTCTCGAACATGGATTCAACAATGGGGTTCAAACGCACCCATGGTCGTCAAATATATGACATCGCTTTCTGTTTGAATTGTGAAGCCCTTTTTATTATGACGGGCGCGCCATGGGCCAAAACGAAGTGAAAGCTCTGGGTTTCAAGTGCGGCGTGGAGATACACCAGCAGCTTCTGACCCCCCAAAAACTTTTTTGCCGCTGCCCGGC
>DYJF01000077.1 GCA_020723205.1 Bdellovibrio sp.
TTAACCTTAACCTTAACCTTAACCTTAACCTTAACCTTAACCTTAACCTTAACCTCAACCTTTTATATGCGTCCCCGTTTTTCCGCGAAGGGCCGGCAGGCAGTTGGGGATGGAGGTGATGATCGCTTCCTTGCCCCCGTTTTCAAGGAAGGTGAGACACGCCTCGATCTTGGGCCTCATTGAGCCGTCGGCGAACTCGCCGTGTTCAAGATGCAGTTTGATCTCGGAGGCCGTCATATTCGTCAGCGCGCGCTGGTTGGGCGTCCCGTATCCGATGTATGCGTACTCGACACCCGTCATAATGAGAAGTATTTCGGCGCCCACTTCGTTGGCGATGAGCGCGCTGGAGCGGTCCTTGTCTATCACCGCCTCGATGCCGTAATATTTGTTGTGGCGGTTGAGCCCTATCGGTATTCCGCCGCCGCCGCCCGCGATGACGATGTGGCCCTTTTCGAAGAGCGTCTTGATGGCCTCTTTTTCCAATATCTCAATGGGACGGGGTGAGGGGACGACGCGGCGCCAGCCGCGCCCTGCGTCCTCTTTCAATACCCAGCCGCGTCCCGCCATCAGGTCCTGCGCCTCCCTTTCGTTGTAGAACATCCCCACCGGTTTTGTCGGGTTGTCGAAAGCGGGATCGTGCGCGTCAACGTAAACCTGGGTTATCACCGTCGCGACCGGTTTCTTGATGCCTCGCTCGCGCAGGCAGTTGGTCATTACCTGCTGGATCATGTAGCCCATGCCCCCTTGAGTGTCGGCGACGCAGATGTCCATGGGCAGGGGATAGGTGAACTTCGAGGCGATCTCGCTGCGAAGGATCGCGGAGCCCACCTGCGGGCCGTTCCCGTGCGTGATAAGAATTTTCTCGTAGCCGTTGGCGGCGAGCTCCGCCACGTGGTCCATGCTCTCGAGCGTGGAGTAGAACTGCTCGGAGATGGTGCCTCTAAGTCCCGGTTTGCTGATGGCGTTCCCGCCCAATGCGATCACTATGCTTGGTTTCTTTGACATAACCTTAACCTCGACCTTAACCTTAACCTTTCCTACAATCCCGGTGTCCTCAAGAACTTCCCCTGCGCGTCCACGATCAGCCCGCGTCCGCCGCACTTGGAAAGGATGTTCAGGCCCTCCTCGGGGCCCGCTACAAAGACCCCGTACGCGATCCCCTGCGCCAGCGCCGCATCGCTCATCACGATGGTCGCGCCTTTCCCTATGGGGTTCACTGCGTTCTTCGATCTGTAGTCTATCAGGGGTTTCGATCTGAAATCGGTGGCGCTGATCGTTGCGATGCCGGTGTTCGAGACGGTAAGATTCAGCGCGTGTCTTGCGTATGCGGAGGAGTCCTCCTGCACCTGTATCTTCCACGGTCCGTGCAGCGACTGGCCTATGCCGCGAAAGACGTTGCCGACGCGCACCATGGCGTTTTGCATGTTCGCCTGATTGATAAGGGTGATGAGATAGTCGGCCAGCACTCCCTCGATGATCTGGTCGAAGCGCGCCTCCATGCCGGACTTCTTGAACTCGACCGTGTTGTCCTTGTCGTCCACGCTGAAGGAATTGTGATCGCCGCCGACGACTATCACGTCAAAGGCGCCCTTGGTCCACTGCGCGGCCTTTTTGGCCGCCTTGAAGGCGTCCGCCACCTGCCAGCTGACCTTCTGTTTTCCGCCGCCTCCGGTTGCGTTGAGCTTCGCCACCTCGCTTGCGGGATTAGACGCGTCGAGAAGGTCGTAGACGCGGTTCGCCTCGGCGATCGCCATGTCGGCGAGTTTTTGGATGCTCGCGGCATCGGAAGGGTGGCCCAGTATTATCAGCGTTCCGGCCGTCCTGCCGCGCACGGAAAAGGTCTGCTGGAACTGCTGTGCGCCCGCGTCCTGTGCCGGAGACAGCGCTGGTGAGGAAAGAACGACGGCAACGAGAAGGAGGGGGGCGGCAAAAGGCAAAAGACGAAAGACCGACGGCTTCGGTCGCCGTTCGCCTTTCGCCTTTTGCCCTGCGCCTGTTTTATTATTCCTTCGCCTCTTCCCGCTGCTTCTGCTTGACGTCATTTGGCCCCCTGTCAACGGTCACGGCCGGCTGCTCTTCCGTCGCATAGTTCTTATGCGTGATCGTAAGCTCTCTGGAAGAGGAAAGCTGGCCCGCGTCGTCGACAAAGATGCCCTTGACCTCGGGATGGTCCTCCGCGAACGCACGCGCGTCCTTCGGACCCAGCGTGTAGAGCGCCACCGCGAACGCGGAGGCCGTCATTGAATCTCCCCCAAAGACGGTCACGTTCCTGAAATTATTGGAAACCGGCTGGTTGTTTCTCGGATCGATCAACGTAGTGCCGTTCAGTTTTTCCGGCGTGAGAGTGGCGACCGCCTTGTTGGCAAAGCTGTATTCGTATGCGCGGTAGGCGTTCTGCGAGTTGGGGTTCGGGATGTTCACCGCGACCTTCCACGGCGTGTAGATGTCCTGTCCCACGTTCCTGCTCACGTTCCCGATCTCGATCTTCACATCGGTTAAGCCCTCGGCCGTCGCTTTCGTCATCGCCAGGTCGGCAAGATACGCGGGCCAGATGGTAGAGACCTCGATCTGCATTCCGTCGGCCTTGAAGGAGAGGGTCTTTGTTTCGCCGTTGAGGGACACCTTGCGGTAGTTATTCGCGGAGAACCAGCCGCCGGCCTCCGAATGGGTGATGTCGAACCAGCCCTTCGTCTGCTCGGCAAGCTCTCGCGCCTTTGCGATGAAGTTGAAGACCTCGTCGCTCAACGTGATCTGCTGCCCCTTTGTGAGGGCGTTTATCTTGGCGATCTCTCCTTCGCCCGCGCCGTTGGCGGCGAGGTCAACGCGGCTAAGCTCGGAAAGCGTCTGGCCGATGATGCCCGAGACGCGGCTCTCTTCGGACTGGTCGGCAACGACTGTGATCGTTGCGCCTACCCCGTTCGAAAGGGCGACCGACTGTATGAACTGTCTGGGACCGCTGTACTGCGCCTGCTGCGGCTGTGCCTTGGTCTTTGGGAGCGCTGCGGCGGTGAACGCGAACGTTGCGGCAAGTACAGTCGAGAGGGCCAGTGCGAATGTCTTCATGATCTCTCCTTTTTAAGTGTGCACCTAATATTCGGTCGCCGGCAAATAAAGTTGCTCTGTTTTTTATAGGGCCTTTTTAAGGTATCTTCCTGTATGGGAGCGGGCATTTGCGGCTAGCTCTTCAGGCGTCCCTCTTGCCACTATTTCTCCCCCGGCGTCCCCACCTTCGGGACCGAGATCGACACAATAATCCGCCGACTTGATGACGTCAAGGTTATGCTCTATCACGACGACGGTATTTCCCCGTTCCACAAGGCGGTTCAAGACGTCCAAGAGCTTTTGCACGTCGTCGAAATGGAGGCCCGTGGTCGGCTCGTCCAGTATGTAAAGGGTCCGGCCGGTATCCCGTCTCGAGAGTTCCCTTGAAAGCTTGATGCGCTGCGCCTCTCCGCCGGAGAGCGTCGTGGCGGACTGCCCCAGCTCAAGATATCCCAGCCCCACGTCAAGAAGGGTCTCCAGCTTATGGCGGATGGGAGGTATGTTCTCGAAGAATTTTTGCGCCTGTATCACCGTCATCGAAAGTATGTCCGCTATGGACGCGCCCTTGTATTCGATCTCCAGCGTCTCGCGGTTGAAGCGGCGGCCCCTGCAGACCTCGCACTCGACATAGACGTCGGGAAGAAAATGCATCTCGATCCTGATGATGCCGTCGCCCTCGCACGCCTCGCAGCGTCCCCCTTTGACGTTGAAGGAAAAACGCCCCGGCTTGTATCCGCGCGCCTTCGATTGCGGCAGATCAGTGAAGAGGTCGCGGATGAAAGTGAAGACGCCCGTGTAGGTGGCGGGGTTGGAACGGGGCGTCCTGCCGATGGGCGTCTGGTCTATGTCGATGACCTTGTCGAGCTTTTCGGAGCCGACCAGCTCGTCCATCTCGCCCGCCGTCTCTTTTGAGCGGTAGATGCGCTGCATGAGGCCGCGGTACAGGGTCTCGTTTATGAGCGTCGACTTGCCGGAGCCGGAGACGCCCGTGACCGCCGTCATGACGCCCAGCGGTATCTCCACGTCGATGTTCTTCAAGTTGTGCTCGCGCGCGCCCTTTATAATGACGGACTCCGCGGACTTTCTGCGCCTCTTGGGCGTCTCTATCCTCTTTTTGCCGGCGAGATATCGCCCCGTGAGCGATCTTTCATCTTTCATTATCTCTCCGGGCGTTCCGCTCGCGACGACGTAGCCGCCCTGAA
Source organism: Bdellovibrio sp. (assembly GCA_020723205.1). GTDB lineage: Bacteria > UBA10199 > UBA10199 > 2-02-FULL-44-16 > DYJF01 > DYJF01. The sequence goes on from DYJF01000077.1 coordinate 4,245, forward strand.
CTCCGGCCCCCGGTCCCAGATCTATTATATGGTCGGACGCCATTATCGTCTCGCGGTCGTGCTCGACCACAAGAACGGTGTTGCCCAGGTCGCGAAGCTTGACGAGCGTTCTAAGAAGCCGATCGTTGTCGCGCTGGTGGAGCCCGATGGAGGGTTCGTCCAGGACGTAGAGCACCCCGGTGAGTGCCGAGCCGATCTGCGTGGCCAGCCGTATGCGCTGGTCCTCGCCGCCGGCAAGCGTCATCGAGGCGCGGTCGAGCGTCAAATAATCGAGGCCCACGTCGGTCAGAAAGCCCGTCCGCTCGCGTATCTCCTTGAGTATCCTCGATGCGATGACAGAGTCCTTCTTCGAGAGTTCGAGCGAATCGAAGAACCTTCTTGTTTCGCGCACTGGGAGCCCCGCGATCTCCGCGATGTTCTTGCCGCCCACGAGCACGTGCAGACTTTCATTCCTAAGGCGCGCTCCCTTGCACGTGGGGCAGGCGCGAAAATTCATGAAGCGCTCGATATCTTCCCTGATGTATGCGGACGAAGTCTCGCGCCAGCGCCTTTCAAGCTGGCCTATCACCCCTTCGAAGACGTTGTGGAAATAGTGGCGGCGCTCCCCCTCCTCGTAGAAGAAGCGGATCTTCTCCGTTCCTGAACCGTAAAGTATCGCCCGTCGCGCGTCGTCGGGCAGGTCCTTGAACGGCGTGTAGATGTCGAAACCGTAATGTTTGGCGAGCGCCTCGCACGTGTGGATGTAGTGCGAGGAGGTCTTCGTGCGCCACGGGACTATCGCCCCTTCGCGAAGAGAAAGATTCTTGTTGGGGATGATGAGGTCGGGGTCGAAATACCGGCGCGTGCCCAGCCCGTCGCAGTCGCCGCACGCCCCCTTGGGGCTGTTGAAGGAAAAGAGCTGCGGAACGATCTCCGGATAGGATATCTGGCAGTATATGCAGGCGTGCTTTTCGGAAAGGAGCAGCTCCTTTTCTTCATGGTCCACCTTGACGAGACCTTCTCCGTACTTGAGCGCGGTCTCAAGCGAATCGGCCAACCGCGCCTTGATGCCCGCTTTCACCGTGAGGCGGTCGACCACAAGGTCGATGTCGTGCTTCTTCTTTTTGTCGAGCTCTATCTTCTCCCCCAGCTCCTTCATCTCGCCGTCAATGACGACGCGTATGAAACCGTCCTTTGCAAGTTTTTGGAGCTCCTTCGAGTATTCGCCTTTTCTGCCGCGGACGACGGGGGAGAGTATCTGGATGCGACGGCCCTCGGGCAGTTCCAGTATCTGATCCACCATTTGAGAGATCGTCTGCGCCGCGATGGGCCTTGCGCACTTGTAGCAATGAGGTTTGCCCACTCGCGCGAAGAGTAGCCGCAGATAATCGTAAATTTCCGTTGACGTGCCGACCGTGGAGCGCGGGTTCCTCGATGTCGTGCGCTGTTCGATGGAGATGGCGGGCGAGAGCCCCTCGATCGAATCGCAATCCGGTTTTTCCATCTGCTCCAAGAACTGCCGCGCGTAGGCGGAGAGCGATTCAACGTAGCGGCGCTGCCCCTCCGCGTAGATCGTGTCGAACGCGAGGGACGATTTTCCGGAGCCGGACAGTCCCGTTATGACCACGAACTTGTTCTTGGGGATGGTCAAGTCTATGTTCTTGAGATTATGGGTCCGCGCGCCCTTGATGATGATCTCGTTTGCCGGCATAAATTTATCACTTTTAAACTACAGGAAGGGGGATTTGCAAACAAAAAGGTCCTCTTTCGCCGGCTTCCTCTCGGCCTTGTGCAATCAGGTTAGGCCACCCAAAACGTCCGCTCGCCTCTCGGCGATTTTATCGATCATATCCCGGCCGGTAAAATCGCCTCCGAGACGCTTTTCCAACACCGCATCCCCGAAGTCAGATGACGGCAAATGGGGTTCCAAAGGTCCCTCAAGCCGGCTCCTTATATTACGCCGCCTATGGTCTGCACACCCGTTCTCGTCTGCGGTTATAAAAACTACGCCGTGTGCGTAGAGGTGAGGCCGAGCTGCACCGCCAGCTGACGCAGGGCAACTCTTCGAGTGCTCCTGGCTTGGTAAATGGCTGACC
>DYJF01000010.1 GCA_020723205.1 Bdellovibrio sp.
GGCTCACCGGCAGGCCCGTGCTCGCCGCCGATGAGATGGCGACTTCCAACCGCGACATGAACATGGCGACGATCCTTGCCATCGTTGCAGTCGCCGTCATCTTCATAGTTTCTTTCAAGAGCGCGGCGAGGCCGCTGCTCGCGATGTCCGCGCTGGTGATGGGCATCGCGTGGACATACGGTTTCGTAACGCTCGTCTTCGGAACGCTCAATCTTCTCTCAATCGTCTTCGCCATCATACTGGTCGGCTCTTCGATAGAATACGGGATACACGTCGTGGCGAGATATCAGGAGGAGCTTGCTAAGCACCGCCACATAGACGAGGCGGTGAAAAAAATGCTTTTGGCCGTCGGCAAGGCGGACCTGACGAGCGCGGCTACCACCGCCGGCGCGTTCGCGGCGCTCCTGTTCACGAACTTCAAGGCGCTTCAGCAGCTGGGCGCGATAGCCGGGATGGGGATCGTGTTCTGCCTGACCTCGATGCTGGTGGTTTTGCCCGCAATGCTCGTGCTGCGCGACCACAAGCTCTACGGGAACAGGGCCGTGCCGGCATGGGCTACGCCCAAACCGGCGCTCAAGATCACGTTCATAACGAAGTGTTACAATCGTCCGGGCGCGCTTCTCGTCGGCGCCATCGTCCTGACGCTTGCGATCGCGCCCTTCGCAAGGAAGGTCACCTTCGACTTCAATCTCCTGAACTTGCAGGCGAAGGGGATGGAGTCGGTCGAATACGAGAAAAAGCTCATAACGGAGTCGGACGAATCCACATGGTTCGCAAATTCAGTGGCCGGTACGCCGCAGGGATCGGCGGAGATGAGCGCGAAGTTCAGGGCGCTGCCTGTCGTGAAAAAAGTGGACGACATCACGACCATCGTGCCGCTTGATCAGAAGGCGAGGATGTTCCTCATCAGAAGGATGGCGCCCGCATTTTCGGGGATAGCGGCGCAAAGGCCGCGTGTTGATGCGGCGGTGGATGCGAAAGGGCTAGTGGAGAGCATGCTTCGATTCGACGGATCGCTCGAGCGCCTTGAGGAAGAGGCCTTTTCCGCAGGACGCATTGACGCGGTCGAAGAGCTCGAGGGCCTTCGCGAGCGCCTCACGGGGCTGGCTCGGAACATTGAAGAAACGCCTGAAGCGGCGGCGCGCATCGAGGGTTACCAGAAGGAACTGTTCGCGGACCTTCACGATAAGCTCTCACTTCTTGCGTCGGGAATGGACCCCAAGCAACTCAAGATGAAGGACCTGCCCGAATCCATCGTCAGGAGGTTTGTCAGTCCGAACGGAAAATACGCGATCTATGTGACGCCGAAAGAGGATATCTGGAACCCGCAAAATCTGGAGCAATTCGTGCGCGAGATAAGGGCGGTCGATCCGGAGGTCCTAGGAACTCCGGTCGAGGTCTATGAATCGGGAAGGATAATGATACGCGCGTTCCTCATATCGGGACTTCTCGCCTTCGTGCTCATCTTCGTGCTGGCGTTCCTCGATTTCAGATCGGTCAGGGCCGCGATGATGGCGGCTTTGCCGCTCCTGCTGGGCGGTCTCTGGCTCGTTTCCTTCATGGGACTTTTCAGGGTACCTTTCAACCTCGCCAATTTTTTCGCGATACCCATCATCATAGGCGTCGGCGTGGACAGCGGCGTGCATATAATACACCGTCTGAAACAGGAACGGGAGCTGACGGCCCTCGCCCGGGCGACCGGAACTTCGGTCATGCTCACGGCCTTAACGAACGCCATCGGTTTCGGGATGATGATGATCGCCTCGCACAGGGGGATAGCCGGTCTGGGAGAGATCATGGCGATAGGAACTATATGTTGCGCTGTGGCGGCTCTTCTTGTTATGCCTCCTATCGCATGGAGATTTTTGGGGTTCTACAGGGGGAGGTGATATGCGCCTGAAGTTCTTCGTTGCGGCATTCGTTCTGACGTCGCTTCTGGCGGGCAACGCTGCCGCAGCGGACGACGCCCTACATGAGTCTGTCGATAAGGAGTACAGGCATCAGCGCAGGTGGCAGAGCGAGATCAATATCTACGGCGGAGATTTCTTGGGCGACGAGTGGCACAACTCGTGGGACGCCGGCGCCAAATATTATATGCACATCAACAACACCTTCGCCGTAGGCGCGTCATATCTGTACACGCCCATCTACGCCGACAGCGATTCCACGTTCGCGAGGAGTCTCACGACGAAGAACACGCACATCATCAACGCAGAGTTGACGATATCGAATGACGCGGCGTTCAGGGCGGGCTCGTCCGTGATCGAGTGCGATTTCTTCCTGACGCTCGGCGCCGGAACGTTCTGGATCAACGGTTTTTATGAGCCGATGGGGATGATAGGGGGAGGGGTTCGCGTTTACACCCCCGTGCCGTGGTTCGCCCTGCGCGCCGACGTCAACAATTACATTCACCCGACGCCCATCCCGGTCGGCGATACTATAAACGCCGACATCGCGTTCAATCTCGGCGTGTCGTTCATGATCCCGCCGAGGAAGTCTGTAGCCGACATCAAAGAAGAGAAGATGAGGAAGGAGAAAGAGGAAGCCGCGGCGGCAGAGGCGGCGGTCAAAAATTAAGGACGACCGAGACGGTGTCTCCGTCGCTGTCCGGCACTTCAATGCCCGCGTCCGTTTCTATGCCTGTGTTTCCGTTCCCGAATATAAGCTTTCCATAGACGGTCAGTTTTGCGCCCTTTCCGTAGCGGATATCTGAAAAACTGAAAGAACCGAGCCCGTCGAAGACGTCCATGGTGAGGGACTTTGTGGGGTCGTCCGCCGGAACAACTTCGACCTGCAGCGCGGTTATGTCCTTCCCCCTGCAGGAATTACATGCGGCGGTTCCGAAAATGGAGAAAGTCGAAAGTTCCGCCTCGGGATAGCGCGTGAATGCGTCGCTGGTGTTGTAGTAAGGCGTCTTTCCGCTGCACGATACGGTCGCCAAAAGAAGCATTGCGGTCAACGCGGCGGCCTTGAGCATTCTGTTCATCATGCATTTATGATAAGCCCATATTTCAGAAAAAAGCAAGGCGGCTTAGGACGTTCGAAAACAGCCGGAATTCATTGACAATACATCGTCTTATCGGCTAGTTAGAAAAAAGTGCAAAAGGCCCGCTTGGAAAGATGTTGGGACGAAATGGTCCCCAAAATCGCCGACAAATGGGACCGGCTGACGAACCGCGATCTGGCCGGCGTAGGCGGGGATTTCGACCGCATGGTCGAGCTCATAAGGCAGAGATATTCACCGTCGAGATCGAAGCTCTCCATCGAAGCGGAGATCAGGGATTGGGTCGTGGACCGTATCGATGAGCTTGAGAAGGGCGCCGAATAAAAGGGAGGACGTATGAAGGAGAAGAAAGAGTTTTCAGTGCTCGACAGGCCGTCCGGTTATAATTTTCCGGAGCTTTCGAAGGCGGATGCGGCGCGCAAGCGCGAGATACTCTCCGGCACCGTTGAGTCCGTCGATCTCGAGAAGATTAAGGACGTTGGCGATCTTGTGAACGCATACGGCAAGGCCTCCGTGCAGGCGAGGAACATAGGCACCTGTGCGAAGGTCTACGACAGCATGCTTTCCGATCAGGAACGCCCGACGATCATGCTGGGTCTGGCCGGTCCGCTGATAGCCGCGGGCCTTCGCAAGGTCATACGCGACATGGTAGCGCACAACCTGGTGGACGTCATCGTCTCCACGGGAGCGATACTCTATCAGGACCTCTATCAGTCGCAGAACTTCAAGCACTATACTGGCACGCCCAACGCGGACGACACGGTGCTGCGGGATCTGTATATAGACCGCATCTACGACACCTATGTCGACGAGTCGCAGTTCTGGCGGCTCGACTGTTCCGTCGGGAGCTTTGCGGACAAGTTGCCGGCAGGAAGATATTCCAGCAGGCATTTCCTGCAGGAGCTGGGCGGCGCGATAAACGACGATCAGTCGATCCTCGCGACGGCTGCGCGGCACGGCGTTCCGGTCTTTTCGCCGGCGATAAACGATTCATCGATCGGTATAGGGCTCACGGAGCATTATCACCGCTGTGTGAAGGAGAACCGCCGCGGCGTCACGATAGATTCCATACAGGACAACTACGAACTGACGCAGATCGTGGTCAAGTCGAAGGCCACGGCCGCGGTATATATCGCCGGCGGTGTTCCCAAGAACTTCATCAACGACTCCGTAGTGATGGCCTATATCTTCAACATGGACACCGGCGGGCACCGTTACGCCATCCAGCTCACGACGGACGTGCCGCACTGGGGCGGGCTCTCCGGCTCGACGCTTTCGGAGGCAACGAGTTGGGGAAAAGTCTCCAAACAGGCGACGCACTGCATGGCGTTCGTCGAACCGTCGGTCTCGCTGCCGCTCGTTGTCGGCTCCGTAATGAAGAAGTGGGCGGGCGCGAAGAGGCCGCGGCTCTCCTTCGAGTGGGATCCGCCGATACTTAAGAACCTCACTGTGTCGCCAAGGTAATAAGCCAAGCGGTCCCCATATGGATATTTCCGATCTCGATCGCCTCACCTTAGGTGCAAATATGGACGAAAGGTCCGCGACCGAGGTCGTCAATTGGGCGTGGGACACCTTCAAAGAGGATCTTGTTCTTGCCTGCGGCTTCGTTGCCGACGACATGGTCCTTCTCGATATGCTCTCGCGGGTTGCCCCTTCGCTTAAGATCGCCGTTGTCGACTCCGGCCGTCTCTTTCCCGAAACATATGAGTTCATGGACAAGGTGTATGACCGGTACCGCTGCAAGGTCTCATTTTTCACTCCGGATACGGGATCTCTTCAGCGCTATTTATGTGCGAACGGCCCCAACGAATTTCGCCACGACCATAAGTTGCGGCTCGACTGCTGCGAATTGAGAAGACATGAGCCGTTAAGGCGGGCCCTTGACGGTTGCAAGGCGTGGATGGCGGGCTTAAGACGTTCCCAGAGGGGAAAAAGGGCGTCAGTAGAAAAGGTCGCATTGGACGCAGTGCACGCGGGACTTGTCAAGATATGCCCGCTCGCGGACTGGAGCTGGGAACAGGTCTGGGCGTATGTGAAAGAACACAGCGTGCCCACTCATCCGTTCTATGAAAAGGGCTACATGAGCATCGGCTGCGCACCCTGCACTAGGCCTTCACGGTCGGGCGACGAGCGCGGGGGCAGATGGTGGTGGGAGGACCCCAAAGAGCGCGAGGACGGGATACATTTCACCTTCGAAGATGAACCATCAAAATAGATATGGCAGCGGGCGTGACGCCCGGCATCCTCGATGCCTGCGCAAGCGTCACCGGCTTGATCTGCGTCAGCTTCTCGCGGACCTCGTTCGACAGTCCGTTAACGGCGTCGTATGAGAAGTCTTTGGGAATCCGGAAATTTTCAAGCTCCTCGAACTTTGCGATGAGCCGCTCCTGCGACCTGATGTATCCGCCGTATTTTAAGCGGATGGCGGCCGCCTCGGTCACTTCAGCATCGAAGTTTCCATGGGGGGATCTGATCGCCTCGTCTATCGCATCTTTTTTTCTTTCAAAATGTTCCCACTCGTCGTCGCCGACGAGGCCGACCCGCCGGCCGGTTGGACGCAAACGTGCGTCGGCATTGTCCTCGCGCAGGGCCAGGCGGTGTTCGGCGCGCGATGTGAACATCCTGTAGGGTTCGTTCGTTCCCTTCGTGACGAGGTCGTCTATGAGGACGCCGATATATGCCTCGCTTCTCTTAAGAATAAGCGGTTCCTTTTCATGAAGCGAAATGGCCGCGTTGATCCCAGCGATCAATCCCTGCGCCGCCGCTTCTTCATAACCGGACGTGCCGTTTATCTGTCCGGCAAGATAGAGGCCTTTCACGGACTTCGTTTCAAGTGTGGGATAAAGCTGTGTGGGAAACACGAAATCATATTCAACCGCGTATCCCGGCTGGACGACCTTCGCATTTTCGAGCCCCGGAACGGTCTTCAGTATTTTATACTGGATATCGAGGGGCAGCGAAGTTGAAAGTCCGTTGACGTATATCCAGTTCGTTCGGAGCCCTTCCGGCTCCAAAAAGAGCTGGTGACGTTCCTTATCGGAAAAGCGCACCACCTTGTCCTCGATGGACGGGCAATAGCGCGGTCCTACACCGGTGATTTTTCCGGAATACAGAGGGGACCTTGCAAGATTGTCCGTGATCGCCCTGTGAGTTCTGTCGTTCGTGTAAGTTATAAAACACGATACCTGCGGAATAGGCGCGAATTTGTGAAAAAAGGAAAATCGCGGCGGCGGCTCGTCACCCTTTTGCTCCTGACATGCGCCGAAATCTATCGTCTCCTTTGCGAGCCGAGGGCACGTGCCGGTCTTTAGACGGCCCATTTCAAGGCCCAGATTTTTCAGCGCAGCCGGAAGTCCGTGCGAAGCAATATCCCCGATCCGTCCGCCTTCCTTGTGTTCCATTCCGAAATGAAGGAGGCCGTTTAAGAACGTGCCGGTCGTGATGACGATCTTCTTTCCCGCAATGACGTCGTCACTAACCTTCACTCCGACAACGGCGTTATCTTGAACGATCAGCTCTTCGACCATCCCCTCAACGGTCGCGAGGCCCGGCTGACGCATGAGCGCCGCCTTCATGTATCCATGATACAGTGCCCTGTCCGACTGGCAGCGCGTGGAACGGACCGCGGGACCCTTGCTCATATTGAGGCGCCGGAACTGGATGCCTGTCGCGTCGGCGGCTCGTCCCATCTCGCCGCCCAGCGCGTCTATCTCGCGGACGATGTGCCCCTTCGCAAGGCCGCCTATCGCCGGATTGCAGCTCATCTCCGCGATGGTGTCCATGCGTCCGGTGACGATAAGAACCTTTGCGCCCGTGCGGGCGGCCGCTAAAGCGGCCTCGCACCCAGCGTGTCCGGCCCCGACAACTATGATGTCATAGTTTGTGCTCATGGTTAACGAGCGGGCTTAAAGCATAAAAGGGGCGGCAATGGAAATAAAAAAGGCGGCCGGAAGGCCGCCTGAATTATTGCCATTGAATTTACTGTTTCTTCCGCACCAATACGAGTGGAAGGGTGCAGACGGCCAAGATGATCGCCGAAACGATTCCGGTCGACGGGTTCGTGTTCATGATGCCGCAGCCCGCGCTGCCGTTCCACTCTTGGACGATGGAGTCGAGGGGGATCTCGGCATAACTGACGTTCGGTCCTTCAAAGGACGGACCGCTTCCGGCGCATGGAGCCGAAGTCGTGCATGGACAGGTGGGGCAGGAGGGCGAGGGCGCGGCGACGTCTATGCTCGGGATTTCCGGATGCGTGTCGTCACGGAAGACGGGCGGCCGTTCGATATCGCTTCCTTCCTCGTCCGGAACGTCTCCGACGTCAAGCGGAGGTCTGTCGGTTAGCGTCCCACCGAACCGCGAGCCCGGAACGTCAATTTCAGCGGGATCGTCCGGGACTGTTTCGGGCATGTCCGAAGGGATATCGAGATCGCGGCAGCGCAAAGGATCGCGCAGACAGTCTTCCACCGCGTGCCTAGGGTCGAAATGCGAAATGACATCGTCTTCGGCATCCGAGGTTCCGGAAGGAGTAAAGGGTGTCGCTTCAACATTTGCGGGTTTCAATTCGATATCGGTATCGCTGTCGTTTGTGACAAAGGCCTCATACGCCGGCTTGACCGCTTCAATGTCGGGAGCGTCATCTTTCACGAAGGCCTGATATTCCGTATAAAGGACGAAATCTCCGGCGAACGCGGCCGGAGATATGAAGATCATTGTTATCGCGGCAAGTAATATTTTTTTCATCTTTATCTCGCAGTTCTCCCTTTTACTTTCTGCGCCTGATCGTCATCGGAACAAGCGACAGTGCAAGGACCACCACCGAGAGGATGTTCGCATGTGAGACGTTTCCCGCCATACTGCAACCTCCGCCCCACGCCTCGCCCGACGCCTCGGGGCCGGTCGTTTCGTCGCCTGTGGCCTCGTCATCCACAATGCGGTCGCCTGTGATAATGGGATCGAGCGGCGCTACCGGACAACCGTCGGACGTATCCGCGGCTTCATCGATGCAAGCATCGGCATCGTCATAGATCCCGTCCAGGTCCGTATCGGGACAGCCGTTTTCGTTAACTGTCGCGTCGGCCGCAGTTTCTGCGCAGAGGTCCGCCGAATCCTTGACACCGTCGGCGTCCGCATCGGGGCAGCCGTTCGTTTCGACAGGCCCCGCTTCAGACACACATTCATCAGCGCTCTCCACCACTCCGTCGCCGTCAGAATCGATAGAATCAAGAAAGGAGCTTGTGGGGGAGCAGACTTCCGGGTTCAGTTCGCAGAATGTGGGGAAGTGCCACGCACTGGCATTCGCCCCGATAAGCAGGCCGATCGAGAGCACCGCTGCAAAAACAAAAAATTTCTTCATAGCACCTCCAAATGGTTATTCACCCTTAGGAGTAGCAAGAAGGGTGCCAAAAAACAGACGAGAGACACAAGACACAAGACAAGTGTTTTATTAGTAATATCGAATAGTTAAGCTGGTGCCAGGTTGAAGGTGGCTTGAGGGTCCTACATTATATATGGGGAAATGGAAGGCGGGCGGGGTGAAAAGTCTCCAATTTTACCTTGTTTCTTAAAGACACCTCCCGTAGCATCTCCTGCCATGAAGAACGACAAGGTATTCATAACGGGCGCTACAGGTTCCATCGGTCAGGCGGTGGCGGCAGAATTTTCCTGCCGCGGTTATGAGTTGGTCCTTCATTATAATAAGAACGAGCAAGCGGCGTTGAAAATATCCGGCGAGATAAAAAAGGCGGGCGGCAAAGCCGTCCTTGTCGGAGCGGACATTTCCCGTGTCGAAGGGATAAAGAAGATGTTCGAAGAGGCGTCGAAGGAATTGAGCGGGTTTAACGTGCTTGTGCACTGCGCTGCCGGTTTCATGCGGACCGCCTTCGATGAAGTTGACGAGAAAATCTTCGACGACGTTATCGCCGTGGACCTCAAGGCGGCGTTTTTCGTTGCGCAGGTTGCGGCAAGATCGATGAAGGACGGTGGAAGGATGATCTTTTTGAGCGACATCGCTGCTCAACGGCCGTACGCGGGATATCTTCCGTATTGCATGGCGAAGGCGGGCGTTGATTCGCTGGTCAGAGGGCTCGCTAAAAAACTCGCGCCGAAGATATCCGTGAACGCGATCGCCCCGTACATCGTTACGCGGCCTGCCGGTATGAGCGATGCCGGCTGGAACGACCTCATAGATAAAGCGCCGATGCGCCGTGAGAGTCCGCCGCGGGAGATAGCGCGGCTTGTCGGCTTTCTTGCGGAGGCGTCGCCGTCGCTCACGGGGCAGGTGATCGCCGTTGACGGCGGGAGGACGCTGGGGTGAACATGTATTCCATCAGCAAATCCTTTTCGTTCTGTTACGGCCACCGCCTTTTGGGCGATAAGGGCAAGTGCCGAAACCTTCACGGCCACACGGCGAAAGCGGTTATCTATTTGAGGGCGGATTCGCTGAACGGAAACGGGATGGTCTGCCACTTCGATGACCTTAAAGGAACAATCGGCAGATGGATAGAAGAGAACCTCGATCATTCCATGATACTCTCAAAGGGCGACCCCGCGGTTGAGGCGCTTAGAGGAATAGGTGAGCGCGTGTTCACGATGAACACCAATCCCACCGCGGAGAACATAGCCAAGCTCGTGCATGACGAGGCGAGATCGCAAGGACTTCCGGTCGCGCGCGTCGAAATGTGGGAATCTGATTCGGCGCGGGCCGTCTACGGCTCCTAGACCGATATAACCTCTTTGAGTTCCGGGAACGAATCGCGCAATGTCTGCTCGACGCCCGCCTTTAATGTCATGAGCGAGAACGGGCAGCAACCGCACGCGCCGGTCAGTTTCACGACGACGGTGTTGTCGTTCTTTATCTCCACAAGCTCCACTCCGCCGCCGTCGGCCGCGAGCCGAGGTCTGATCTTATCATTCAATATCTTTTCCACATCTTCGCGTTTCATCCATCCTCCTTTGGTCATAATGCATCTCTTTCCAGAGTCCTGTTTATAGCGATAGCAGGGGAAAAGTAAAGGGGCGTTCCCATATTTTTTATAAAAGGACCCTGACGGCTTGACATTGTCCCGACACCTCGTGCATGTAATACTGTCTATGCTGTCGGTTGAACAAAAAAGGGAGAAACGCAACTGGTTCCTGTTCCTGATCGGATACTTCGCTTTTGGATATCTCTTCATTAATTGGATCAATCAGTTCCGGACGCGGTATTTCGATGTCTCGTTCACTTTTGAGGACTCCATCCCCTTTGTCCCTATCTTCATATTGGGCTACACACTGGTCTATTTCAGCATGTTCCTTCTCTATATGATCATAGATGACATGGAAGACATGCACAGAGCGGTCATGGCCTGCCTCTTGATGACATCGGTTCACTATCTTTTTTTTCTGGCGCTTCCGGTGAGGTTCGAGGAAAGGCCGGTCCTGCAGGGAGTTGAGGGGTTCGGAGCCGGCCTCACGCGTTTTTATTATTTCATAGACAAGCCCCAGAACTGTTTTCCGTCGCTTCACATCGCCTATCCGACGATGGCGTCGCTGATATCGTGGCGCAACCATCGGCGCTGGAGCTTTGCCTTCGTATTTATGACGATCATTATCGCCGTTTCGGTTGTGCTCGTGAAACAACACTACATCATGGACGTCGTCGGAGGCGCTCTGACTGCCACATTGTCGTATGTTATTGTGGTCCGTGCCGAACCGAGATGGAAGCGTTTCTTCAGACCTTCGAATATCCGACGCGCGTGATTTCTATGCCGCCCTCCGAGACGATTTCGATGTCGCCGAATATGTTGGGAGACTCCTCTTTCAGCACCTTCGCTATTGTTACCGCAAGGTTCCTTATTTCGGCGTCGGCGTGAGCCGAGCCCCTCATTTCCACGAAGTGGCGCCACGCGCGCGCGTTCGCAGTGACGAAGAGCTTTGTTTCGCAGGCGTTGGGAAGGACGGAGCGCGCCGATTGACGGACCATCTTCCTCCTGTCCGTTCCGGCGAGCTCCGGATATTTTTTCGCCACGAACTTGTCGGTTTCTTCAACGAGGCCCAGATAGCTCCTGTGCGCTTCTTCCATCGCGCGTTCCCATGTGGCGCGAAGCTCCGGGTTCTCCTGATAGAGCGGCGGCAGGACGTAGCGTGTGTCCGACTCGTCCACGTAACGCTGACTTTCCTGACTATACGCGAAGCCGGCTCTGTGGCGGATGAGCTCGTGCGTCAGCGAGCGGCTGATCCCCGTGACGAGGAAGCTCCATGTGACGTGCTCCAGAACGGAGCCGTGGTGCGAAGAGATAATGTTGTTGAGGTAGTCCGCATTGGATTTTCTTCCCTTGCCGAAGGAAAGATAGCAGACGCGCCCGGCCGCCTCGGCAAGTATCTCTGCGTCCACCTTCGTGTCGGTCTCGAAGACCATGCCCTCGTCGTCCAAAAAGGCCTTCAGCATATCGGCCTCAAAATGCGATTTGCCGACGAGATAAACGCGCGGTTCAACGATTATGCGATCCTTATCCATATTCATCTGTTTTTAAGAACATCCCATTGAATTGCCGCAATTCAGGCATTTATAGCACGCGCCGTTTCTGACCGTGACGTGTCCGCACTGGTCGCAGAAGGGCGCGTCGCCCATCATGGCGGAAAGATGCGCGTCCGTCACGGAGGCAGCTGTTCCCTGGGCGCGTTTTGCGTCCGTAATAGATACCACAACGCCTGAAGATGCGGCGACGGTCTGCAGGGAACCGGCGGACGAGGTTGTCGCTTCCATGCGCATGGGGACCGCCATGTCGGGCAGCGTCTCGTCCTTCCGCGGCCGTTCCGACGTGCGCGAGATGAGCCGGTCCGATGTGACCTGACGTGACGCCGTTACGACGGACACCTTTTTCGGATCCTCTTCAGGTTTCTTCTGCTCGTTCTTTTCGATCTCCAGCTTTACGTCCTCGTCCTTGGTTGGTTTGACCTGAACGAAATCCGTCCGGCCCATATATTCCATTCCGAGAACACGGAATATGAAATCGATCACGGACGTGGACATCTTGATGTTGGGATGGTCGACGACTCCCTGCGGCTCGAACCTTGTGAAGGTGAAACAGTCGACGAACTCTTCCAGCGGCACGCCGTATTGAAGACCCAGGGATACGGCGATCGCGAAGCAGTTCATCACGCTCCTGAAGGCGGCGCCCTCCTTGTGCATGTCTATGAAAAGCTCGCCCAGCGCGCCATCCTCGTATTCGCCGGTTCTAAGATATACCTTGTGTCCGCCGACCCTTGCCTCTTGCGTGAAACCGCGGCGCTTTTTAGGAAGGCGGCGCCTTCTAAGAACCGCACCCTGATGATCCGTCGAACTCTGTTGGGCAGCGATCCCCTGTTGATGCGGGCTCGTATCCAGTTTTTTTTTGACGTCATCCGCGGTTGCGTTGAGCGGCTGGGCCAGTTTCGAACCGTCGCGATACAAGGCAACGGCCTTGAGCCCCATCCTCCACGCCTCCACGTAAAGACGTTCGATCTCCTCCGGCGTGATCCTATTGGTCAGGTTGATGGTCTTTGAGATCCCGCCGGACAGGAACTTCTGCGCGGCGCCCATCATCTTGAGATGGGCCATAGGTGCGAGATAGCGTTCGCCGTACTTGCCGCACCTGTTGGCGCAGTCGAAGACAGCCAGATGCTCCGGCCTCAAATGCGGCGCCCCCTCGATCGTCATCTTTCCGCAGATGTGAATGTTCGCCTCTTCGATCTGCTCGGCGGAGAAACCGAGCTCGCAAAGCAGATTGAAACCGGGTCTTGAATATTGCTCCTCGGTGAAACCGAAACGGGCCATTGCCTCCGGTCCCAGAGTCCCCGAATTGAACGCGAACGAAATGTCAAAGACGCGCGGCAGCGCTTTTGAGATCTTTTCGAGGTCGGAATCGTTACAACCCTTGTCGCGCAGACTGTGTTCGTTGATGTGAGGGCTTCCTACAAGGGAGGACGTGCCCTGCGCGTAGCGCACGATGTCGTCGATCTCGGACGGCGTGTATCCCAGGCGCTTCAAAGCGAGCGGGACCGACTGGTTCACGATCTTGAAATAGCCGCCGCCGGCGAGCTTCTTGAATTTCACCAGCGTGAAGTCGGGCTCGATGCCGGTCGTGTCGCAGTCCATCAGGAGGCCTATGGTGCCGGTGGGGGCGAGCACGGTCACTTGCGCGTTCCTGTATCCCCAGCGAGAGCCGTCGGAGAGGCAGCGGTCCCATTCCTGCCTTGCCGAGTGGGTCAAATATTCGGGGCAATGATGCTCCGGTATCTCGTAGGCGGCGTCGCGGTGCATGCGAATGACCTCGAGCATCGACTCGCGGTTCTTCGCGTATTCTGCGAAAGCGCCTTTTTGCGAGGCGATCTCCGCCGACGTCCTGTATGCCGCGGCGTGCATGATGGCGGTGATCGCTGCGGCGACCGCGCGGCCCTCGTCGCTGTCGTAAGGAAGGCCCATTACCATGAGGAGGGTCCCCATGTTGGCGTAGCCCAAGCCGAGCGGCCTGAAGAGATGACTGTTCTTAGCGATGGCGGCAGTCGGATATGAGGAGAAGTCGACCAGTATCTCCTGCGCCGTGACGAATATGCGGCACGCGTGCGTGAAAGATTCCACGTCGAACTGGCCGGTCACCTCGTCGTAGAACTTCATGAGGTTCAAAGAGGCCAAGTTGCATGCGCTATTGTCAAGGAACAGATATTCACTGCAGGGATTGGAGGCGTTGATCCTGCCTGACGCCTTGCAGGTATTCCACTTATTGATTGTCGTGTCGAACTGGACGCCGGGGTCCGCGCAGTTCCATGTCGCATCGGAGATGATCCGCATGATATCGCGGGCGCGGTGCGTTTCGAACGGCTCATTCGTCGTGCGAAGCACCGTCTTCCACGGTTCGTCGTTCAGATAGGAGTACATGAAGGTGTCGGGGATGCGCACGGAATTATTGGAGTTCTGGCCCGAGACCGTTTTGTATGCTTCTCCGTTGAAATCGGAGGAGTAGCCGGCGGAGATCATCGCGGCGACCTTCTTCTCCTCGTTGACCTTCCAGTTGATGAAATCAATTATCTCCGGATGGTCTATGTCGAGGCATACCATCTTGGCGGCCCTGCGCGTAGTGCCGCCGGATTTTGTCGCACCGGCGCCCCTGTCCAAGACCTCGAGAAAGGACATGAGGCCGGAGGATGTTCCTCCGCCCGAAAGTTTTTCATATTTGCTGCGCAGCCGGCTGAAATTCGTGCCGGTGCCGGAGCCGTACTTGAAGAGCTTGGCCTCGTTCTTCGCCAGCTCAAAGATGGACATAAGATCGTCGTCGACGGACTGGATGAAGCAGGCGGAGGCCTGCGGGTGTTCGTAGGAGTTCTTCGTTTGTTCCGCTTCTCCCGTCTTATTGTTCCAGTGCCAGTTCCCGCCGCTGCCCTCGATGTGGTACGAATGGTAGAGTCCGCAGTTGAACCATACCGGGGAATTGAAGGCCCCCTTCTGGTTCAAAAGCATATGCGTTAGCTCCATCTCGAAGGATTCGGCGTCCTCTGCGGTCGCAAAATATCCTTCGTTCTCGCCTCCATAACGGATAGTGTTGGCGAGACGCGAGACGACCTGACGCACCGAGGTCTCATGGCCCGTCCCCGGCACGCCGCGCTTTCTGAAATATTTGGAGACGAGTATGTCCGTGGCAAGCTGCGACCAGCCCTCCGGCACCTCAACGTTGTCCATCCGGAAGACGATCGAACCGTCAGGATTTGTGATGAGGGAGGACCTTTTTTCATAGTTCACTTCATCGAAGGGGCTTACACCGCGCCTCGTAAAACGGCGGGTGACGTTCAGCCCATTGTGAATTGTAACGACCTGCGCCCTCTTTTTCGGATGGCCCTTTACCCCTTTTGCCGCCTTCGTGACCATTTCTCCCTCCGTTCACAGACCTGTGAATAACCAAAAAAATGTGTAAATTCAATAGCTTGAGGTGTTTTAAGGGCTAAATTCGGAACCCGTTATCCACAATATATTGTGTGGTGATGTGATGTTTAGATACTACATATTGTGGTGTCAATCTAAAAATAAAAAAACAAAGATGGAAGGTCAAAAACTCGCTCTATTGTGTATATCTAATTGATATTGTGGATAATTTTATCGATGCCAAAATATCCGCGCCTTTTAGCTTGCCAATGCAAAAAAAGACTGTATTAGGACGTTTCAATGGAAACGAATCCACAGGATCTCCACAATTATTCCTCCTATATCGTGCATTACGGCGAAATAGCGCTCAAGAAGGGCAACCGTACGATCTTTGAGGACATGCTCGTAAGGAATATTCGCACAAGTGTAGGCAAGAAAAGGTCTTGCGAAATTCGACGGCTGCAAGGGCGCATATACATTGAATTAGCCGAACCGTGCAATGGTAATATGATGTTGGGAGAGCTTTCGCGGGTATTTGGTGTGGCAAATATATCTGCTGCTTTGCGTGCAGAGCCATCTCTGGATGCGATCCGTAATGCTGTCCAAAATCTCATTGATAAAAAATCATTTAGCAGCTTCGCCGTGAGGACGCGTCGTGCGCAGAAAACTTTTCCGTTGTCATCACAGAAGGTGAATGAAGAGATCGGAGCGATGGTGCAGAAGATCTCCCAAGCTAAGGTAGATCTTGAAGACCCGGAAATGACGGTCTCCATCGAGATACTTGACAGGCATGTCTTTGTTTTCACGGATAATAAAAAAGGTTTGGGCGGTCTTCCTGTCGGCATCAGCGGCAAGGTGTTGTGCCTGATATCGGGTGGTATCGATTCCCCGGTTGCCGCTTGGCGCGCGATGAAAAGGGGTTGTCTTCCTTTTTACGTCCATTTTCACTCCGCACCCTTTACCTCGGCCGCCTCGCAGGAAAAGGTCGTTGAGATCGTGGAGCATCTTATGAAAGGCCAGCCGGGGACGCGCCTTGTAACGGTGCCGTTCGGGCCGGTTCAGCAAAAGATAGTGGTGGCTGTTCCGTCGCAGTACCGCATCATAATATACAGGCGCTTCATGGTGAGGATAGCCGAAATGATAGCCAGACAGGAGAGAGCGCAGGCGCTTGTCACCGGCGAGGCCCTTTCACAGGTCGCTTCGCAGACGCTTTCGAACCTTGCGACCATCGAAGCGGTCTCCGGTGTGCCGATACTGCGTCCGCTGGTGGGTATGGATAAACAGGAGATCGTGGACGAGGCAAAAAGGATAGGCACATATGATGTGGCGATAATCCCGCACGACGATTGCTGCAGCTTTTTGATGCCCAGGAATCCCGTGACGCGCACTACGCCGGAAGAGGTCGAAAAGGTCGAGAAAAACCTTGATGTTGAGGGACTGGTGCAAATGGGGCTTGAAGCGAAAGAAATTCGTGATATGTAGGTTCGAAAGATGAGCCATCTCAAAGAATATAAAAGCAACGCAAGATCGCCAGAAGACCGGAACCTGGGCGACGAGTGGATCGACTGGGACGGCCGCGATAACGGAGCGATAAACGAGGGCAAGGGGCTGTTCCTGTTCTTTACGCTGGCCGTTGTCCTTCTTGCCGATTTTCTGATCGTTCTCCTCGTGTATCTCATAACCCCTCGTCTTGCATCGTTCATAGAAGAGCTTCCCGTGGCGGCGTGGACCCTTGCGGGTCTTTTCATTGCCGCTACGGCTTTCTGGTTTCTAGAGCTCGTTTTTACGGTCTATCACGAAAGGAACTATTTTCTGTTCCGCTCCCGTCCTCATTTCCTGTTCGAAATGGTCTTTTCGCGCGTCGTAAAGCTTAGCCGGCTCTTCGGTGTCTCGCGCGACCGCGTGGGCCATTCGTTCGTGAAGGTTTCGAACGCCGTATCACGAGCGTTAAAAAGGCAGGTCGCGGAAGAACGTCTCCTTGTTCTTTTGCCGCGCTGTCTTTCCAAGGACGAACTGAAAAAGGCGATGGAGCTCAAGGAACGCTATCCGCTGGATGTTTTTACGGTTTCAGGCGGAGAGCTTGCGCGTAAGAAAGTGAAGGAGCTTAAGCCCACGGCGGTGATAGGCGTCGCGTGTGAACGCGACCTTGTCTCGGGGATCCGCGACGTGGGCGGGCGCCTTTCGATCATAGGTATCCCGAACAGACGGCCGTACGGTCCCTGCAAGGATACGCACATCGACATGGATGCCCTTGAGGACGCGATTCGTTTCTACGTCGGCCCTCCACGCCACATTGAAAAGAAAGAGGAGCCACGGAACGGTGCGTCATGACATTCCCTGTTTTCGTTGGTTTTCTTCCGCATATGAAACGATTCGGGGTCTTGATAATTGTCGCAGCGGCCGCTCTTTTTTTTGTCCCCGGCTGCGGGCTCAAGAAGGTCACTACGGCGACGGTCGGCAGGATCGCGACCGACGGCGTGACGGTCCTTGAGTCCGAGCAGGATCTCGAACTTGCCAGAAATTCCACTCCAACTCTGATAATGACGCTCGAAGTTCTTTCAAAGGGAAAGCCCGACGATCGCGGGATGCTGACGCTTCTTGCGCGCGCCTACGGACAGTACGCGTTCGGTTTTCTTGAGGAGGACCTTCTCAAGTATAAGGACGGCGACCATGCGGCGTACAACCGGGCATATGAACGCGCCGATCGCTTCTATAAGAAGGGCATGGACTACGGTCTGGCGGCCCTGTGGCCCGAAAAGAGCCGGAAAAAGGTCCTTTCGCTTTCACAGGATGCCTTTGAAAAGGAACTGCACAGATTTGGTAAGAGGCAGGCGTCTTCGTTATTCTGGGCGGCTTTTACGTGGGGTAATTGGATAAATCTTCACAGGGACGATATCGAAGCGGTCGCCGACGTTCCACGCGTCGAGGCAATGGTGAAAAGAGTGGTCAAGCTCGTTCCCGACTATTATTACGGCTCGGCGCACAGTTTTCTGGGTACGATCGCCTCCTCAAAGCCGGCCATGCTTGGCGGCGATAAGAAGCTTGCCGAGGATGAGTTCAATGCTGCGCTTGGCGTCTGCGAAAATTATCTCATGACGAAGGTCCTTTACGCGCAGTACTATGCGGTTCAATTTCAGGACAGGCCGCTTTATGGCCGCCTCCTCGAGGAGGTAAGGGGCGCCGATGCCAAGGCGTTCCCGGAGCAGCGGCTCGCCAACGAGCTGGCAAAGCGCCGCGCTGCTATTTTGATTGAAAGGGAGAAAAAATATTTTTAAATTCACCGCAGAGGTGCAGAGTACGCGGTGAAATATGGAGGTAGATTGTGAAAAGAATAGGACAATTGTTTGTTGCAGTAATAATTTTCTGTATTTCGTCTCATTCATTTGCGACGGAGTTGAAGCTCGCCCTTGTCGCTCCGGAGGGGTCGACGTGGTCGAAGGTCATGAACGAATGGAACCAAGAGTTGGTGCAGAGGACTGGCGGCAACGTGAAACTCAAGATCTATGCAGGCGGCGTGCTGGGCGACGAGCGCGATGTTGTGAGAAAGATGCAAATCGGCCAGGTCCATATAGGCGGTTTTACCGGTCTGGGTCTGGGGATCGTCAATCCGTCGGTCCGCGTGCTTGAACTGCCCATGCTTTTCAATACCTATGAAGAGGCGGACATCGTTACGAAAAAGGTCCAGCCGAAGCTTTCGGCGGGATTCGAGCAGAAGGGTTTTGAACTTCTTGGCTGGGCGGAGACCGGATTTGTGAACATCTTTTCCAACAAACCCATCGCGACGCGCGAAAACATGGACGGCATGAAGATGTGGATGTGGGAAGGGGATCCACTTGTTAAGGCGATGTATGACCGCTTTGGCATCGTCCCGATTCCGCTGGCGCTGCCCGACGTGCTGACGTCTCTGTCGACCAACCTCATTGACGCGGTTTATGCGCCGCCGCTGGGCGCGATCGCGCTTCAGTGGCACACCAAGACCAAGTACATGACTGCCTTAAAGCTTGCCGATTCTACGGGCGGCATTCTCATTACGAAGCGGGCGCTGCTGTCCATACCTGCGGGCGACCGAAAGATCCTCGAAGAGACGGCGAAGAAATACGCGAAGATCCTTGTGGACCGCACACGCGCTGACAATGAAAGGTCGTACGCGGTTCTTGCGAAGACCGGCATAAAGACCGTGGAGGTCCCGGCGGAAGAGGTGCAAAGGATCCGCGACACGAGCCAGCTGGTGTGGAAGGACCTTGCCGGCAAATTGTATTCGCAGGAGCTTTTGAACGAGACGATGGCTGCCGTAACAGAGCTGCGCAAATGATCATAGATCTCTTTCGTTTCATTGACCGTGCGTTCGCACGACTGGTGGAGGTCCTTCTCGTCGTGATACTCATCGCGATGGTGGGTGTTACGTTCTCGCAGGTCATATTAAGGAACTTCTTCGACAGCGGGATCGACTGGGCGGAGGTGGCGTCGCGCAATGCGGTCCTTTGGATCGCGTTCCTGGGTGCGATGCTGGCCACGCGCGCCCGCCAGCATCTCAACATCGATGCGGTAACGCGGCTATTGCCCCACAGGGCAAGGAACGCATTGCGCGTTTTTCTTGACGCGTTCGCGGCGGCCGTCTGCGTCGTGCTGGCAAAGGCCTCGCTCACGTTCGTGATGGATGAGCGAGCGATGGCGGCGGAGCTTTTTCTGGGGCTGCAGACGTGGATGGTCCAGACCATAATACCTTTCGGCTTCGCCATGATGGCCCTCGAATATTGCATAGGCGTCGTCCTTGATATCCTCCGCATCTTCTACCCCGACATACAGAGAAGGAAACCGCAGGCGGAGGCCGCATGACGTGGGCCGTGCTGATAGCACTCATCCTGTGCGCGGCGTGCGGCGCGCCGCTCTTCGTTTTTTTCGGCGGGCTGGCGCTGCTTCTCTTCGCCATCGTGGGCATCGACACTTCTGCCGTCATCATCGAGATGTACAGGATGGCGTCGGCGCCGACGCTCGTGGCCATACCGCTCTTCACGTTCGCCGGATATCTGATGGCGGAATCGAGGACGCCGGAACGCCTCGTGAACCTTTCGCGGGCCCTTTTCGGGTGGCTGCCGGGGGGGCTGGCGATCGTCGCGCTCATAGCGTGCGCATTTTTTACGGCGTTCACCGGCGCGTCGGGCGTCACCATCATAGCGCTTGGCGGGCTCCTCTATCCCATTCTCCTTAAGGAAAAATATTCCGAAAAGTTCTCGCTGGGACTTCTTACAACGAGCGGAAGCTTGGGGCTCCTTTTCCCTCCCAGTTTACCGCTTATTCTTTATTGTCTCATCGCACGCGTGAACGTTGACGACCTGTTCCTTGCGGGTATCGTCCCGGGCGTTCTTCTCATTCTGCTCCTTTCTTTCTACAGCATCTACAAAGGGGCCGCTTCGAAGGCGCAGCGCGAGCCGTTCAGTCTTTCGCGCGTGAAAAAAGCGCTCATTGAAGCGATATGGATCGTCCCTCTCCCGATTATCATATTGGGCGGTATCTATGGAGGCATTTTCACGGCGTCGGAGGCCGCGGCGGTCACCGTCGTGTACGTTCTGTTCGTCGAACTTGTCATCTACCGCGATCTGAAGCTCACGAAGGACGTTCCCCGCATCGCCTCGGATGCGATGATACTTGTCGGCGGGGTTCTGATAATACTCGGTTGTGCGCTGGGCCTTACCAATTATATCGTGGACGCCGAAGTGCCGGCGCACATCGTAGAGTTCATGCGTCAACACATATCGAGCAAGTTCACGTTCCTTATCATTCTGAACGTTTGTCTCCTCGTAGTCGGCTGCCTGATGGACGTCTTCTCCGCGATCATTGTAGTGGTCCCTCTCATACTGCCTATCGCACGGGAATTCGGCGTTCACCCCTTACATTTGGGTATCATCTTCCTGACCAACTTGGAGATCGGTTATTCGACGCCGCCGGTCGGCCTTAATCTTTTCATAGGCAGCTATCGTTTCAAAAAGCCGATACCGGAACTGTGCAGGGCGGCGCTTCCCTTCATTGCCGTGCTCTTCATTTTCCTTGTCATCGTTACGTACGTCCCCGATATCTCGCTGGGACTCGTTAAGATGATGAGGGGGACAATCGATTAATGAAGCAAAAGACTTGTAAAGAAGAATATCTTGGGGCTTAATGCCTTCAGCAGGAAATACATATAGCGGGCCAGTCCGAACGATGTCGCGATAGTTATCGGGTGGCTCAAGATGTCTCTCGTTGTTATCACGCCAACTATCATAACCGCCTCCACCATAGTAGGACTGCATAC
This sequence comes from Bdellovibrio sp., assembly GCA_020723205.1. Taxonomy (GTDB): domain Bacteria; phylum UBA10199; class UBA10199; order 2-02-FULL-44-16; family DYJF01; genus DYJF01. The sequence goes on from DYJF01000010.1 coordinate 21,166, forward strand.
CCCGTGCCAGAGAAGGTCTTTATAAGGGTTCTAATAGAGGTTTTATCTGCTATGGCGGGTGATCAAGACGCGAGAATGTGTCGTTTTTTGACGCAACTAGCGGTATTCGATCGCGACAATTTCAAACTCTTTTTGTCCCTGGGGCGTGTTCACTTTTACTTCGTCGCCTTCCGTTTTTCCTATGAGGGCGCGGGCGATCGGCGACTCGATGGATATCTTTCTTAGCTTCAGGTCCGCCTCGTCCACGCCTACGATCGAGTACGTGACCTTGTCGTCGTTATCCATGGCCTTCAAGGTCACCGTAGCGCCGAAGACGATCTTTTCGGATCTGACGGCGCACGGGTCTATCACCTGCGCCAGAGAGAGCTTGTGCTCGATCTCCTGGATCTGCTTGGACAGCTGGAGCTGATGTTCCTTTGCGATATCGTATTCCGCGTTCTCCGAAAGATCGCCGTGGCCGCGCGCTTCTTCTATGGCTGCCACGACCTTCGGACGCTCCACGTTCTTGAGGTGCTTGAGGCGCTCCTCGAGCATCTTTTTACCGGAAGGCGTCATCGGGCATCTTGTCTGCGTCATAATAATTACGGCACCAGCTAACATGTCGCACCTTCGAAATCAACGGATTTTAAACGCCGTCGCCATGAACAGGTTCGGTATCCTGAACGACTGAAGAAGGACGGGCGGCGTCATTCCGGCGGCCCTGTAGAAAGACGCGATCCCTTGCGGTGTCATCGTGATCTCTTCACCAGGTCTTAGTCGCGCCATCTTCGCTATGGCGTTGACGAGAGACTGCCTTTGCTCCTGCGAGAGGTTGTTCCAGCCGGCGATGTTCGCCGCAAGTTTGCTCTTTATCTCCTGATACGCCAGCTCGTTCGCCGGGTCCAAGGCCTCGCCGGACGGCAAGAGCGCCGTTACGTTCACAGGGCCGGCACTCACGGAGGCCGGGGTTTCGTCATCCATGAGCCCGCTGACCTCCACGCTTCCCGAGGAGGCGGCGGTGGCCGGCTTTGCAAAATGGAAACGGAACACCTGCTCGACATCGCGCTCGAGTTCGATCAGCTTTGGCACCTTCGTTTCGGCGGTTTCGCCCTCGTTCACGTTGAACTTTTCGAATAGGGCCAGCAGCTGTCTGTATGGAACGGCGTTGTGGTTGAATCTCCCCATAATGGAGGAGATCATGTAGCCCAACGCCAAAAGGCGCGGCTCCTTGAATATTTCGTACGTGAGGCGCGCGTAGGGATCGGATGGCGAATCATAGACGGTTATCGTTCCAAGATCGAGCGTGACCGTCACGAAACGGTTTTCCTTGAGGGAGAAGTGCGTGAAGGGAACGGTCTCTCTGCCGCCGCTTTTCTGGAGACCGAATATGCGCGCTGCTTCCTCGCGCGTGACAAGAAGACCGAAACGCGGCTGTCCGGTCGAACGCTCGGTGAGCCGCAGCGTGGTAAGTTCGGGATGTTCCAAGCGGCGAAGTATGGCAGCCGCATACATCTGATGTTTCGCGAAATCGTAGACGAGCCGGTCTCCTTCGTAGAGGATGTCGCCGAACCGAAGCTCGATCGTATATTCCATCAGAAGTTGCATGCCGATCTTCGTGATGTCGGTCATTTCGATGCCTTCGTCGGAACCCTCCATGTCGTATTGTTCCTCGAGCATATCGGATACCGCCGACAGCAAAAGTTTCACGAGAAGTTCGCCGTTGTGCCCCCGCTTGATTATGGTCCAGAGCATGCCCATCTCACGGGGGAGAGACGCCCTGTTCGCCTTCCACCATTCGAGCAGCGGCGTGCTAAGATACGGTTCCAGCGCGTTGTGAAACTCCTTTAAGCTCTGTTCGATGAGCTGCTGGCCGGCAGGATTGTTCAGGGAACGGACGCTCGCGGCGACGTTGTCCGCAGTCTTCGTGACGAGAGTTTGCATCTCGCTTTCGGAAAGACGCACCTCGATGGGCCGTTGCCTTTTGACGAACCACTGGTTTTTGGCGAACGGTCTGATGGATTCGATTTCGTCCTTATTGGCCAGCGCGAAGCGCCTCGTGAAAAGACGGGCGTCGGCCGCGGACGCGAACCTCTCGTCCATGATGTCCGTCAGGTATGCCTGCCAGACGGAGCGCGCCTCGCCGTTCCATTGTGTGGCCTCGTAAAGCTTCAACATGAGATCGGCCTCAAGCCCCTTCTCGGCGAAGAGAAGCCCGATTTTGCGGGCCAGATCTGTGGACACGGAGTTCTCCGCGATCCTCACTCCGCGGCTGTCCGCCGCGATCTTCACCGGCGTGCCGAAGATATCTTTTATTTCGATCGCCTGTTTTCGCCCCGAAGAGAGCCACGACGTGACCGCCGCCGCTTGCACCCCGTCTATCAGATAGGAGCTTTCCCCGACGCCCAGTACGCGCACGTTCGTCATCTCTTCGAGCAGCCGGTTCGCCTTGTTCTTGGGGATCGAGGCGAAACCGGAGACATTGAAGAAGATCACCGATCGCTCGTCGAACGAAAAACTGGAGTCGGCGGTGGAGGGCGTGTCGGGCACTTCTACGGAAGGCGATATCGGTATCGCCGCTTCCTCGTCGAATAGCGTCTTTTCGAGCGCGACCAGCGCCCCGCCCAACTTGGCGATCTGATCGTACGCCTGTTCGCCGGCAAGACGGTCCTCGGGAAGTCCTTTTACAAGCCGCTTTCTCGCCTTGGAAAGAGACGCCTTCATGTCGTCGGAGATGTTTGGTATGTCGCGCGAGAGCTCAAGCTCCTTTTGAAGCTTGGCTGCGTCAATGGATTCAAGCGCCTGTCGGACACGGTCGAGCTTCTCTTTGAGTTGGTCCGCCCTCGAGCGGTATGACAGATACTGCGCCCAGTGCTGTTCATGTGCGGAGATCGTGGCGGCGTATCCGGCCGTGATGCCCTCTTCGAATATCTTTATCTCGCCCAGCAGCGGCTCGATCCGTCCGCTTATATTCGACGCCTGTTCGGAGAGTTCATGTGCCTGCGCCAAGGCGTTGTTTACGTCGTCAACGGCCGTCTGTGCCTCGCGGTCGGCGGCGATACGCGCCTCCTCTTCGTTGAGCTCTTCGAGTCGGACGCGGAGCAGCATTCCCTGTCCATTAAGGTTGTTTTTTGCCTGCGCGATGCGTGTTTCTGCCTCATGGAATATATCCATCACATCGTCGTCGTCGTGAAGCTCGCTTGCCAGATTCGCCGCGGTCGTCCATGCCTTGAGTATCGGGCCGTTGAGCTCCTCTTCAAGGTTGGTCACGAGGCGAAGACCCGTCTCGATGTTTTCAAGCGACCGCGCGATATCGTCCCGTCCCATGTCGTCGGCATCGTAGGTCCCAAGATAGATATCGAGAGAGGAGAACACTCTGTCGCGGAACTTTCTTACCGGCACCTCTGCGAGGATGAGCTGGTTCTGGTTGTCCCTGACCCTCCGCCTCGCCTCCTGCTTCTTGACTGCCAGCGTGTCGGAGGCCTCTTGGAACCTTTCCAGAAGATGCTCTTCCACGCTTCCATGCGGGGCGGGAGCGCCAAGCGCTTCGGAGAGAAGCCGTATCCTGTGATCGAAATCCCTGATGTTCTCCAGCGACGGGTGGTACTGGGTGGAGACGCCCTCTCTGACAGGCGCCGCGTCCAGATCCATGCCGACGGCCGCGAACACTTTTCCCAGAAAATCTGACTCGCTGACGTTCTTGAACATGTTCCATGGATCGCTTTTGATCTGTTCGGCCTTGGCGTCTATCGTCCGGAACATTGCCTCGCGCCGGCGCATCATGCCAGCGTGGAGGTCGTGCAGGTAGTCGCGTATCAGCATGTGATAGAAGGCGACGACCTCCGCCTTTACAGTGGGATACGGATCGAAGCGGTCGCCGATCTCTGCCACGACCATGGCCTCGACGTCAACCGGCTGCGGCGTTGTCAGGCGCAGCGTCAGATATCTGTTGATCAGAAGCGCAGCGGACGCAGCGGAGACGAGCGGGGCTTCGAAATTCGACCGAAGGTGTTTTTCCACGTCTTCCTGCCTGCTCATCTGGTCGATCAGGTTCCTTTCGCCGTCAAGCTCGTAGCCCCATGCGAACAGCGCCCTGCTGTTTTCCTCCATGACGGAATCGTCTATGCCCACTCTTGACAGGGCGGGCTCTATAGTTTCGAAGAGGGTCTTTTCGTCCTTGATGAGATTGTAGGCGACAAGGAGCTTTTCCGGCCGGAGTTCCAGAAGCATCCCGTGTTCTCTGCCCCATGTGGACAGGAAGGCGTAAAACCGTTCGGGAAAGATGCCGTTTTCCGGAAGGGGGTAGAAATTCACGGCGATCTCTGCGATGGTCTTTTCCCTCTTCGCGTTGAACTGCCCGATCGCGGAGACGACGCCGCGCCTGATGATGCTCTTCCTCAACGGAACGTCGGGATGCTCCGCAATCTGCCTGTCCACGACCTCGGCGAGCAGGCGCTCGTTCAGCTCGATCTTGGCCCCTATCTCGTCCGCGCCGGGGAAGTTTTCGAGATAATCGCGGAACGCCCATTCGATCGCTTTCGCCTCCGCCGAGGTGTCCTCCGGGGAGATGGGATGGCGCGGCGCGACCTCCGTCCTTATGTTTATTTGCCTGAAGAAATCGGTTATGCGTTTTGTCGCTTCTTCTCTCTCGGTTTCGCTGCCGTAGACGGAGGCGATGGCGCCCTTGAGCTTTTCCGGATCGAACGTGTAGTGCGGGTGGCGGACCGCCTTGAAATAGCCCTCGATGACCTCCGAATCGAAGTACGCGATCTCATCCGTGTGTCCCCCCGCCGCATAGAATTCGCCCAGGCGCTCGCGCCACGACTGTGTAGCGTCGTACACGTAGTAGGCGCGCATCGAAGCGCCCTCGGAGGATCTTAACTTGGCGGCCCTATAGAGAGCGGGCTCGATGATGTCGCGGCTGCCGCCGGCGGCCGCTCGGTTCATCTCCGCGAGCTCTGCCGCGGCCCACTCGAGGAGGTCGTCCGCGATGCCGACATGAAATTCGCGAGCAAGCGCGGCGATCTTTTGGGCGTTCTCGAGCTCGGCAGGTTTCATTATGCCGCCCGCAACGTGCCAGCTTGCGAGAAGACGGAGCGCAAAGACCGCCTGCACATTCTCGGGCGGCCATGACAGTTCTTTCGCCCTTGTGATGATGTCGTCGGTGAAGACCGATACGCGGCCCTCGACTATCGGGGATATCTGGATACCGCCGATATGCGGAACTATCTCGAAGTTTATGGGCAGGTCGCCGACCTTAGTTGAGCCGCGAAGGCGGGTAGTGAAGAGCATCTGCCTGAAGAAGCGGTCGAGGTCGCGGTAGAATGATTTCACCTCCGCCAGATATTCGAGGGTCCTCGTCGCCGGATCGCCGGCGGGGTTCATTATCCTGCCCTTGTGGGCGGCGTGCAGTCCCATGATCGTTTCGCATCTCTCCTTCAGGCGCAGGACGTTCTGGGGATCGAACTCGAGAGAGGCCGCGAATACGTCGAACGCGGCAAGACGTTTTTCTATTATCTCCAGCATGCGGTCGTAGGAGCCGCTCGCGATGCTGGAGAAGGGCCAGCGCTGGACGCTGAAGCGCGCGGTCTCCCCGAAGGAGAGATATTCCACGAGCTCGCTTTCGGGCACGACCCGGACCGTGTAACGCGTGCTGTATCCCGGACCGGGAGAGGTGAGCGGCCTGTCGGCCATGTCCCTCGCGGGGGCCGTGTCCTTCAGCACCGGCAGCAGGCGCAGGAACACGAGGAAGTCGAAGATCTGGCGCCTGTGAAGCGCGTCGCCGTCCGCCTGCGCGGAAATGCGTTCGGCGTAACGGTCGAGGGTCTCCCATCTCGGGCGTTCAACCTCCTGCCGCACGTGGTGGCCCACCGTGCCTTCGGGGATGTCGCCGACGAGACCGCTCGTTTTGGCGGCCATTGCGAACGTTGCGTAGCTGAAGGTATCGAAGTTCGTCTCCTCCATGAATCTGGGGACGCGAACCACAATCTCTCTTCCCACCTGCGCGTTCTCAAGCATCTTTTCGACCGGCGGGTATATGGAGGCGAGATAGTCCCAGATATCCACTCGCGTTCCGTGCAGGGACGCATGTTTGTCGAGCCACCTGAAGACCGCGACCACCTGTTCGGCGTCGCGCGGCTCCACGAACTCCCCTTCACCCCTCTTGCTCCCCCACAGTTTTGCGGAGCCGAACCTTATACCGGTTGTCTCCAGAAAATCCTCAACCAGCCGCCTTCTTTCTTCGCGCGTTACGTTTGCGCCGAGCCCGAACGCGTCCATGTTCTTTTCCAAGAATTCGCGGAGAGTGTCGCCTTCCTGTCTCGGCACATATCGCACCTGCATTTCGGAAGGGGCGGCCGCAGAGAAGAGCGACGCCGCCGACATGACACGTTCCAACGCCATCGTATGACGTTCGGGGAGGGGCAAAAAGTGTGAGCCGTCCGCGATTAAATCCTTAAGATGATTGATTATCGCCAGATCCTCATCCTGCGGATGCTGTCTTGAATATTCCTCGATGGCCGTGATCGCCCCTTGCGGGTTCAGGAGAAAAGAATAGACCGGTGGTGTGCCCATAGTGGTGGTTTTTCGCCAGATTCCAGAAAATGTTGCGTGATTTTTGAGGGGAGGAGGTCACCGCCGCCGCCACCGCCTAACCGCTTAGGATCATTAAACTAATTGATCATGCTCTTGGCGCCTACGAGGAAAATATTGGTAACCGGCGTTATGCGGACGGCAGGCAGCATGGTGAAGGGTCGTGCCGCTGCTGCCACATCGGTGGCCGGATGCGAGACGGCAGGTGCGACCGGCAGAGGCGGCAGCTCTTCGTTTGTCCCCAAAAGGGCGCTTATTTTCGCTCCCTTCGCTTGAGGGATGGGAGGCAGGTCGGAGCCGGCCGGAGGTGTTCCGGGGTTTCCAACGGAACCTCTGCCGGCTGGAGAAGAGCCGCCCGCGGGTTTTTTCTCCACGGCTACGGTCCTCATGTTCCAGATGCGCTGTTCATTTTTAGCCCAGTAGTACTCGACGTGTTTCTCTTCCGAATCTATCGCCTCGTTTATCAGCTCCAGCGCCCTGTCGAACCAGTTCTCGAAGGGGGTCGTCGTGATGACCGCCGGCAGGATGCTCTTCATGAAGTTAAGTATGCCGTTCGTGCCCAGAACGTCTATGTAATGCTCCACTATGATCTTGATCGTTTCTCTCTTATTATAGTCCTCCATTGAGTCCATGAAGGCGGCATCGCGTGTGAAACGCGTATAGAGTTCAAAGTCCCGAAGCACCTGCTCCACGTAAGCTTTGACGTCGTTGTCTCCTTGAGAGACGCGCGCGCGGTGGGTCAGGATGCGCACGACCTCCGTCAACTGTCCTTCTGCCTTCCGAAGATCACTGCTGCCTGAGGCCAGTGCCGTCAGATTCTGAAAGAACGTTCTCGGTTCCTTTGCGTAGACCGCGGCCATGAACTTTTCGCTGTCGGCCATCGCGGTCTCGAGCAGAGTGGAGTTCAAAAGTATGGGCCTGTCTCCCTCGCCTAACGCCAACTCCCCCGTCCTCATATTCACCTGAAGGTGGTTCCAGCTCCTCATGGCGATGCCCGACTCTTTGAGCGCATAGACCATGAACTCGAGGTTTCTCAAGGCGGCGGCCGCAATATTGAGCGACAACGACTGGTTCAGAACGCCCTGTCTTAAGGCCGTTCCTTCGAATGCCGGAGCGATGACAAAAAGCGGCATCCAAGCGTCCTTGGGGAGATGCCTTGCGGCGTATCCCTTGAAGACGGGCGTATTATCGGGGGCGTCCTGCGTGTAAGGGTTCAGGATGCGGATGTTCCTCGCGAGTATGGCCTCCGACCTGTAAAAACCGATCTCTTCAAGGAAAGAGCGCAGGAGGAGGTGCGTATCTTCGCCGGAGTCCGACGTCAGAATGCCGGTGCCCAAGAACTCCGCCGGAATGAACATGGCGGTGTCGGGTTCGTCCGCGCCGACCCGCATCTGCACGTCATTTGGTTCGTCGCTAATATCCTTCGACATGGTCCAGTCGAAGCCGTTGTACTCGATCGTCGTGAAACCGTTCTCGGTGCCGGTCATAAGCGCCAGCTCCATATCGATATCCACACCGTGTTTCGAAACGTGCATTGTGCGCATGGCCGCAACCGGCATGCCGCGGATGTCGGACGCGATGAAAGCGCGCCTCTCCGTGACAGGTTCGTAGTTGTGCCAAGGGTGCATGAAGAGCCGCGCCAGACCCAAGCGGATCGTGATGTTGGGGCCTTTCAGGAGATCAAAGAGACTGGGGGATTGCCTCGGATCTACGGGCTCATTGCGGGCAAGCTTTCCTCCAAGGATCTCCAGGGTCAGGTCCTGATCAGGGAGATCGTGGTCGAAGAAAAGCGAACGAACATGCTCTAAAACGTGGCGGACCGAATTATCGCTTCCCATGTCCTCACCTTTCGCCCCTTTTTCGTCGGCCCGGAATAAAAGTTGCGTCTTTTTTTAGTATAAGAATTGACAATTCATAGGCAAGGGGTAAATTAGCCGCATGGCCGAAATAATCCCCATCCTTTCTGAGAGGAAGTTCACGGAAGAAGAGGCGGAAACGCTGCTTCCGACGGTCAAGAGGATAACCGTGCAGGCGGCCCTTGAGGCGGCAAAAATCGAGGAACAGCTCCGTTTTATACCGAGGGAAGAGCCCATTTTTGCCCGTCTTTCCGGCGAGATGGACCTTGTCGTCAGGCGCTGGGCCATAAAGATAAAGAAGCTGGGACTTAGGCCGACGGCCCTGTGGATCGTGGATTTCGACGCGGGTGAGGGCTGGTTCACGTGGCGGCTGGGCGACGAGCACGTGAGCCATTTTTCCGCCCCTTCCGGCGAACTTACCGCATCCGGCAGCGAAAAAGGGTTGCAAGAGTAGTGCCTAATCTTTTCATCAAACAGATACCCATCGGCCCAATGATGAACTACGCCTATCTGGTCGGGGCGGAAGGTCACGACAGCGTAGTGGCGATAGACACGGCGTGGAGCGCGGACCAGATAATAGGCGAGGCGAAGAAGAGCGGGAAAAGGATCTCCGCCGTGCTCTTGACACATACCCATTTCGACCACTGCAACGTCGTGGAAGAGCTTGCGCGCAAGATATCCGTGCCGGTCTACGTGCATGAGGCGGAGGCGTCCACGATGCCCAAGGATATCGATATCAGAAGGACGAAGAAGGATCTGACGATAGAGGAGGCGGGAGTGACCATCCGCTGCATGCACACGCCCGGTCACACGCCGGGATCCCAGTCTTTCCTCGTGGACAGCGCCGTCTTCACCGGAGATGCCCTGTTTGTGGACGGATGCGGGCGCGTGGATCTGCCGGGTTCCGATCCAAAGGACATGATGACCTCGCTTTCGGTCTTGAGATCGCTTCCCGATAACATCGTGGTCTATCCGGGCCACAATTACGGTCCCACGCCTATGTCAACCATCGGGGAGCAGAAGAAGACGAATCCGTATCTCTATGCGTCGAATGAAGAAAGCTTAATGTAGAAATCCGTTCACTCTGAGCTTGTCGAAGGTGAACGGATGGTGCTTCGACAAAGCTCAGCACGAGCGGGGAATTTATAATGAAAAAGGATTTTTTAAAAGAGCTTACGGAGAACGGCATACTCGCGGACGGAGCGATGGGAACGGAGCTCTACGCGCGCGGCATTTTCATAAACCGCTGTTATGACGAGCTGGTCCTGTCCAGTCCGTCGCTCATCAAAGAGGTCCATAAGACCTATCTCGACGCGGGCGCGGGACTTCTTGAGACGAACACGTTCACCGCGAACCGGCCCGCGCTCGCCGCATTCGGCCTCGAGGACAAGGTCGCGGCGATAAACTTCGCCGGCGCGAAACTTGCCCGCGAAGCTGCGGGTGACAAGGCGTTCGTGGGAGGGGCGGTCGGGCCCGTCAGCTGGGCCTTCAAGAACGCCGATGTCATGGGGCCCGACGCCCTGCAGAAAATTTTCGAGGAGCAGATAAGGGCGCTCGCGGAGGGCGGCTGTCACGTGATCATGCTCGAGACTTTTTTGCATCTCGAGGAACTGCACATAGCATACAAGGCGGTACGCGCGGTATGCGACCTTCCTGTCGTGGCGCAGGTCTCTCTAAAATATATAGGCGAGGACGAATTCGCGGGCCTGGATCCCGCGGAGGCGGCGATAACCATAGATTCATGGGGCGCCGACGTCGTTGGGGTGAACTGTTCCGACGGGCCGCAGGGCGTATTCGAGGCGATAAAAAAGATAGCGCCGGTCACGTCGAAGCCGTTGTCCGCCATGCCGAACGCGGGGCTCCCGCAGATGGTGCAGGGGCGGCTCATGTATCTCGCCACGCCCGAATATTTTGCGGAGTACGCGAGAAGGTACGCGCAGATGGGAGTTTCCCTCATAGGCGGATGCTGCGGGACCACGCCAGCCCACATTCGCGAGGCGAAAAAATATCTCAAGACGATAAAGCCCGCGCGAAGGGGCGAGACGGCAAGGGCGGAGGTCGTCGTCGCCACGGGGATAAAAGTGGTGCCGACCGCGGAGAAGAGCGCGTTCGGTTCCGCCATCGGAAGCAAGTTCACCGTGAGCGTCGAGGTTGATCCTCCGCTGGGCATCAATCCGCAAAGCGCGATAGAGGGCGCGAAGTTGCTCAAGGATATGGGCGTTGACGCCGTCAATATAGCCGATGGTCCGCGCGCGATGGCGCGCATGAGCCCCATGGCGCTCGCCGTTCTTATAAAGGAGCAGGTGGGGATCGAACCGATAGTTCACTACTGTTGCCGCGACAGGAACCTTCTGGGCATGCAGATGGATCTCATAGGCGCCGCGGCGCTGGGACTCAACAACGTGCTTCTGATAACAGGCGATCCGCCGAAAATGGGAAATTATCCCGAGGCGACCGCGGTCTTCGACATCGATTCTATAGGGCCCATCCGTTTCGTTTCGAACCTGAACCGGGGGCTGGACTTTGCGGAACGTCCGCTCAAAGAGGCGACGAAGCTCTTGATCGGCTGCGGCGTCAATCCGGGCGCGGTCGATCTGGACATCGAGGTCGAACGCTACAAGAAGAAGATTGAGGCGGGGGCCGAGTTCGTCTTTTCGCAGCCGGTCTTCGACATCGAACTCTTGAGAAGGTTCTTCGACCGCGTAAAGGGGATGCCGAAAATACCGTTCCTCGTCGGCATTCTTCCTCTGGCCTCGCTTAGGAACGCGGAGTTCTTGCACAACGAGGTCCCCGGCATGCAGATACCCAAGAAGATCATGGAGCGCATGGAAAGGGCGGCCACGAAAGAGGCGCAGCAGGAAACGGGGCTGTCGGTCGCCAAGGAGTCGCTTGTTGCGGCCAAGGAACTGAAACAGGTCACCGGCACATATATCTTCCCTCCTTTCGGCAACTACAAAATCGTCTCGAAGATACTGGAAGTCATTAAGTAATTTAAAAACGTTGTCATTTAAGGATGCGCCGGCTTTAGGGACGCATGGGTTTGGGCCAAGCCGTTAAGATCGCCTCCGGGACGCTTTTCCAAGGTCGTCTTCGGAGGTTGTAATAAAAAATACCTTGCCCCAAAGCCCCTTGAATTTGCACACAAAATTGTCTGCCGTAGAATTTTGGCCGTAGAATTCGAGCAACTTTTCTTATCCTCTCTCGAAAACTTACGCGACAGCAGAAAGGACGGGTTAGGGGCATGGATATTCGATGCACATCCAGCGCGACGACCGTAATGGGTCGAGACCGACTGCTGAAAAACGCACAGCAATGCCATATACCAACTAATCAATAACAATAAGGAGCAAATATTATGCAGACGGGATCAAAAAATCGAAGCATTCTCCCATATCCGCAAGATTGGCTGACGATGCAGGTGGCCTTCGGTGAGATAACGGTCTATTTTTCTAACCCCGCGAATCATCTCGACGACGACTTCTTGCACGTCTCCTCGGAGGAGATGGGGGCCGCCGCGGGCAAAGTCTCTGCTGATGCAGACCAACTGCTCGAGGCCATTGCCGCCAACTCGAGGTGCTATAGCTCTCTTCAGGATCTCCAAGGTGAGGGACTGTTCAACGACGATGAGGTGTCGCTGAGGGACCTGTATTCGATCGAGAGGGGAATGGGCTATCATGAGGAGAGCATCAAAGAACAACTCCAGCAAATTATAGACTCGTTTCGAATGAAGGATTGGGAGCCGATGCGGGGGGCCTTCGGCAAGATATCGGCCTATTTCTCCGATCCTGCCAACCACCTCGACGATGACCCCTTGCACGTCTCCTCGTGGGAGATGATGGCCGCTGCCGGCAAGTTGCCCGCCGAAGCAGACCAACTCCTTGCGGCAACGGCCTCCGACGAGAGGTGTTATAGCTCCCTTGACGGGCTTCAAGACGAGGGTCTGACCAACGACGATGAGGTGTCGCTGAGGGACCTGTATGCGGCGGAGAGGGGCACGGGCTATTATGGAGAGGGCATAGACGAGCAGGTCGAGCGGATGGCGGACTCGTTTCTGACAAGGGATGTCTTTCAGTTCTATATGTTCGGCTCTTTCGCGGCCGAGCGCTATGGCATAATGCATATTGCCGCCTACTCCTTCAGGGGACTCGACGACCTCCATACGGGCGCGCTGAGCTTCGACGACGCCGATTCACTGACCAAGGCGATCTTGACGGAAGCCGACGACGAAACCTTGGAGAGATTCAAGAGGCTCAGCTGGCTCGATAGGGACCCTAGCAATCGAAACATCAACGCGCTGGTGAAGGCAATTCTGGCGACGGCTGGCCCTCATGCCGTGGAGCGATTCGAGGCGCTAGGCGGGCTCTATACGAGCGCGCACGGTCGCGAAGCCGACGCGCTTGCGAAGGCGATTCTGGCGGCGGCCGACGCTGGTGCAGTGGAGCAATTCGTGGTGCTTGACGGGCTCGACACAGGCGCGCAGAGCCCCGACGCCGATACGCTAGTGAAGGCGATGCTGGCGGCGGGCGGCCCTCTTGCCGTGGAGCGATTCATGGAGTTGGCCGAGTTCCATACGGGCGCGCACAGCCGCGATGGCGACGCGTTGGTGAAGGCGATCTTGGCGGTGGACGGCCCCCGCGGCGTACATCATTTCGAGCTCTTGGCCGGGCTCGACACGAACACAGGCAGCCGCGACGGCGACGCGCTTGTAAAAGCGATGCTCGCTGCGGCCGATTCCCATGCAGCGGAGCGATTCAATGAGATTATCGAACTCGATACGGACGCATATAGCAGCGACGGTGACGCGCTGGCGAAGGCCACACTGGCAACCTGGGGGGCGGGTAATATGGCCGCGAGCGGCTATCTCCTGACGACCGGCCAGCTCTATGGATTGATCTCTGACGCGAAGGCCAATGCCCAGCCGGCCATGCCGATTGAGGAGGAGATCGCCACACATGAACCCCGCGATGCCCGAGAAAATAGGGGTTCATCTTATTATCAGAACTCCACGAATTACCTCATGTGGATGCAATCCTTATATACTACTACTATTCGGTGAAAAATCTAATTTGATTCCGCTTCTGTCTCATATGCTCGATAAACAGGCCGAAGGAGCGCTCATGTGCGATAGCTGGTGCAGCGGGCTTCCAATTTTAAGTGATGATCATCTCCGTTATGATACGAACGGAAATTATCTTCTTGAAAGCGAAGAGATAGCTCAAATACCGCCCTGCGAACAGTCGCTTAACCTGTTCACGGACCCGTACCGATCCATACCGCAGGAAGAATCGGATGTTGTCTGCGCTTTTTTATCTCTAGATCTCCTGTCTCAATTAAGAACCGTTCGAAACGGAAACTTTGAGCAGCTTTCATCTTTCTGTAATATCCTTAGGTCTTCTCATCAGGAAAAAGCGATTGCCTTCGCAGATTTTATAAGCGCGAACGATGCTCTTTTCAGCGAAGGTGATCTTATTGATGTTTTACTTAGGTCCGCGGAGCTTGTTTTTGCCAGGGCTTCAAATGAACAAGAACTGCTTGATGCGATCCTTAAGGATCTTCCGCAAGTTCTGGCGGTTGGTGAAGCTCACCCTGACGCATCCGACCCGATAACCACGGCCCGGTTGTTCGCGGATAGGATATTGCCTTTATTAAAGGTCAGATATGGTTATGACGTGCTTGTCCTTGAATTAGTGACGGCGGACCTACCTTCCGCCGAATTGGACTATTACATGGAGTATGGGATCGTCGACGACGAGCGTACACCGTCATTGAGCGCGAGCGCGCGCATGTTAAAAGGGAAAAGCTCGGAAGATCTGTTATATATATTGAAGCGATGCGGTGAATTAGGGATCGATGTTCGGGGAGGCAGCCCTTCCCTCAATGATATCATGACAAGGAATGGGCCGGATTTTGCTTATGAAATAAGAGACCGGAGCGCTCAAGCAATTGAGGCGGCCTCGATGTCCGGGCATAAGGTCATATGGTATGGCGGTTTTATACATAATGATATCGACGGAGAGCATCATCTCTCCTTTGTTCCCTTTTTATCTCGAAGAGACGGTCTTGTTGAGTTGGACCTGATAGGAACCTACAATGGCGATGACGGTCTTTATGATTATCTTGATCGTATCAGCCGGGAGGAGCTGCTTATTTGTCCAAACGAAGACGATCCGTTGATGATAACGGTGAGTCCGGGTGCCCACGTAATTGTTTATTCGCCGGATATGATGTCTTCCTTCTAAGACATTTTGGAGACGGTCCCGCATATTATAACTATTCAAAATCATTTCTTAATTGGACGCCTCGTGCCCATACCTTTCATAAAAAAAGCAACATTTCAATATCACTGCCGATAATTGAAATAAGGGGATCGTGGAGGGCAAAATGGCTGACTTTTGTTTGGACGGTTTAAATCCGTTATGCTGGATAGGCGTCATTCTTGGCGGCGGATGCGGTTCTTATCATTATTCGTCCTCTTCATCAGAGACGGAGATCAACGGCAGATCGTATGCGATGGGAAGTTTCGATTATGTCGAAGACATCAATTACGGCTATGCCCAGCTCACCGACGCATGCAGCTCATCCGATTATACGAACGGAGATTTCGGGAATCTCTTCAGAATGATATGTTCCGGAAGCGGTTATAATGGTTATAGGATGACCAACGTATCCGACAACGAAACCGGATGTTTTCTGGAATTCGTGTGCGAATAGGTACTTCGATGTTGCTAATTAAGGCCGCCTTGATCGAGGCGGCTTTTTTGTTCCAACCTCCGAAAGCGCCCTTTGAAAAGCGTCCCGGAGGCGATCTTAACGGCCGGGATATGATAATCAAGATCGCCGAGGGTCGAGCGGACGTTTTGGGTGACCCAAAACGGACCGCGTCTTTTCAAAGGGCGCTTTCGGAGGTTGGAACGAGATAATATAATTCTATTCCAGTTCGAATTCAGAAAGCGAGGCGAGGACCCAGTCGGCTTCGGAGAGGGAATCGGGCGGGAATGAGTTGCTGATCGCAAGACACTTGATGCCGGCTGCGTGCGCGGCGGCGATTCCTTTGGGCGAATCCTCTATTGCGAGGCAATCGTCGGGGCTTATATCTTGGGACGGTGAACGCTGCGCAAGCCGCTTTACGACGAGATCGTAGCCCTCGGGGTCCGGCTTCCCCCTTTGCACGTCCTCCTGCGTGACGATCGGATCGAAGAGCTTTTCCCAGCCCAGTTTTTTCAGGACGAAGTGAACTTCGTTCTTGTTCGCGCCGCTGCAGATCGCGAACATGCATTTCTTCTGCAAGAGTTCGATGAAATCCTCAACGCCGGGCAGGACGGGTATGTTGCGGCCCAAGAGGGCCAAGCACTTTTCCAGTTTTTTCGGGATGAGAACTTCTTTTTCTCCCGCGGGAAACGGCCTTCCGTGGAGCCGGCCCACCGCGTCCAGAAAATCGCGGTCGTTGAGGCCCAGATAGTTGCGGTCGTATTCATCTTTATCGAATGAGATCCCCATGGGCTTGAACACCTCGAGCCATGCGCGCATATGTACGGGTTCGGTGTCGGTGATGATCCCGTCGAAATCGAATATGATTGCCTTAAAAGTCATTCTATTTTTTTGCGGTTAAATATTGATCCGCGCTCATTCCGGCCAGCAGACCCTGCGCCACGGATATCGCAGGCAGTTGCGGTTTGGCGCAAAGCACGTCGCCGCAGGCAAAGACGCCTCCGACGGAAGTTTCAAGCTGCTCGTTCACCATTACGCCGCCGTTGGGCGCCGTTTGGACGGCGTTCTTGATGAACGGGTTCATCGGCTGGTAGTCGTGCATATATGTGAAGACCGTCGATATCGCTATTTCCTTCTCCTGCCCGCCGGTGAATACGGTGATGGAATTGACACGCTCGTGCCCGTTGATGCTCTTGATGCTGGTGCTGAAATGCAGCTCGATCTTCTGGTCGTTCTCGATCTGTGCGAAGATGCGGTTGTCGATGTCCAGACGGTTGGATGGGATCACGAAGTGAACCTTTTGAGCGTATCTTGAAAGGATGATCGCCTCTTCCGCCGCAAATTTTGATTTCCCTATGACCGCTATTTCACTGCCTGCGTTCGCCGGTCCGTCCATCCTTGCGTCATGAAAGACACCGCTGCCGAACAGTTCCTTCTCGCCGCTCAAATATCCGGTTCGTGCTGCGGCGCCGGTGGCAAGAACGATCGCGCGCGCCTTGAGCGTGCCTTCGCCCGCCGTCACCGTGCACACGTTCTCGTCAGAGCTTATCTCCGTCGCTTCCGATTGTTTGAGCGCGCCGCCGGCCTGCTCCACTTGCCTGTGCATGCGGTTCACGATCTCCGCGCCGCTCACTGCGTCTGGAAAGGCGGGGAACGAGCACGCATGGCCCATGCCGCCCAGGTATCCTTCCTGAACGCCCTTATCAATAAGCAGCGTTTTCCATCCGTGTCTCGCCATATACGCAGCGGCGGAGGAACCCGCAGCCCCGCCCCCGATAACGATCACATCATATAGTTCGCTCACAAAATCCTCCTAATTCACCGCAGAGGCGCGGACGCGCAGAGAAAAAACAAAATATTTATATTTTTTATTCTCTGTGTCTCTGCGGCTTATTATTTAAAATAAGCTTTGTTGTTTATCCGGCTCTTCTTTTTCATCGGGATTCGCGATCTTCCATCGCACCGGCGCGCGACCCTTTGTCGTTCCGAACTTGGGCGTATAAAAAAGCTCGCCATGCTTTGCGCCGTACTCGTATATCTCTTTGGTTATGCGCACGTCATCAAGGCAATATTTTTTCAACTTTTCGATTTCGCCGTTTTTCCAGAACCTTATCGCGTCCATTCCCGAACCGCTCTTTGACCGTCCGAGCGTCGCCTGCGCCACGCTGTCCAAGCTCACGCGGTGCCCCAGGACGTTGGTCAGCTCCTCCATTATGTCCAGCTGCGAAAGCGCCTTCAGATCGAATCGTATATAGGGCTGAAGGATGGGTACGTCGAAACGGCGGCTGTTGAAGCCGACGAGGAGCGGTTTTTTTTGCAGGATCTTTTCGAATTCCTTGAGCTCCTTTTCCTCGTATATGCGGTATTCGTTGATATCATAGATGAACGCGCCCAGAACGCTGATCTGGAGCGCTTGCAGATTGTTCCTGCCGCCCACGTCGTCGAAAGCGTTCTTCGTTTCGATATCGAAGACCACGATATTCCTAGACATGGGAGGACCCCTATCATAAAAACAGGGGAAAGCAAGCCATCATGAAACAGGCAAGATCCCAATTGCTTTTTGCTCTGCTGGGTTTTGTAGCCGTCGTCGCGCAAATACTCCTGCAGCGCCGGTTCATGGTCGTGTTCGGCGGCAACGAGCTCGCCATCGGCATCGTCTTTGCGGGCTGGATGCTCTGGGCGGGGCTAGGCAACTTCGTTGCAGGCAGGTTCGCGGACCGCATAAAGAACGTGCCCGTCGCTTTGACGCTTATCTTTTCGGCGATCGCCTTCATCCTTCCGCTCACTATTGCAGCCGCGTCGCTTGCCAAGGCGGCGCTCGGCATCCCACCGTCGCAGATGATGGGCCCGCCCCTCATTCTACTTACGACGCTCATCATTTTGCTCCCGTTATGTTTTGCGATAGGCGCGGCACTTGTCGTCGCGGCGAAACTGCCGGGTACGCAGACGGCGGCCGACATTGGCACCGTCTATATCTTCGATTCGATGGGAAGCGCTGTCGGCGGCCTCGTATTCTCGTGGTTCGCCGTAATCTATTTCGATCCTTTTCAGGCGTCACTTTTCGCATCCGCGCTCCTTTTTGCCGGCGCGGGCCTGATACTTTTTGAGAAGGCGGCGGCTAAATTCATCGCGGTCTTCGCCGTTATCGCCTTTGCCGTCCTCTTTTTCCATTCTTCAAGTATCGAGACCGTGATAAACGCCGTTCAATGGAAGGGTTTCAATCCTATTGCCGATTTCGATTCCCGTTTCGGGAACATAATTGTTACGGAAAATCGTGGCGAGCACACGCTTTTCTTCGACGGCCAACCCCAGTTCTCGACGCCGCTTCCCGAGACCTATGAGACGACGGCGTATCTGCCCCTTCTCATGAAAAAGGACGCGAAGGACGTGCTTCTCATAGGCGGCGGTCTTTCGGGGATGATACAGCAGTGGCGCGATGCGGACCTTAATTCAATTACGTACGTCCAGATCGATCCGAAGATAACGGACGCCGAAGAGAGATTCATGTCGTCGAAGGAGATGATGGCCGATCCGCGCCTGAAGATAGAATACGGCGACGGAAGGGCATTTCTTTCGCAAGCCGAGCCGGCGAAATTCGACGTCGTCGTGGTTCAGGCAGGCGAGCCCACGACCGCATCTTCCAATCGGTATTACACGAAGGAGTTTTTCGAGGAGGCAAGGCGCGCGCTCAAACCGGACGGGATAATATTCTTTGCGATATTCGAGCCGACTAATTACTTAAGCTTCGAGGCGGGAAAGCTCTTGGGTTCTGTATACGACACGCTGGACAAGACGTTCGATCACATCGTTGTGCTGCCGCTCTATCGCTACTACTTCGTGGCGTCCGCCGCAAAGGGCGATCTCACAGACAGCACGGAAGTCCTGGCCCGGCGGCTTGAAAAAAGCGGCTACCATGCGCCGACGCTCCTGTCCCAGATCCTCTACGGGATATATCCGGAGCGTGTGAGCCGCATCAGGGATTCGATTATGAAGGCCGCCGACGAAACGGAATATATAAACACCGACCGCCATCCTGTTGCGTATTACGCTGGGCTGGTATTGTGGGCGGCAAAGGCGGGAGGCGGCGCCGCGGAGTTCCTCGAGTCGCTTGAAAAGGTAAGATGGTGGCATGTAGTTGCTTTCATTATCATTGCAGCATTTTTGACGACCTTCCCCCTCTCCCTGTGGGAGGGGGCGAGGGGGAAGGGTGTCGAGATCGCATCCGTGTGGGCGCTGTTCGCGGTCGGTTTTTCAAGCATCTTATATCAGATGGTCCTTCTCGTCTGGTATCAGGTCAAAGTGGGGCTTTTGTTCTATCGTCTGGGGATCATAGTTACGGCGTTCATGGTGGGCTTGGGCGTCGGCGCGTACGGAGCGATGAAACTGAATGAAAGAAGGCGGAAGGCGGGAGGCAGAGGGCAGAAGTTCGTCGCACTATGTCTGGTTGCGTTCGGCGTATACATGCCGCTTCTCTTCCTAGTCTCGGGCGTAAGTTTTACGCTCGCCAATTTTCTTTGCGGCGCGCTTGCCGGCCTTATCTATCAGATCGCGGCGGACCGGCTGGTGGGGGTTAAAAAACAGATAGGAAGATCGGCCGGGCTCGTTAATTTCTCCGACTATCTCGGCGCCTCCGTCGGCTCCGTA
Organism: Bdellovibrio sp.; assembly: GCA_020723205.1. Lineage (GTDB taxonomy): Bacteria > UBA10199 > UBA10199 > 2-02-FULL-44-16 > DYJF01 > DYJF01. The sequence continues at coordinate 40,941 of DYJF01000010.1, forward strand.
CTCGCAGCCGTCATAATGATACCCCTTTTCGGCCTTTTTCCCGCACTGCTGATCGCCGCGCTGACGCTCGTAATTGCTGCATTATTATGTATTGTCATCACTTCTAAACCCTGATAGTAAAATCGAAATTCCGTATTTTTGGGGCGATGTCAATCAACGCAATATCAATACTGGTCCTGTTCGCCTTGGCGGCGGCCGTCGCCTTGGGCATCGTTCTGATCTCCGCGCTATTGGGGTCGGGACGCAAGAGCACCGAGAAACTTCTGCCTTACGAATGCGGCCTCGACCCGATAGGAAGCCCACGGCGCCGTTTTTCCGTAAAATTTTTTCTTGTGGCGATACTTTTCATTGTGTTCGATGTCGAGGTCGTGTTCCTGTACCCGTGGGCCGTAGTGTTTCGTGAGTTCAAGGCGGCCGGCGAGGGCGCATTGGCCTTTACCGTGGCCGCGGTGTTCTTGGGGATACTGCTTTTGGGTTTGGTATACGCTTGGGGGAGGGGAGCCCTTGATTGGGAAGAATAATGGCGCCCGGCAACTTCATAACTACGAAGATCGAGGACGTGCTCAACTGGGCGCGGAAGTACAGCTTGTGGCCGATGCCGTTCGGGACCGCCTGCTGCGCCATCGAGTTCATGGGTGCGGTCTCTTCGCGCTACGACATATCGCGATTCGGAGCGGAACTTGTCAGGTTCTCGCCGCGTCAGGCGGACCTTCTGCTCGTGATGGGAACGATCTCATACAAGCAGGCACCGATACTCAAACGCATCTACGAACAGATGGGGGACCCGAAGTGGGTCGTCGCATACGGGGCATGCGCTACGTGCGGCGGCTTTTATGACAACTATCACACGATACAAGGGATAGACGAGATAATCCCCGTGGATATTTACGTCCCCGGTTGCCCGCCGCGGCCGGAACAATTGTTCGATGCGATCGTCAAGATACAGAAGGGAATATTGGGAAGGGAGAAGATATGAGATACAAGACGCGAGACACGAGACGCAAGACCGGGTGCCTGTTCGTTCTCTGTTTTCTATTTCTTGCTCGAACGGCCGCCGCCTCCGATTTCGACAACGCCAAGAACATGATCATGTCCGGTCAGGTGGAGGCGGGCGCGCAGGCGCTTGCGCGCATCGTCAGGACCAACCCCTCGCCGGAGGCGCTGCTCCTTTTGGGAAGATCGCTTGACCGCCTGCAGGACCTCTTCAGCGAGCGCGCCGAGAAGACGTGCTATTGGGGCAAAAGTTCCAGCGCAAATTCCGGCTGCGCGCAGGCCGAGGCGGAGAAACTGAATTCCATCTACGGCGCCGGAGCGTTCAAATTCATCACGGACATCGCCTATGTGCCTTACACGGGCATTCACTACAAGGAGATCTTAAGCAAATATAAAGGTTCCAAAGAGGCGGGAGAAGCGGAGTTTCAGCTCCTGCTCAAGGACCTGGTCGGCCACCCTTCGGTCGTGCTTCCTAAGGTGAAGTCGTTTATGGACAAGCATTCAAGCGGGGAGCTGGGCAGGAAGGCGATGCTCCTTTCGGCGAGGGTCAATCAGGACATCTGGTACATCCACCGCTCGTGGAGCTGGGTCCTTTATAACGAACAGTTCTCTCCTGACGAGCTCATCGTAAAGGCCGAGCCGTACAGGCAGGAGGCGCTCAAGACGTTCGAGAAGATAGCGGGCAAATATTCCGGTACGTTCGAAGGGAAGGCGGCGCAGAACGAACTAAGTCTCCTGAAGAACAATCAGGACGACGGCGAGACGTACAGCATCCTGCAGGACTCGGTGGGCGGTTCGCCCGACAAATGGGGTTCGCCCATTCCCAAGCCGTCATTGACGGCAACGCAGAGGGGACTAGGCGAGCCGGGCTGGCAGCAGGCGCCTCCGGCGGAGGCGTCGCCGCAGGCCCCGGCAAAGAAGTCGAAGACGAAGGCGGAACCGCAAGCGGCGCCGGACGTTCAGTCCGAACCGGCAGGGGAAAAAAAGTCCGGTTCGCAGAGGTGGGAGTGAAAACCCAATATGAAAGAGATATTAGACAAATTGATTGAGAAATTCGGGGATGCGATCGCAGAGACGTCGGATTTTCGCGGCGATGAGACGTGCGTCGTCGGCCGCGGGGAACTCTTGCGCGTCTGCAAATATCTCTACGACGGGCTTGGCTTCGACATGCTGACTGACCTGTGCGGCGTGGACTATCCGGACCGCAAGGACCGCTTCGAAGTCGTCTATCATCTCTACTCGGTGGACAAGGCGAAGAGATTGCGCGTGAAGGTGCGTGTCCACGCGGATGACGCCGTCGTTCCGACCGTGACGGGGATATGGAAGGCGGCTGACTGGTTCGAACGCGAGGCGTTCGATCTTTTCGGGATCAAATTCGAGGGCCATCCGAACCTGAAACGGATACTTTGCTACAACGAGTTCGAGGGCCACGCCCTGCGCAAGGATTATCCGAAGAGCCGCA
>DYJF01000078.1 GCA_020723205.1 Bdellovibrio sp.
TGATGCAGCGGCCCCCGTCCTGCGAGTCGTCCACGAACGGGATGATGGCGCTTCCCACCTCGAGAGAAATGGGCGACGGCATGATGAACGGCAGCACGTCCCCGTGCTTCTTCACCGCCTTCTTCACAACGTCCTGCCTCGGCGTGTCCATTATCTCCTGAACCACCTGTTTCTTCGACTTTATGAGCATCGCCGCGACTCCGCCGACCGCGAGCGACATTATGATGAACGGTATCTTGGGAAGACCGGGGATTATCGCCATGATGCCCAAGAGCACCGCCGCAATGATGAGCGCCTTGGGGTAAGCGGTCATCTGCGTCACGATCTCGCGGCCCAGATTGGAGGCCTCGGTCTCGGAGGCGACGCGGGTCACGACGATACCGGCGGAGACCGAAATGATGAGGGCCGGTATCTGCTGCACGAGGCCGTCGCCTATCGTCAGAAGAGAATAGACCTGTATCGCGTCCGTGAAGGACATCCCCCTCTGGGCCACACCTATGATGAACCCGCCTATGATGTTGATGAGGATGATCACCATGCCCGCTATGGCGTCCCCCTTCACGAACTTCATCGAGCCGTCCATCGCGCCGTAGAACTGCGATTCGCGCTGCAGCTGCATCCTGCGGGCGATCGCCTGCTCCATGTTGATGATGCCCGCGCGCAGGTCGGCGTCGATGGACATCTGTTTTCCCGGCATGGCGTCAAGCGTGAAGCGGGCACCCACTTCCGAAACACGCTCGGCGCCCTTCGCGATGACGATGAAGTTGATGAGGGTAACGATCAAAAAGAGGATGCCGCCCACAACGTAATTGCCGCGCACGACGAACTGGCCAAACGTGCGGATGACCTCTCCGGCGTCCGCCTGCGCGAGGATCAACCTCGTGGAAGAAATGTTGAGCGAAAGGCGGTAAAGCGTCGTGATAAGCAGGATCGTCGGAAAGGACGCGATGCGCAACGTCTCCGTTATGTAAAGGGCAACGAGTATAATGACGACCGACAGGGTGATCTGGATCGTGAGCAGGATATCCATGATCCACGTCGGGAGCGGGATGATCATCATCCCGACCACCAAGATGACCAGCACCGCGAGCACGACGTCGCTGTACTTGGTGATCACCTCGTTGAAATTGGAGAAAGAAAAACCTACCCTTTGCGCGGGCGCTTCATCTGCCATATAAACGTCTTATATCACACCGGAATTTGAAATTCCAAGCAGAATAAGCCCCCACAGACGACCGGCGGCTTTCGGAACACGCAACGCGTCTCGAAAGATGCGCAGACCGAAGGCGGCTCTCGGCCACCTTTTTTCGTCTCCCTCCGCTCCTTCTGTGATCTGGTGAGCTTCACCTAAGCCGGGAGACTGGAAAAAAGCTGCCCTGCGCCGCCTGCGGTGATACAGAAACCTACGGTCCGTAGAAGACAGGCCATGCTGCTCCGCCAGCTGACGTAGGGCAACTCTTCGAAGGGTCCTGGCTTGGTATAAGCAAGGGGACGCTTCTCCTGTTCACACGAACTTCATGTGAAAATGAGAAGCGTCCCATGGCTGGGGTTCCAGAAGGACCTAAGAAGAGTTGGCCGTAAGGAAGCTGGCGAAGCGGCAACGTCGGCGAGGCGCGCTATTTGCCGCAGCATTTTTTGTATTTTTTGCCGGATCCGCACGGACAGGGGTCGTTGCGGCCCACTTTGGGCCCGGTGTGCTGCACGGTCTTGATATCCGCCCCGAAGTCGCCCTTCGATTCCGCGGGCGCGTCCTTCGCAAAGGCGGTTATCTCCTTGTGGGATATCTGCGTCTGCTGCCTTGCCCTTCCGGCCGCGGCGGCGCGCGCGACGCTCTCTTCGGTCGTGACCTGCACGCGGAACAATTTCTGAACGACGTCGACCACGAACTGGTCCATCATGTTGCGGAACAGAAGGTAACCTTCCTTTTTGTATTCCAGCAGCGGGTCCTTCTGCCCGTAACCGCGAAGCCCTATCCCCTCCTTCAGATGGTCCATCTGCAGCAGATGATCCTTCCACAGAGAGTCCAGCGTCTGGAGGAGTATGATCTTTTCGACCTCGCGCATGATGGGAACGGAGTTCACCCCCTCGCGCTCGTCGTAGTAGGCGACGACCCTGTCATAGAGGTACTGGCCGATGCCGTCGCGCGTTCTCTTCTCCTCCGGCACCTCCTGAAAAGCGAACGGCATGTTGAACGTGCCGCGCACCTTATCCTCGAAGGTTTTCGGTTCGAAAGAAGTATCAAGACGGTCGGGGAGGTCCTCTTCTATGTTCGCCGTGACGACCTGGTCTATCTGGTCCATGACCATGTCCTTGGTGTCCGAACCGGCGAGTATCTCCCTGCGCAGCTTATAGACCGACCTGCGCTGCTGGTTCATCACGTCGTCGTACTCGATGAGACTCTTGCGGATGAGAAAGTTGTGGCCCTCCACCTTTTTCTGCGCGTTGGCTATCGCGCGCGTGAGCCATGGATGGGTTATCTCCTCGTCCTCCTCCATGCCGAGGCGCTCCATCATGGAAGAGATGCGCTCGCCGCCGAATATGCGAAGAAGGTCGTCCTCGAGCGAAAGATAGAAACGCGAGGAACCCGGGTCTCCCTGACGGCCCGAACGGCCGCGCAGCTGGTTGTCGATGCGTCTCGCCTCGTGGCGCTCCGTGCCCAGGATATGAAGACCGCCCGCGGCGATGACCTTCTGCTTTTCGCTCTCGCAGGTCCTTCTGAACTCGGAGAGCATCTTCTGATATTCCTCCTCGGAAGCGTCCTTGCCAACCTTGGCGCGCGCGAGAAAAGCGGGATTGCCGCCAAGAATGATGTCGGTGCCGCGGCCGGCCATGTTCGTCGAGATCGTCACCGCCTTGTGACGGCCCGCCTGCGCCACGATCTCCGCCTCCTTCTCGTGTTGCTTGGCATTCAGGACGTGGTGCGGGATGCCGTAGCGGGAGAGCATCTTCGACACAAGCTCCGATTTCTCGATCGAGATCGTGCCCACGAGGACCGGCTGGCCCCTTTCGTGGAGCTCCTTTATTTCCTCGACCGCCGCCTTGAACTTCGCGTCGACGGTCTTGTAGATGACGTCGGGATTGTCCATCCTTATCATCGGCATGTGCGTGGGGATGATCATCACTTCGAGATTGTAGATCTTCGCGAATTCCGCCGCTTCCGTGTCCGCGGTCCCCGTCATGCCGGCGAGCTTCTTGTACATCCTGAAATAGTTCTGGAACGTGATGGTGGCGAGCGTCTGGTTCTCGTTCTCTATCCTCACGCTCTCCTTCGCCTCGACCGCCTGATGCAGCCCGTCGCTCCAGCGCCTGCCGGGCATGAGCCGTCCCGTGAACTCGTCCACGATCATTACCTGATCGTCCTTGACGACATAGTCCACGTCCCGCTTGAACAACGTGTGCGCGCGAAGCGCCTGGTTCACGTGATGCAGAAGGTTTATGTTGGCGGGATCGTAGAGATTGGAGACGTTGAGCCGCCCTTCGACGTTGGCGACCCCCTGTTCCGTCAGCATGACGGCGCGGGACTTCTCGTCCAGCGTGTAGTCCCTCTCCTGCTTGAGATACGGGATTATTCCGTTGATGATATAGTAGAGGTCAGTCGACTGTTCGGCCTGTCCGGAGATGATGAGAGGGGTCCTCGCCTCGTCTATGAGGATGGAGTCCACTTCGTCCACTATCGCGAAGTTAAGCTCCCGCTGCACGTACTGCGAGAGCTCGTACTTCATGTTGTCGCGCAGATAATCGAAGCCGAACTCGTTGTTGGTGCCGTACGCGACGTCCGCGCCGTAGGACGCCTTCCTCTCCTCGTCCGAGAGCCCGTGCACGATCGTTCCGACCGAAAGACCCAGGAACTTGTAGATCGCCCCCATCCATTCCGCATCGCGCCGCGCCAGGTAATCGTTGACGGTCACGACGTGCACGCCCTTACCGGTCAACGCGTTCAGATACACGGGAAGGGTCGCGACCAGCGTCTTTCCCTCGCCCGTCCTCATCTCCGATATCTTTCCTTCGTGCAGGACGACGCCGCCGACCATCTGCACGTCGAAGTGGCGCATCCCCAGGGTCCTTATAGACGCCTCGCGGACGACAGCGAACGCTTCAGGCAGGATCGATTCGAGCGCCTCGCCGCCGGCTATGCGGCCCTTGAACTCGGAGGTCTTAGCGACGAGTTCCGCGTTCGAAAGGGACTTCAGACCCTTTTCAAGGTCGTTTATGCGCGCAACTATGGGACGGATCCTCTTGAGCTCGCGTTCGTTCTTCGTTCCGAAGACCTTCTTGAATAGGGATGTGATCATGAGGTCGGAAGAATCTAGGTGAAAACAATAAGGAAAGCAAGCAAAGCCATAAAAAAGCCCCGGCTCTTATTTCCCAAGCCGGGGCTATCCCCAAGTCATTTTTTCAAGCTACATGTTCTCGACGATATAGTTCATGGGATTCACCGGCACGCCGTCCACGTGGACCTCGTAGTGGAGGTGCGGCCCTGTTGAGCGCCCTGTATTGCCGACGCCGGCTATTACCATGCCGCGTCCGACGCGCTTGCCCTCGTCGACGAACACAGTGGAACAATGCGCATAGACCGTGGATATACCGTTGCCGTGGTCGACGACCACCATATTGCCGTAGCCGGAGCGGTATCCCACGAACGTTACAAGACCGTCGCCCGAGGCCATAATGGGCGTCCCGTGCGGAGCCGCGATATCGATGCCCTCATGCCACCTGCCGCTGTGTCCGCCGGCACGCAGACGGAAAGAGCGCCAGTCCCCGAACGTTGACGTTACCCACCCGCGCGTCGGCCAGATCGAAGGCAAAGACGCCCAGAAGAACAGGCGGTCCTGCTGCATGACGAACACGTTGTTCAGACGGGATTCAGCGCCCGATGCCAGCTCCGCCAGATTGTCGAGTTTCAGTTCGAACTTGGACGCGAACGGCTCGTTGAAAGGGGAGCGCCACGCCTTGTCCATCAGTTTGAATCTGCCTTCCTCTTTTTCCGCGGAAGGCAGCCAGTCCTCTTCGTCCACCGGGCCTTCGCCCGATTGGGCATGGTCGCCCGTCTTGAGGACCGATTCGAGCTTCGCGGCAAAACGGCCGGTCCGCCCGACGGTATCTTCAAGCATAGCGATCTTCGAGGCCAACTTGGAGCTTTGGAGCTTATAACCCGCCGCATCCACCCTTAGGTCTTCAGTGGATCTGAAGGCGTTCCTGTAATGGACAAGGCCAGCTACAGAGACCGTCAGGAAGGCGAAAAGACACAAACAGAGGGCAAGCAGAACCCCCAAGGCCTTGATCGAAACCTCAAAACGCCTTATCGGGGATCTTCCCCTCGGAACTATGAGTATGCTGTATCGTTCAGTGGCTTTTTTCTTCATTCGCCAGATAAATATTCCTTAGCTTCTACCGATTAGTTTATTGAGAGGGAGCGATTGAACCTGCCTTGAACAACTACGCTTTGGGTAACACAGCGCGGCAACACTGTCAACCCAAGAAATATTCAATATTTTCAAATACCTAGAGTGGAGTCGTCGTCGGAGGGAGGCGAATCCTCCAAGGAATCCGTGGCGTTATCGAGATCCACGACCTCCGCCAAAATGGCCGTTATATTGTCATCCCCGCCCCGTTCGTTGGCAATGTCGATTAACCGCATTACAGCGGCCATGGGCTCGTTATTGAGTATAACGTCCCTCATCTCATCCTCTCCGACCAGATTTGAAAGCCCGTCCGTGCACATAAGAAAGCGGTCGCCGGCCTTGACAGGCCTGATGTCCACGTCGGAATCCACCTCCTCCTGAAACCCCACCGACCGGGTGATGATGTTCTTGAGACGATGCGCCCGGGAGTCGTCCGCCGAAAGCAGCCCCGCCCTGATCTGCTCGCCGACCAAAGAATGGTCCTTTGTGATCTGATTTATCTTTTTGCCCCGGACCCTGTAAACACGGGAATCGCCGACGTTGGCTATATAGGCCTTGTTGTTCCTGAAAAGCAGCGCGACCGTGGTGGTGCCCATGCCGTGGAGGTTCGAGTCCTGACCCGCCTTCTCGAATATCCTTTTGGACGCCTCGCGGATGGCATAGCGGAGATACTGGGAGTAATCGCCTGTCTTCACCGACTCCCCCTCCGCCAGCGTCAGCTCCGGATCATCCTCCAGCGATCTGAT
>DYJF01000011.1:0-7486 GCA_020723205.1 Bdellovibrio sp.
CGTGCGCACGCTGCCCCTGGAGGCCGACTTAAACGACGCCCGCAAGATGTCCATGGCCGTGCTTCTCCGAGACGGCGAGACCGATCTTGTGGCGTTCTTTTTGAATTTCCTTTTCTCGAGGCGGGCCGGACGCGCGCTTCTGGACGGCGTCATACACGCGGCGGCAATGAGGCCTCTGGTGCCGGTCAGCCGCGAGCTCCTTACAAGGGCGGTAAAAGAGATGGAGCATCTCACGAATTCAAGACATCCGGATTTCCGCTCCGAGTTCATGAGAACGGCCGGCCGCGTCTGGAACCACATAAGGCCCATATTCGACAAGAGGGCCGCGCGGAAGATGGCCCTCTTCGCCTCTGCGGACACATTTCTCAAGGAACATTACGGTCGAAAGAGCGGAGGCGGTTCGGGAAGGATAGGCAATGGCGGCCAGATGCCGCTGTTCAGGATGATGCCGCAGTTCGGCAGCGTTTTCAGGATAACGCCTCCCGTCGTAAGGCCATCGTTCTTTTTCTCCCCCTTGCGCACCATCATTTAATAGTGCAAACTTGTCCGCCTCGATGGGAAATATCTCGGAAAATCTGAAAACCGTTCGCGGTCGTATCGAATCGGCGTCAAAGCGCGCCGGGCGGGACCCTTCCGGGATCAAACTCGTTGCAGTGAGCAAGACGAAACCGGCGGACGACGTGATCGAGGCGGTCGCTGCCGGACAGCGGGTCTTCGGGGAGAACTACGCGCAGGAGCTGAAAGACAAATATGAACAACTTGGGACGCGAGACGCGAGACGCGAGACGCAAGACCAGATTGAATGGCATTTCATCGGCCATCTGCAAAAGAACAAGGCGAAGCTGGTGGCGCCTATCGTGTCGTGGATAGAGACGATCGATTCGCTGGAACTTGCGGAGGCGGTCGATAAGCGCGCGGGCCGTCCCGTCAATTGCCTGATCGAGGTCAACATCGGCGACGAGGAAACTAAATCGGGCGTGGCGCAGGGGGACGTTCAAAAGCTCGTTCGCGGCCTCCGCGACTTTAAAAACATCGTTCTTCGCGGGCTTATGATAATACCGCCTTACGTTCCCGATCCCGAGTTCGGCCGCCCTTATTTTAAAAAACTCAAGCTGCTCTTGAGCGAGCTCAACGCAATGAAAATAACGCCCGAATCGATGATGGAACTTTCAATGGGCATGAGCCATGATTTCGAGGTTGCCATCGAGGAGGGCGCGACTATAATACGCGTCGGAACGGCGATATTCGGGGAGAGAACATGAAAGACAACTATATCATCGGTATAATCGGCGCCGGAAATATGGGCGAAGCGTTGATACGCGGGCTTTTGCGCTCGCAGCTCGTGCGCTCCTACGAGATAATCGCCTCCGCCCGCCGCCGCTCGCGGCTCGTCCGCCTTGAGAAGACCTACGGCATACACACGACCCGCTCCAACAAAGAGGTCATGAATTCAACCGATACGGTCATCCTTGCCGTGAAGCCGCAGAACATGGACGATCTGTTGAAGGAGATACGGTCCTTTGCCAATAACGGCCATCTTATGATCTCCATAGCGGCGGGCGTCGACGTGAAAAAGCTGCGCCGCGGCTTGGGATCGAAACCGAAGCTCATCCGGGTGATGCCCAATCTTCCCGCGGTCGTAGATCAGGGGGTCTCCGCAATCTTTTGCGGACCAAGGATACAGGAGCGCTACCGTCGCTTCGCCCACCAGATATTTCAGGCGGTCGGCACCACCGTGGACGTCCGCGAGGAGCGCCTCATGGATGTCATCACAGGGCTTTCAGGGACCGGCCCCGCTTACATCTTTGCCATGATGGAAGCCATGACCGCTGCCGGCAAAAAACTGGGGCTCACGCCGAAACTCGCGAACGCGCTTACGCAACAGACCGTATACGGAGCCGCCGAACTCGCCTCGCAAGGTGAAGACCCCAAGGAACTGCGCTTGAGGGTCACATCCAAAAAAGGAACAACATGGGCCGCCATGAAGGTATTCAAGCAAAAGAAGTTCTGGAACCTCGTTTCCGACGCCATCGGTGCCGCAACGAAACGCTCGAGGCAATTGAGACGTCTTAGAGATTGACGAAAAATCTATTTACAATTCAGGCCTAAATGCGTTAAATGGTGACTCGACTACCCAGTTTTGATGGAGGGTTGAGGTACCATGCCAACCTACGAATATCAGTGCGGCAAATGTAAGAAAAATTTTGAATATTTTCAGAAGATCAGCGATCCGCCCATAACGAAATGCCCCGACTGCGGCGGACCCGTTAAGCGACTCGTCTCCGCCGCGAGCTTCGCGCTCAAGGGAAACGGCTGGTACAAGGACGGTTATTCATCGGCAAAAACCGGCTCGACTAAAAAAGAAACCAAGACAAAACCGGACAAGTAATGGTCGAAAAGATCGACAGACCGCAAGCGCCCCCCGCCTATCAGGTCCTGCCCTCCAAAGAGGCCAAGGAGGACCAGTCAAGGCGGCAGGAGTACGAAGAGGGTGAGGAGCACTACCAGAAAAGCGCCTCCTCCTCGGAGTGGGGAAAATACCGCGGCCGAGCGATGACGATAAAGCCGGTGCGCGTCCCGCGCGACAGGATAGCCAAGGTCCTCTACCGAAGCGCTTCGTTAAAAAGCGGCATGGGGATCCTGGAGGCGACCGTCGTCTGGAAGGACGGAAGAACCTCGGAGCCGGTCCTCTTCCTCATCCCGCGGCTCGAAGAGTACATGAAGGTACGGCTCTTGAAGCGCGGGCAACCGGTGCCGGAGAACTATTGGGCCAAGAGCGATCCGGTGGAGATGGGTCTTGTGCAGATGGAGCCGACGAGCGGCTCGTGGGAAATGAAAGAGCTCCGGCGCGAGGCAAAAACCACGGCCGGACCGGTGAAAAAAGGTTCTTTTCCGGCGTCGCTTGGGCTTGTGAACCGCACGACAGGCCGTTTTCAATGGTTCGTCCTTGCCGCTTATCTTCTGGGGATCACAATACTGGCACTTGCGATCATATTCGCCTTGAGACCGCGCTGAAAGGTTTAAAATGAACGGATTCGAGCCCAAACAGTTCGGCAAATTCTATCTGATCGAAAAGATCGCCGTCGGCGGGATGGCGGAGATCTATAAGGCCAAGACTTTCGGCGTGGACGGGTTCGAGAAGCTTCTGGCGATCAAACGCATCCTCCCGCACTGCGCCGCCGACAAGGACTTCATCACGATGCTGACCGACGAGGCGAAGCTCTCGGTCCTCCTCTCACATGCCAATATCGTGCAGGTCTACGATTTCGGAAAGGTAGGGGACGACTACTTCATCTCGATGGAGTACATCCACGGCATCAATCTGCGCGACATCATGTACCGGTGCCGCGAGGCGCAGATGAACGTCCCGCCGGAGATCGCCGTCTACATAATCTCCGAGATGTGCAAGGGGCTCGACTACGCGCACAGGAAATCCGACGCGAACGGCCAGCCGCTGAACATCGTCCACCGCGACGTTTCCCCGCAGAACATCCTCATCTCCTACGAGGGCGAGGTGAAGATCGTGGATTTCGGCATCGCGAAGGCGCAGATGAACATCTCGCACACGATGGCCGGAATCCTCAAGGGAAAGATCGCATACATGTCGCCGGAACAGGCGCTGGGCAAAGCGATCGATCACAGGACCGACATCTTTTCCGCAGGCATCCTCCTCTATGAGATGCTGACCAACTCCAAGCTTTATACCGGGGAGTCGCAGTTCGAAGTGCTCAAAAAGATCCGGACGACAAGGATCGAGGAGGGAAAACTTCCTGCAACGATCCCGCAGCAGATAAAGTGGGTCGTCGCCAAGGCCCTTGCCTATAAGGCGGAGGACCGTTTTCAGAACGCGGGCGACCTCCAAATCGAGCTTACGAAATATCTCTATTCGACATATCTTGATTTCTCGCCGCGCAAGCTCGCCGCCTTCATAAAAGAGGTCTTCGTTGCGGAACTCAAGGACGAACAGATCAGACGCGCAAGAGAGGCCGCGCTGGAGTCGCAGACCGCCTCTATGAATGTCGCCGAGGGCGCAAAGCAGCAGGAGATCGTCCACCGCGAAACGTCGGTCACGCCCATAGAGCCCCAGGTCCCGGAGGCGCAGATCGAAACGATGGTCGCACCGGCGGCCGCCGGTGTCGAAAAAGAGGTCACGACCGAGCGTCGCCGCGTGAAACCCAAAAAGGGCGTCAAATGGCCGCTCGCTGTCGCGGCCCTTCCGATCCTTGCAGCCGCCGCGTACGGCCTCGTCCGTTTCGTGCCGGCAGCGCGCTTCTGGGAGAAGAAAGAGGCGCCGGCAATCGGCATGCTGAACGTCACATCGGTGCCCGAGGGAGCAAAGGTGCTGCTCGACGGCCGCGACACGAAACTTACGACGCCCGCAACGATCCCCGATCTCAAGCTCGGCACGCAATATCTGGTGCGTCTCGAAAAGGATGATTTCAAGCCGGTCGAGAAGAGCGTTAAGATCACCTCCGCGGAGCCGGTCCCTCTGCAGATGGAGTTAAAGCAGGCGGGCGGGATACTTAACGTCATATCGGACCCGCCCGGCGCTGCGATACTCGTCGACGGCAAGACGACCGGACAGACCACTCCTGCGACGATCGAGGACATCGAACTCAACACCGACCACAAGATCACGATGTCCAAGCCGGAATACGAGGATTTTGAACAGGTCGTGAACCTGACGTCCCTGAAACCGCAAAAGTTTTCGGCCGTGCTGAAACCCTCGGGCAAGGCGCCCGCAACGGAGCCCTCCGCTCCTTTGCCCGTTATTCCTCCCCCGCTCCCTCCGGCAGCGCCTCCTCCGGCCGTTGCGACGCCGACCGCTCCGGCTTTACCTCCCGCGACGCCGCCGCCTGCGGCAGAGGCGGCCAAAGAGGAGTTCGGACAGATCAACGTCACATCTAATCCCTCCGGGGCCAGGATCATTCTCGACGGCAGGGCGACCGGCAAGCAGACGCCCGCGACCATAGACAAGCTCAAGGTTGGCAAGAGCTACACCGTGGGACTCGCGAAGGACGAATATGAGCGCTGGTCGAAGAAGATCACGATCGCCAGCGTGAAGCCGATGTCGGTGCAGGGCGAGCTCAAGACGGCCCCGAAGCCGGCCGAGAAACCTTCAGAGATCGAAAAACCGGTCGAGACAACTCCGCCTCCGGCTGGAACGGCGCCCGGAACGCCGGCGCAAATAAGGATATCGTCCAACCCCTCCGGCGCCGACGTCTTCGTCAACGCGGAGTTCAAGGGCAAGACCCCGCTGACGGCAAGCGTGGCCCCCGGCTCGGTCTCCGTCATCGTATCCAAGGAGGGACTGACGCGCTTTTCCAAAAAAATCACGGTGAAACCGGGCGAGAAGGTGAACCTGACCGACATAAATCTTTCGGACGTTATGGGCGAAGTATCTTTATCCTCCACTCCGCCCCGCGCAAGCGTCGTATTCGACGGTCAGGCAATCCCCGCTAAGACGCCTGTTACTATCAGAGGCGTCAGGCGCGACAAATCGCACAGTGTCTCCGTTTCGCTTCCCGGCTACAAGACATGGTCGACGAGCTTCCAGATGAGCGAGGGCAACAAGAGCTTCAACGTCGTTCTTGAGGAAGAATAAGGAGTTAAAAATGGGAGAGAAAGAACTCGAGTTCAAGACCGAACTTTTAAAGCTCGAAGAGGGCCCTTCCGTGGTCTCCTTGAGGAAGTGCCAGCTGGTGGTCGTCGACGGGCCGAACCGCGGCAAAAAGGTGGCTCTCAACAGGAACCAGCTCACCGTCGGAAAGCGCGAGGATAACGACCTCGTTCTGACCGACACGACCGTTTCCAGGAACCACATCGAGATCAAGTACCAGCAGGACGCCTTCGAACTCCGCGACCTCGACTCGACGAACGGGACCTTCATCAACGGCACGCGCGTGAAGGAGGCCTATCTGGCGCCCGGCGACCGAATCAAGGTCGGCAACACTACGCTCGAATTCGTCGCCTTCGACGAAAAGATAAGCATCGAGCCGTCGGCCCGCGATTCCTTCGGGACCCTCGTGGGAAGAAGCACCAAGATGCGGCAGATATTTTCGATATTGGAAAAGATATCGCCGACGCACGCGACGGTCATCATAGAGGGCGAGACCGGCACCGGCAAGGAGCTGGTCGCGCGCGCCATTCACGAGAACAGTCAGCGAAAGGGAAAACCGTTCATAGTGTTCGATTGCTCCTCGGTGGCCCCGAACCTCATCGAAAGCGAGCTCTTCGGCCACGAGCGCGGCTCCTTCACAGGCGCCGTAAAATCCAGACGAGGCGCGTTCGAGGAAGCGACCGGCGGCACGATATTCTTGGACGAGATCGGCGAACTGACGCTCGACCTTCAGCCCAAGCTTTTGCGAGCGCTCGAACAGCGCGAGATCAAGCGCGTCGGCTCCAACGTCCCCGTCAAGATAGACGTGCGCGTCGTCTGCGCCACGAACCGCAATTTGAGAAAAGAGATCGAAGAGGGACGCTTCCGCGAGGACCTCTACTACCGCCTCTCGGTCGTCAAGATATCGCTGCCGTCGCTGCGCGAGCGCGTCGAGGACGTCCCGCCGCTCGTCGAGAGGTTCCTCCAGAGCGGCAAGTTCAACCTGCAGCCGGACGGAAAACTCAAGGTCACCAAGTCGACGACGACGCGCTCAAGGTGCTCGCACGCTACGAATGGCCGGGCAACGTCAGGGAACTTTCGAACGTCATCGAACGGGCCTGCTCGTTCGTAGAGGGGGAGACCATATCGAAGCCGGCGCTCGATTTCATCTTTGCGGAGATGTCCCACGGCGAGGAGCGCACGGAGCGAATGAAGGTGGAACCCGACGTCCCCTTCAAGGACGCGAAGCAGAAGATAGTGGAATCGTTCGAAAAGGAATACCTCGTCGACCTCTTAAAGCGCAACAACCACAATCTCTCGAAGGCCTCGCGCGAGGCGAAGATAGACCGCAAACATTTGAGAAATCTCTTGAAGAAGTACGGGATACCTTCGAAGGAAGATTAGGTGACCGTTACCGTCCTGCGCCTTCCGCCGCGGTCCATTTCCATCTGCCTCTTTATGGCGACGACCAGTGAGCGCGCGCGGTTCGCCCAGAGGTTCTTGCCCGCCGGATCCAAGATGATGACCGTCCGGAAGTCTTCCGCCGCTTTCTTGTAGTTCTTGTGCCTTAGATAGATCTCGCCGCGGTTCACATAGGCCGACAGATCGCCCTTATTAAGCCGGATCGCCTGCCCGTACTCCATGATCGCCTCGATGGGCCTGCCCTTCTTCTGATGGATGGCGCCCATGACCGCGTGAAAATATGCATTGCGGTGGTCCAGAAGGATGAGCCCCTGGTAGATCTTCTCCGCCTCCTCCAGCCGGCCGTGCTTGAGCTTCGTGAAACCGGCCTCCGCAAGACGGAAGAGGTCCTCGCGCGAGATGCCCTTCATCTCCGCAAGACTTATCTTGTCCTCCAGAAAGGCCAGGAGTATCTCCGTCAGGTGC
>DYJF01000011.1:7496-42959 GCA_020723205.1 Bdellovibrio sp.
TGGGATCTATGATCTGTGTGCGCTTGCCCTTTGCCTCGATCAGTTCGTCTGTCATATTATGTCGCCGTGAATTTCTGTATTATCTCGCGCCGCGTCCTGTTTATCTCGCCCATGAAACCGTGAACCTGTTCAAGCACGCCGGCCACGTCCTGCATCACCTTCTGCATGTCCATCGTCAGCATCTGCAACTGATAGGCCCCGTCCCTCGTTCTGGACTGGACGTCGTACATCCTGCTGGTGTAGGTCGGATCGCTCGTGGGCGTCTTCTTGAGCTCATCCGCTATACGGGTCATGGTCTCGTTGGTCATGAACGCCTTTTTGCCGAGCCATGTCATGAGACAACCGTTCTTCGTCACGTTCACCTTGGCCAGGGCGATGAGAACATACTCCGGATCTATCTGACCGGCCTTCGCCATCGCGATTATGCGCTGGACCTCGCTTTGTATCTCGCCCATCTTTTGCTGATAATCCTGGACCATCTGGGCGTCGAATATCTGGCCCCACATATCGTTCGTGAACGCGTCCCATTCGCCAAGGGTTCCTTCGGCCATATCCGAGAGCTCTTCCAAGCTGGCGGCCCCCTCGCCTTCAGCGGTCGCGGCCTTGCCAGCCCCCCTGCCCAAGGAAGCCATCATCCCCTTCAAGAACTCGCCACCCTCTCCCGACGAGAGGGACGACCCTTCGGAATGGACGGGAAAATCCCTGATGGAGGGCTCGGTGACGGCGCCCTCCGTTTCATAGACCTGATACTCCTGCATTATCTGGCTCTTCCACGCCTTCCACTGGTCGCCCATGAAGTTCTCAAAATCGCGGATGGTCACGTTGGAAGGGAGCTTGGCCCTCACTTCCCAGATGTTGGCCTCGCGAAGCGCCTGCGCCAGCTCAAGGCGCGAAAGATCCGACTGGATCTCCTTCTCCTGAATACGACCTGTGCGGACGGGATCCACCATACGTTCCCCTTGCTAATTTTACCCCTTTTTTCGCCTTTTCTCCAGCTGGGAAAGCAGCATACGGGCGCGGTTCGCCCACCTGTTCTCGCCCTTCGGATCGGCCTCTACCGCCCTCTTCAAGTCGGCTTCCGCCTCATCCAGGAGCCCGTGCAGCATGAAAATCTCGCCGCGGTTGGTGTGGGAGACGACGTCCTGCGCGAAGAGCTCTATGGCCTGCGAATACTCTGCTATCGCCTCGCCGTAGCGTTTCTGGCGCTGAAGTATCGTTCCCATCATGGAATGGTAGTAATGATTGTTCCAGTCAAGGACCGTCAATACCTTGAAGATCCTTTCCGCATCCTGATAGCGTCCGACCTTGAACTGCGTGTATCCGAACTCCGCCATCTGGTAGAGCATCTGCGGCGTGAAGTTGAAGAGTTCCGCCCAGCCGATCTTGCCGTCGATGTAGTCCTTGATCTTCCGGCCGCCTTTTTCGATCTCTTCCGGCGGGACGTTCTTGAGGCGGCCTTCGAGCTCGGTGAAAAAATCGGCCATCGCCGCATCGGCCTCTTCGCGCGACATGGGCGAAAGACCTATCGGCATATCTATTTTCTTTTTCTTTTCGCGGGGTTTCTTATCAACCATCTGTGGTGAAAATATCATTCATTCCCTTCACGGGCAAGCATTTTATACTGCCTCCTGCTTACTGGCCACTGCCTTCTGAAAAAAAGGCCCCGGCGGTTTCCCCCCCGAGGCCCCGTTGTTCGTTCACTTTTTTGCCGGCCGTTATCTGATCGTGGACACCGTTCGGAGGACCCTGCCGTTCGCTTCGAGCGCCGACTTCGTGGTGTTCGTGAGCGTTTCCACTATCTGGCTGAACTCTTCCATCATCTGCGAGATGAGTTTCTGCGATGTCGCGATAGCGTCCGTCTCACTCTTGACCTGCGTCATGGTCTTCATGAACTCGTTGCTTGAATTGGGATCGTTCGCGTTCGTCTCCGTTCCGAGAAGCTTGTCGGTCCATTTGCGCGAGAGGTCCTGAAGCTCTATCAGCTTTTTGCCCATGTCTATCTGCTGCTTCGCCTTGTCCTTCGAAATGATGTAGGTCAAAAACTTCATGAACTGATACATGGCGCCCAGATCTCCGGACTCCGCCATGCGCGCGAAGTAGAAGAAGAGCATCATGAGCTGCTTGCCCTTGTTCTGGTTCTGGAGGACCGAGTCAAAGGAGGACATTATGCTGTCTTCCATCATCGAGCTCTGCATGTAGGCGTCGGTCGTGAAGGCCTTCCCGCCGAACGGGTCCGCTGCGCCCCAAGTCGCCGGAGGCGAGAATCCCATGGCCCTGGCGCCCGTGCCCGCGCCGGTTCCCGGTCCCGTCGAACCGGAAGATGTCATCGCAAACGTGGCCTTGGATTCGCCTTCTCCCTCGACCGGCATATCGGCGGATCTTAAAATATCCGCGCCGATGCGGTCATTCTTGTCCCTTCCAAGGGAGATATTCAGCTGCTGGATCTGTCTTATCTGGCTGGCAAGATTCTCTTTTGCCGTCTGTAAGGCACGCTCCGCCGCGAGGATCTCCGCTGCGCTAGCCGGAGGCGTTTGCGACTTCAGGGTGCTAAGCTGCTGCTCAAGACGCTGCACTTCGGCATATTCGGTTCCCATGCGCGAACGCGCCTGGCCCAGTTCGCTTTCGGCCGTCGCAGGATCTACGTTCTCGGCGATCGCGGGAAAACTGTTCCTCAAGAGATCTTTTTGGGCATTCCACTGCTCATAACTTATCGCATCCGCGCCATCAATGGAGACGGTATCACCAGTTTGGATGGCCTCCGCCTGCTTATCGAAATCCGCCTGATCAACACGATGATCACCGTTGACATCACGACGTTCGATTGTTCTCACATCACCTGCGCTTATCATTTTATCCTCCTATGGGAGGGGTCATACCCCCATCCCGCACCTATACTATGCAACCTGAATGCCAAGTCCGAGACCTTAGACCTTAGACCTTAGACCTTAGACAAATGATGTAAAATCATATGGTTAGATGATTATTAAAAAGGGGCAAACTGGTGCCAGGTTAGGAAATCGGAGCTAATAATGGTGTCCCGAACCACAATCGGGGTATTGAGACCCCATGCTTATAATCGCGTCATCGGGTTAAGGTGAGGTGGTCGGTTTGGGTGTAGGATTATGGAGATACCACGGCCGGCACGCCGGTTTCCGGTTTTTGCAGACCTTCTTCGGGCGGTTTGACGACCGGCTCCCCTTCAATCTGGGCCTTCCCCTGAAGGTACTGTATCACGCGGTCGGCGTTTACATTGGATTTAAGCGAATAATAGCGGATCTGCTCCCCTATTATAGTGATGGACACAAAAAGCATCAGAACGCCAACATAGCCCTTAACGTTGAAACCCAGCTCCCAGACGTTGATCTGCGGCGCCACGCGGTTCGCCACGCCCAGAATGATATCGGCCACGAATATGGCTATGATTATCGGCGCGGCAAGCTGCAGAGCTATCAGGAACACCTCGCCCGAAATGCGTATGAACAGGTCCATCATGGGAAAAAGGCCGGGCCCCGTCGTCGGAAAATCAAGGACCGGGAGGACGTTGAAGCTCGTGAAAAAGGTCTGGAAAAAGACGCGGTGGCCGCCGATGGCCAGATATACGACTATAGCGAGTTGGAACAAAAACGTCCCCGTGATGGAACCCTGTTCGCCAAGCTGCGGGATCAGCACGCGGGCGATGGACATGCCGCGCTGGTTGTCTATCATCTGGCCGGCCGATTCCAAGGCGTAGAACAATATCGCCACGGCGAACCCTATGGAGACCCCGAAGAAGACCTCCTTGATATAGAGCATGAATAGCTTTAAGAAATCGTCCGCCAGGGGAGGCGGATGGACCGGTACGATGTTCGGAAAGACATAGACGGCCATGACCATCGAGGCGCCGACAACCACATATCTGGGCACTGGTTTACCCGTCAAAAACGGGATGACCGACGTCATGCCCAATATCCTCACCCAGATAAGCGTGAGGAAGATCAGACTGAACGCCACATCTATATTGACGCCAACATTTGCGAGGACTTCCTGAAACATAGAAAAGGGATAACGTTAATGAACGTAGATCGCGAAAGAATCATAGAGCGCCGATGCGAAGGAAATGAGCTGCGCCAGCATCCACGGACCTGCAACGACCATTGTGGCCACGACGCCGACAAGTTTCGGAACGAACGTCAGCGTCTGCTCCTGTATCTGCGTCGTCGCCTGAAGGATGCTTATCACAAGGCCGACAAGCATCGCGGTCAGCACCGGCGGGCCGGTGAGTATCAGCGCCAGAAAAAGAGTCTGCTTTGCTATTGCAACGAAGTATTCCATACGACTATTAAATTCCTCCCCTTTGTAAGGGGAGGATAGGCGGGGTAGATCTACCCCCCCTGCCCCCTCCTTACAAAGGAGGGGAAACTTTTTATACGTATCCCAATATCAATCCCTTCGCTATCACATGCCAGCCGTCGACGAGCACGAAGAGAAGCAGCTTGAACGGCAACGAGATGGTGATCGGCGAGATCTGGAACATGCCCAGCGACAAAAGTATGTTGGCTATCACAAGATCCAGCACGAGGAACGGCAGGAATATGATGAAGCCGATCTGGAACGCCTCCGTGAGCTCGCTCACCACGAACGCCGGAATGAGGTTGATGAAATCTTCGTCGGTTATCCCTTTCCGGTCCTCGTCGGTCGTCCTCAACTTGAGCGACAAATTATAGAACAAGCTCCTCTCCTGCGGATGGACGTTCTTCAAAAGGAACTGGCGCACCGGCTCCTTGCCGGTCTTTACGCCCTCAATCAGGAGCTCCACCGACGCCTGCGACAGAAGCGGCTGGTTCGTGCCCTGATTTATGACCGTTCCCGCTGCGCGATAGACATCATAGCCGACGGGAAGCATGATATAGATCGTGAGGATCATTGCTATGCCGGTAATGACGATATTGGGCGGGACCTGCTGCGTTCCCAAGGCGCTCCTTATGAGCGCCAAGACCACGGCGATCTTCACAAAAGAGGTGATCATCATCACCATGAAGGGCACGAGCGAAAGCGCGGCCAAAACGACCAGAAGGACCAGCGGCTTGGAGACACCGGTGCGGCCGGCCTGCGCGTACGCGGCGCCGCTCACGAACAAACAGAAAAGCGAAATGCCCGCGCCCAAAAGGACCCGTTTTTTGCGTGAAGTCATTGGACGGCTCCCCCCTCCGCTTCCTCTTTGGAAATTTCCGTTATCAGGTTTATAGCATTATCAGAGACTCCGATCACCAAATATCTTTTGCCGACGTTGACAAGATACAGCGATCTTTTCGGCTCAAGAACAAAGCGCCCCAGCACCGAAAAATACTTGCTCTTCTGGAAGGCCTTGAGCGGACCGATGCGCGGGACCGCATACTTGAGCAAAAGAACCGCGATGATAGAGACTATCGCAAGAACAAGGAGCATCTTGATGAAGAGCCACGAAAAATCCACAGCGGACGCGGCAGTGGCGGGCTCCGTCGGAACTTGTCCCAAAAGCAAAAGGATATGTGTCATATTCCCCCGGATCCGGTCCGCTATTTCACGAGCTTGATTATCCTGACGCCCAGTTTGCCGTCTATGTCCACGAGTTCGCCGCGGGCAAAGAGCTTGCCGCTGGCGACCAGATCGACCGTCTCTCCCGGCGGGCGGCCCAGATCAACGATCTGTCCCATCTGATAGTTCATGATGTCCTTGACCGAAACGGTCGTCCTCCCGATCACCGCCACAAGATGCACCGGCACATCGGCCGACATATGGACCGTTTCCTCCAGCACCGGATTGGGCGCGGCCTTTTGCGCCTTGGGCGCCTTCGGCTTGGGGACTTCCGGCGCGGGCGGCGGAGCAGGATCCTCCTTGTGGTCGACCGGCGGCGACTCATCGCCCCAATCTTCAAAACCTTCAAAATCGGCGGGCGATGGCGGTGTCTTGGTCTCCTTCTTCATAGAGGTCTCCTTGTCATTACAAGGGCGTGGCTACGCGATATCTTCGCCCTTTTTAACGCCGACTATCTTGCAGTGTATCTTTTTCGGCACGACCGTCACTTCGCTGACAAAACCGCCGTGTCTTCCTTCGCCGGTTCGCAGGACCACCCGGCCGGCGGGACCGGTGTTCGTGAGCATGAGCTCCGTCGAGTCGAAGAGGACGACGTCGCCCTCTTCGAGATTATTGAGCTCCGTCGCGGAAACCGTCGTAAAACCAGCGTCCGCCCAGAGGGGCACCGTGAGATGGGCGAACTCTCCAAGACGCTCCAAAATGAACGCCCGCTCGCCGTCGCGCGTTTCGCCCTTCATCGGGACATTCAGATATTGCTGTTCGACCAAGGGGGAAGGCATGTAGAGGCGCACAAAGCCGCTGTGTTTCCCGACGGTCATCTTGACGGTAAATGCCGACACCGCCTCATCGTCAGGCACCTGTCCCTTAAGCCCCTTTGGCGTAAAAACGAATCTTTCAAAGCGGAAATGGAGGCGCGCATCGTTACCGCAAATGCGGTAGATGTGCGCCAAGACCTGTAAGATCAGATACTGCAGGACGCCCTGTTCGGTGTCCGAAAGGGGCTTGGGTGCGGGTGGAGTCTCCGCTGTCCCGCCAAGCAATTTCTCAATGAGAAGCGCCGCGAGGTGATCGTCGATCTCAAGTACGACCTTGCCCTCCCTCGGCGCCATGCCAAGCACCACGAGAACGGCGGGATCCGGCATCTTCTCAAGAAATCCGGAAAAATCCCCCTGCACCACCGACTCCAGGAAGTAATCCGCCTCGACACCCAGATGTTTGGATAACGCCTCGCGCACCGAGCTGCCGAACTTATCGCGCATGCCGGTCTTCGGAAGAAAATCAAAAAGGGCCGAAAGCACGCGCTGCTCCGCGGCACTAACTTTTTTCAGCTTGAAACGGAATGGTTGGACGCTCATGTAGATGGCGGGAATATATCAGGTTACGCGGATATCTTCAACCAGAATACCCTTTTTTTCCAATGCGTCGCGGATGGAGTCGCGGTTCTTCTCAAAGAGGGTGCGGGTCTTGGAATCGGCCGCCATGAAATGCACATCCACCTTGCCCTCATGTGAGGTGACCCTTAGCTTCAAACCTTTGAATATCTGTTCATGCAGGTCTATCTGGATTTCCTTGTCTCCCATACGGTTGATGCCCACCCGCACATACTGGACAAGCTGGTTCAATACGGCCTGCGTGAGCGCAGGTTCGGCAACGCCCTTGGCTATGGAGGCCTGCAGTTTTTCGGCAAACTTCCCGTGCAGCGCGGGCGTTAAGGCCTTGGCGGCGCCCCTTTGATGGGCCTGACTTACGGACCGTTTATCGTCGCCCGAAAACCCGCCCCTGCCCTCGCCCCCGCTCCCTCCGCGCCCGTCCTTCATGGACCCTTTTCCCACGACGCGGCCGTCGATTCCGGCTTCGCCGGACTTCTTTTCGCCCTTTCCCTGATCCTTTCCCTTTTCCCTGTCCTTGTCGTCGCGGCGGTCGTCGTCGCGCTGCCTGTCCTGCCGGCGCTCGGCCTCTCTTGCGGCCTGTTCCGTGATGGCCTTCTGGCCGGATTGCGTCGGAGGCGGCGTACGGCTGCTCAGCGCCTTGCTCTCCTCAAGGACACGGTCGAACTGGGAGGGCCCATCCTTCGGTTTCTCCGTTTCCTTTGGTTTTTCGGCAAGTCGTTCCGCCCTTTTCTGGTCCGCCCTTGTGACTTCATCGGTCATAATATCACCTTCTGCCTCTTGCCCTGTGCCCTGCGCCTGTATTATACCTCGCCCAGCGCCTTTTCGCTATGTATCCGTCTAAGCTGGTGGATGACGTTGCCCAGCTCGTCCATTTCACGCTCCTCGCGGCGCGTGATCTCCGCCTTCAACTTCTTCTCCCAGAGCTCCTTGTGTTTTTCCATGACGCGAAGCTCTTTGCACGCCTCGATATATTCCTTCCTCGCTTTTTTCACGCCGAGTTCGCAGTCGTCAACAACGCCCTTCTGGTCCTCTATCTCCTCCGCCTTCTTTTCCTCGTCTTCCTTGAGTTTGCGAAGGTAGTTCACATAGACATTGCCCTGACCGACCATGACCCCGCCGGAGACCTTCGATTTCATCTCCTTGCGCGCGCTCTTCCATGACTCAATGATCTCCTCTTTCTCTTTTTCCAGTTTTTTGAGCTTCTCTTTGGCCTCCAAGAGGGCCTTTATGGCCTGCGCCAAGGCCGTCTCCGCCCTCGTCTTCATCCGCTGTTTTATGGTCAAGAGGGCCTGTAGGCGATACTTAGCCATGGATTATTCGAAGACCCCTTTCAGAAGATCGATCGATTCCTCAAGCGTGAACTTTTCGCCAACCATCTGCTTCAAGAAATTGTTCACCTCGTCTATCTTCTCGATCGCGTAATCCACTTTGGGATCGCTCCCCTCTTCGTACGCGCCGATGAGGATCAGGTCCCGCTCCTTTTCGTAGTTCGCAACGACCTCGCGAAGTTTTCTCGCTGCGTCGCGATGCTCTTCGTCTATGATCGAATCCATCACACGACTTATGGATTCGGACACATCTATCGCAGGATAGTGGCCGCGGGCCGCAAGCGCGCGAGAGAGAACGATGTGGCCGTCGAGGATCGAACGCGTCTCGTCCGCTACCGGCTCGTTCATGTCGTCGCCCGCGACAAGAACCGTGTAGAAGGCGGTTATGGAGCCCTTGTCCGAGTTGCCGGACCGCTCGAGCAGACGCGGAAGCGTCGAGAAAACGGAAGGCGTGTAGCCCTGCCTCGCGGGCGGCTCGCCCACCGCAAGGCCCACTTCGCGAAGGGCCCGCGCGAAACGGGTTATCGAATCCATCATGAGCATGACTTTTTTGCCCTGATCGCGAAAATATTCTGCGATCGCGGTGGCGACATACGCCGCCTTCAGGCGCACGAGGGACGGCTGGTCGGAAGTTGAAACGACGACGACCGAACGCTTCAATCCCTCCTCGCCGAGGTCCTGTTCGAGAAAATCGCGCACCTCGCGTCCACGCTCGCCGACCAGGCAGATCACGTTCACTTCGGCCTCGGTGTTGCGCGCTATCATGCCGATAAGTGTTGATTTGCCGACACCAGCGGCGGCGAAGAAACCTATGCGCTGCCCCTCGCCGACGGTCAACATTGCGTCGATCGCCTTGATGCCCACCGAGATGGGCCTCGTCACCCGCTCGCGCCTCAAGGCGGCGGGCGGCTCGGCGCTCACCGGATATTCCTGCGTGCATTTCAACGGCCCATTCGTCTCCTCATCCAGGGGATCTCCCATCCCGTCGATGATGCGGCCCAAGAGCCCGTCTCCCACCCTGACCGTCAGCGTATGGCCCGTCGGTATCACATCGTTTCCAAGCCCTATCCCCTCGAGGTTTCCAAGGGGCATGAGAAGCGCTTCCTGATCGCGAAAGCCGACGACCTCCGCCTTGATGGGCGTCTTGCTGTGATATGGAACTATGAAGCACAGCTCGCCTATCCTGACGCCGGGCACGACCGCGCGCACCACGATGCCGGTGAGCTCGGTGACCTTGCCCTTGATGCTGTAACTGGAAACAGCCGAAAGCAGGTGATGATATTTGTGAAAATCAATGACCGGAAGTTCGTCTTTCATAAGATCTCTAGCGCCTTTTTGATGGCTTCCATCTGGGTCTCGATCTGCGCGTCTATCGTGCCCACTTCGGTCTCGACGATGCACCCCCCTTTCGCCACGGTCTCGTCCTCTTTAAAATGGAGCCGCTTTGTCCTGTCCAGCACGTCGCGGAACTCGAAGTTCCCGCCAATGATAGTCTTGTGATCCTCCGGGTTCACGCGGACGGTGATCCTGTCGCCCAGGGACCTTTCGAGGGCCTGCCTGACGACGTCTCTTATCACCTCCGGCTTCTCCTCTACGATCTTCCCGATGACCTTTTCGGCGGTGGCCATGACCAGCTTGATGACCTCTCCCTCGGCCTCGCGATAGAATTTCTCACGCATCGCCTCAAGGCGGACAAGCTTTTCAGTCACCTGTGAAAGGCCCTTCGTTTCGCCGGCGGCAAAGCCCTCTTTTTTCGCCTTTTCGCGCGCCGCATCCACATCGGAAAGCACTCTCTGCGCCCGTTCGCGTATCTTCTGCGCTTCCGCCTCCGCCTGCTCTATGATGACCTCCGCCTTGCTCTTGGCCTCGAGGGTCTTCTTGTCTATCACGCCGCCGGCCTCTTCCTCCATGCCGACGCTGCGATGCGGATGCGTCTCCTTGACTTCCTCCTCCAAGCTCCGCTTTTTATCGAGTTCGGAACCTTTGACGATCTTAGCTGTCATGAGCGCGCCCTTTCCTTCAAAATGCGCAATCCGGCGACCTATGCGCCGGTAACCGTTGAATTCTTTTGTAGCACAGATCGGCCCTTATGCCAACTTAAGCTTCTGAAGGGAAAAAGCGGTCCCAGGAGGGATCTATGAGGTTCTCTTTCGCAAGGAATGCGACGCGGGAGAGTATGATGTTTTGCCTCTCTTCGGCCGTCGTCTGCGTGTTCTTTTCAAGGCGCTCGTCGATATAGCGTTTGAGAACGTAGCTGATGCGGGGATCGAGCTTTATCTCCAGCATGCGGAACAGCTCGCTGTGGTCCGGTCCGATCGCGCGCGCGAAAGACGCAAGCCCTATCTCCATGAGGAGATGCTCCGACCCCAGATGCTCGCCCTCGACCTCCAGAACCGTATAGCGCGCCTGACGCTTGAGAGCGTCGGAAACTCCTTCGAGCGAACGCATGCGGCTCTGCAGGCGCTTAGCGTCGCGAAGCGAAAGGCGGTTCAACAGCACGTTCAGCGATTTTCCGGAGATGCCGGAGAGGGCCATAGCCAGCTCCTGAAGCCCCAAGTCCTTGAAAAAGACCTCAAGTTCCTCCCCCTTCAGATAGTACAGATCGTCGAACCCGAAATGCTCGATCGAGCGCGAGAGGTGAAGCGGCTGAAAGCGGCTCTCAAAACGGCGGCGGATGACGTCAAGCACCGGCTGCGGGACCGAGAAGGCCTCGACTATGTTGGGTATCGCGAACCTGACCGCCGGCGAAAGATGTTCCAAAAGGAACCGGACATGCTTGGAAGGGAGATAGCGCAGGATGATCCCAATGATTCGCGGCGATTCCGTCTTTAACTCCTCCAATATCCACGCCGGATGTATCTCCGCCAGACCGCTCCACTGCTCTGATGACAGCTGGGAGCGCGCCTGCAGGCGAAGCTTTGCTTCTCTCTCCTCGGGATCAAGGGCAAGGCAAGCATCGATCGCTTCTTTGAGCGTTGCGGCGTCTTCGTCGGTCACGAAGGGGAGAAGATCCAGCGCCTTCTCGCCTTCCTCTATGACCGCCATGGTCGCCAGCATTCTCTGCCTGTTTGTGATCCCGTTTCTATTCATTATTGCACCTGTGTATTGAGCACCGATTTAACCGATGAAACACCCTGTTCCGCGACCTTGACCGTCAGTTCCGTCATCTGCGCAAAATGGAAAACGTGCGCCTGTATGCACATAAGTTCCTGATTCGAGAATTTCTTTCCGCTGTAGAGTATCTGGTTGACCATGCTGTCCATCTGCATCTGGCCCTTGTTCACTTCTCCCAGCATGTCGACGACCTTCTGTGAACCGTCTATTTTGCCGGCGCCCGTCACTTCATCGCCCGGTTTGAACTCGAAGCCGCTGGAAACGGACTGCATCTGGCCCGAAGGATCGATCGCCGAGCTGCCGTTCATGCCGAGCATCTCGGCGAAATTGGCGCCTGAATCCATCTGGGCCAGAACTTCCTTGAAGGATGAGCCCTGCGTACCCTGCGATAAGGGCTGGACCGATCCCTCGGACTTTGTGACCGCCTTACCGAGGGCCTCGCTCGAAAGTTTTGATATGACCATTTCGACTGCCATAAATTATTCTCCGTCCTCCTCGTTACCCCCGCCATTGTGCGTATTGCTCGCCTTGTGCTTGATCCTCTTGAAGAGGAGACTCAATGCGCGGGCGTGCAGACGTGAAGTCCACGATTTCGAAAGGTTCAGCTTCTCGCCTATCTCTTCCAGTGTCTTGTTCTGAAAATAGTACATCTTCACAAGCTGCTTTTCCTTTTCGGGGAGCGTTCCGATCGCGTCCCGCATATAATGCCTGACCTCGGCAAATTCGCTTTTTTGCTCGATGTCGACCACGTTCTCGTCGACGATGTCCATATCTTCCTGCGCATCCAGAGATATGATGTAGATCGAAGCCAAGGTGTTGACGGTCTCTGCCGCTTCGTCTTCGGTGTTAAAATCGACCGGCTTGACCGCTGAATCCGATTTGTGCTGCAGATATTCGTTGGCCGCTTCTTCGAACTTGAGCTTTGCGTAAAGAGTCCTCGGCAGCCATCCGCTCCTGCGAAGACCGTCGTAGATGGCGCCCTTGATCCTGTAATAAGCGAACGTGCGGAAATCAACCTTCTCGGCCTCATCGAATCTCTTTGCGGCCTCAAGAAGTCCAAGCCGCGCGTTGCAAAGCACGTCTTCATAGTCGACCGCCGAAGAGAGGGTCTGGCAGACGCGGCCGGCAATGGACGACGCATAAGGCATATACTGCGCGATGATCTCGTCACGTTTCTTGAGCTTCGCGAGTTCCGCCTTCGTGAGCTTGGCTCCATGCTTTCTGGCCTCTTCTGTAGCTCGCCTGGCTTCATCTTTTGCCTTTTCACGCGCACGTGTTTCAACGTCCTTGCGTGCGAGCTTTAACTTCGACAGAATCGTTTTACCCATGGCATCCCCTTTTGTACGGACTCCGGCAGGAATAAATGCACGTTCCATGCCACGGTAATAGAACGCCTCTGCATCATCTATTCTTTTGAAAAATAAGAGTTATTTATCGTACGGGTTACATCAAAGTGAGGCAAGTGAAGCGGGAAACCGCAGGAAACGGGGGGTCAAGACCCCAAATTTTTGCCGTGACGGAAGGACTCCATGACGGCGTAGATGAGGGCGAATTGCTTCGCGGACATGTCCTTTCTCTCTTCGGGCGGGAGATCATTATATAGATGTATGCCGCGGGCGAGCTCGGCCAGATCGTCATCAATTTCGCCGCCCTCTTTATCGTTCAGAACAGGAAGGATCTGCTTGAAACCGACGGTGCCTCTCGACACTTCCTTGGCCTGCCCGCCTTCTTCGTAAGAGTCGGGGGAAACCGGCGTGCCTTGCGAATACGCATCCCGTTCGTCGCCCATCTTTTCTATCGTGCTTGAATCGGTTTCGGTGACCTTCACCCTACCTGTGTCCCTTACGCTCATAACCCTTCTCCCTATATCGAATGCGCCATCTCCGTCATGGCGTCATTTCTCGCGAATAACACGTTCATCACACGCTCGTCAGATGCCGAAATATCAAAGCCGGCCGGCTGAACCTGTTCCCCGTCCATCTGGAGGCCCGGGAACGAGACATTGGTCTGCTGTTCGCGCTGCATCTTCTCTGCCTGTTTCTGATACGCCTTGGCCTGCATCTGGTCGCCGATGGCTCCAATACCGTACATTCCCGCGGCACCGAGTGCTGCGGGCGGAAAAATGAACGAGAGCGGGGCCGCAACGGCGCCCAACACGCGGCCAAGCCCCGAAAGCAGACGCCCGAAAAATCCCGGCTTTTTCTGCTCGCGGACGTGCGGGTCCACACCCTGCACCATTCTCATTTCGTATTTTACCAGACTTGGTTGTACCGGATTAAATTGCATGGTACCGCCTCAACTCCATTATACCCCATACCCTCTACTATTATTATCGGTTTCTCGGTAAGGCGAAGTTGCGTCTTTTTTTACTATACATTCCGGATAGTTATCGGCCATCACCGAGGCGCGGGGGCTCTTCATCCATAACGTTGCCCTCCACAGCCGGATACTTGCCGGCCTGTCCACCCTCCATAGCCGCGAGTTTACGCCTCATGCGGCTGCCCTGAACAATGGAAATAATAAGTCCGGCGGACAAAATGATGAGAAGGAAAAAGAAAACGAGCAGGTAGATCTTGAGGCGTTCCTTTGATGCCTGATCGAGACGGAGGCCGACGAGTTCCTTGTCCATGGTGGGGGCAACGCCTCCCACGGTCGGAAGTTCGGTCCCCTTGGGTGGGAGTGTCATCACCTGTCCGGGTCTTATCGTCTGACCGGCGGCCGGTATGTAACTCAACACAACGGTCACATCGCGGGAGCTCATCCCCTCGACAGAATTGGCGACGAACTCCTGCACCTTCGCCTCGGTGAGCGAAGGCACGCCGGTCTCCGACTGCTTCAATTTCACTATGACGGAAGCGGTCGGGCGCTGTTTGGCCTTCTCCTCCGCCGTCGCGAACTCATTCTTGGTCGGCGTATTGAGCACGACGTCCGCATCCACGACCTCGGGGATGCGTTCCAAAGAATTAATGATCTCACCCTTCAGAGCGAGGAGGTAGCGCGCCTTCTGCTCGTCAGGCGTGGGGATAAGGCCCTTCTCCTTATAGACACCGGTAAGGCCCAGTTCGCGCTTCCTCGGCAGGTTGTGCTGCATCAAGAGCTCGCGGGCGCGGGAAACGTCCTTGCTGCTGACAACGACGCTATAGAAAACCTCGTTCTGCCTCGCCTCTCTTTTCTTCGTCGCCTTGATGTTGTTCTCGCTCAAAAGGACCAATATCTCGTTCACATCATCTTCACTAAGGTTCTGGTACAACGCGATGCCTCCGCACGACACGAACGCGAAGAGAACGATGAATGCTATAACGCCTGATAGAAGTTTCCTGTTCCTCATGTCCCTCCCTTTGGGCCCTCGAAACCGGCCAGCATTCTCGGCGTGAACCCCTGATTTATCGCGCCCAGAAGCGCGCGGGCGAACTCCCCTGCGCCGCCTTTCGAATCCTCGCGGCCCACCTCTTCAAGAGTCGCCACGGCCTCTTCCCTTTTGCCTAGAAAAAAAAGGGCCTCTCCTATATAAACCTTCGCGAATATGCTCGTGGGATCCATCTTCAACGCCTTCTTGTACCACTTGATGGCATTAGCGAACTTTCCGACGCAGAAATCCACCCCGCCGAGCGCGACCAACGGGATGTCGCTGTCGGGCGCCAGCGCCGCGACGCCCTCGAAGACATTATAGGCCTCTTTGTATTTTTGCATGCCGAGATAGACATATCCGGCCTCCATCATCACAACGAGATGCTTGCGATCTATATCTATCATAGATTACCCCCGTAATAAAAAACCCGCGGCTCGGATTATACGCGAACCGCGGGTTTTTACAACCGATTTTAAGTTCTATTATCCGCGCGCCGTGAACTTTTCGATCATCGACATACGCGCACGGTGATCAGCCGACAGAATATTGGATTTCGTGTTCCATGCCTGCATGTTGCTCTGCATCATGGCCTGAAGTTCGAGGAGCTGCAGGTTGTTCGAGTTCATTGTGTTGATCATATCGGCCTGCGAGAAACCGTCGGTGCCCGGGATCACGGAACTTGAACCGCCGGCGCCGGTAAGACCGGAACCGCTCAAAGAAGCGCTCGAATACTTGAGCGCACCGTAAGAACCGGGCGAGCTTACCGCCCCAAATTCCGCGCCGCCGGCAAAGGACGGTGCGGACATCGAACTTAGCTGGCTTATGCCGGAGAACGCCGCGCCTAATACGGTCGTGGCATTGGGCGAGCCGTACATCTGACCGGCGGTCAGCGCCGTGTTGCCCATGGCATCGGCAGCGCCAAGGAACGCATTGAAATCCTTTCCGGTGCGAACTCCGGTCGCCTTCGCATTCTCTCTTATCTCGTTGATATTTATTGCATTGACTGTCATAGGGCCGTCTCCTTGGTATTTCCCCTCTGTTATTATTATCGTCCCGTCATACACCCGAAGTTGCGCCTTCCACCTTTTCATTATACATAATGAAAAGGTAAATGACAAAGCATTTAACTCTATGATAAATAGAAAGAATTTGGGAAAAGAGTGCGCACCGAACCGCAAGAAGCGTGCCAGATGTCATCTCAAACGCTTCTGGTCTGTTTTGAGGCGATGATCTCCTGAAGGCGGTACTTGATCGTGAGCAGCTCGCGGAAGAGGTCCATGACAAGTTCGATCGCCCTCATGGCCTTCTTCGCGTCGCGGCTCTTCTTGAGGCCGCGCTTGTGTTTGGAGACCTCCTCAAGCTTTTCGTAGGCCTCCTTGAACTTCTCGTTTATCTCCGCGAAGTCCTCTGTGTCGATCAAACGCTCGATCTCGGGATATCCCGCTGTCGGTCCTTTAGAACGCTCGGGGGGTCTTATCATTTCTTTCGGCATACGCGGCTCTAAAGTAACAAATTCAGGAATTGCTGGCAATCGCTATTTTATTCTTCGAGCTTGTCGAGAAGATAAAATTCTAATATCTTCTCACCTCGCCCTGTCCCGAACAAAATGAGAGGCAGGACTCGCTCGAAAAATATAAAAATAGGGGGACGACATGTTCTCTTTCAATCAATTTCTGAACCTGCCTACGCGCGCCCTTGAGGCGTTCCTGCAATCGCTGGCGTTCATGATCGTCGTGCTGTTCGCCGCGATACCGTGGGTCTGCCTTTTTCTCGTAGCATCGTGGGGGGCGCTCAAATTCTTGAGATGGTGGTACAGGCGAAGAAAAGAGCACCAGAAGGAAAAGAGCAAGAACTGCGAGCCTGTTCAACCTGCGCTCTAGGCATCACGATCAAACTCCGAAAGACGTTCCCAGCGAGAGCGCAGCTTTCACAAGCTTGTGATCTTCAGTGACAAGTTTAAGGCCGGACGTCGCCTCTTCAAGATCGACGGGAACGACATCACCGTTGCGAAGCGCCGCCATCTTTCCGAACATGTTCTTCGCCGCGAAACTTACGGCAGCAATGCCGTATCCGGTCGCCAGAATGCGGTCAAAAAAGGAAGGAGAGCCGCCGCGCTGAAGGTGGCCGAGTATCGTGGCGCGCGATTCGTGGCCGGTGGTCTCTTCGATATGGTCCGCGACCCGTTCGCCGACACCGCCCAAGCGTATGGGATCGGGGCTGTCCTTCACGATCTTTTTGACCGCGTAATCCTCGCCCGCGGGCTTCGCCCCTTCCGCGACAACGATTATGCTGAAGCGTTTGCCCTTCTTCGAGCGCTCCTTCACCGCATCGACGATCCTGTCATAGCTGAACGGTATCTCGGGAATGAGAATGATGTCGCCGCCGCCCGCCAGCCCCCCTTCGAGCGCTATCCATCCGGCATAACGGCCCATGACCTCGATCACCATGACGCGATGATGCGACTGCGCGGTGAAATGGATCCGGTCGATGGACTGCGTTACGAAGTTACACGCGGTATCAAAACCGAACGTCTGCTCCGTGCACTTCAAGTCGTTGTCTATCGTTTTTGGAATGCCGATTATGCGGTCGAACTTCGAGAGCATTTTCCTTGCGATCGAAAGCGTCCCGTCGCCGCCGATGCAGAAAAGGGCGTCGATGTTCCACCTCTTGAGATTCTCAACCGCGCGGTCTGAAACGTCCGATGGTTCTTTCCCGTTCTCCGAGAAGGCGAAAGGACTGGCCTTATTGGATGTGCCGAGTATCGTCCCGCCGAGAGGCAGGATGTTGGAGACATCGGCATAGGAGAGCTGGCGCGACCTGCCGGTGATGAGGCCGTGATAGCCGTCGAGGATACCGCGCACCTCCCAGCCGTGATCAAGTATTGCGCTCTTCGTGACAGCCCTGATCGCCGCATTGAGGCCGGGGCAATCGCCGCCACCGGTCAATATCCCGACAGTGCGCCCTGCCATTACTGCTTCACCCCATGGCACTCCATCACGCGGCGCGCGATCTCCATCGCTATCTCCGTCGTCCTCTTGGGGTCCATCTTCTTCCTGAAGACCATGATCTGGTCGCTGGAAACACCGGCGTCTTTCAAGACCTGCGCCGCATTCGGGCTCCTTTCGGTCATGTCCTTGCAGCCCAATGCCGCCATAGAAGCAATGTACTGTTCATCCGTTATCGTCCGGGCGCAAGCGGCCAGAACAACGAACGCCAACATCCCCAAGATGACCTTTTTCATAAGTGCTCCTCCCTTGAGGTCCCTATAGGAACGGGAGGGGGAAAATGCAAAATCTTTTTAGGAAATAAGGCCGAAACCGGTGGGATCGTTTGGTGAAGGGCTCCCCTGGTCATCGCCGCTTCCTTCCAACTCTGCAGGGGATGGTACGCTCCCATCGCTTACACCGACCCACACAGCGCCCGAAAGGGCGATGACGAATATCATTAAGATGTAAGCGGCAAACCTCTTCATATATGTCCCCACTTATCAGAAGGAGCATAAATCAGGCCAACTCTAACTATTCAATATCATTATGCTATGTTTTGAGTCGTATAAAATAGTGTATTTTTTTGCGTCATTTTAGGACGCTCAAAATAACGATTTTTTGACACGCCTTAAAGCGAAGGATGCTCGTACTGCAGGATATCGACAAGGATATGGCGCATCGCCGAGCCACGGGTCCTGCCACAACAACTTTGTTGCCCACACAACTCCGATACATTAATATGGCCGGAACTCACACAATGGACGGGGGGAGCATGAAAAATATCCGCGGTCTTAAGACCTATGCCTCAATATTCTCCATAGCGGTGATCTTTTCGTGCGGAGGTTCCACAGGTGCAATCGGCGACACCGTCGTCGTGGAGGAGGTCTCGAACATGCCGACGATCGATATCGGCGGCATCGATATCGTATCGCCGCCATCCTCGTCCATAAACACGTTCGCCGGAAAGGGCCTCGTTATCGGCGATCCGTCCGCCACCGGCTGCATGGCGATAAATTTCTTCAGGGCCACGGCAATGGACGCGCTCAAACAAGTAGATCTCTCAAACTGCTTCATAAGAGAGACGCAGGACAACTCTTCCAACTTCGCCATCCCGATCCTCTGGAGCGACTCCACCGACCAATACAGATATTATGAGTTCGCGATGAACGATAGCGCCGCCTCCGTCACGGGGATTAAGTCCATGAGGGTCCGTCTGGCGAACATCGCCGTCGGCTCGTCTAACACCCTCAAGATCGGCGCATGCCAGAGCCACGACGGAACCACGTTCACCCACACGAACGAGTACGGCGTCACGGGCGCCCTCTCCACGCACACGTGGACGGGCACGCTCAAGGCCCGAAATATAAACAACGCCGACGATCCGGATTGCACGACAACACCCTGCTTCTTAGGAGGCGCGTCCTTCGAAATCGTCATGAGTTCCGCATCGAACATGACGACCGCGTTCAGCTGGGACAACGTCACGTCCGCCCTCATAACAAGCACGCGCGGGCGCAATCCATCGACGGCGGAGGTCACCAACTCGACGACCTTCGACCAGATGTCTGACGTGATCTTCGGCCATTATCCCAACGACGCGACGCTCGGCACAACGAAGCAGACGCTCACAGGAGCGTTCAACAAGCCCGACTTTATCCCGGCGAACTCCCTCTATGCGATTTATACGGAGACGGGAGGCGCGTCGAAACTCTCCCTCGACAACACATTCGGCGTCTACGACAACACGCAGTCGTTCGCCCCCAAAGCCGATCCGATAGCCATTATAGACCCTGCAACGGTCGGCTTCTTCGGCGACGTCGGCTCCGCAACGCTGCCCTCCGCTGACATAAACGCCGCGATAAGGGCCGCGGTCGTATTCGAAACGGCATGGGACTGCGAGGCGCCGGCGGAAAACCCCTTCATCATAATTGATACATCCACGCTCGCCTACGCCGATTGCATGAAGAAGGTCTCGGAGCTTAAAAAGCCGACGTCCGACACCATCACCGCCTGCTTCGGAACCGAAAGCTTCGCCGGCGATTACAGAACCATTATGGCCACTCCTGGTGGTTGCGCCTACTCCCCGAGCTATACGCTGAGCGGCTCCGGACCGGTCTACGCCTCGAGCGGCGGCACGTCGGACATAAAGTTCACGAACGACAACGGCTCCTGTTCGAACGCGCAGATAGGCGATCAGACGTGCGCATCCTGCGAGTTCAGCACTATATCGCCCGTGACTTCCTTCAACGACTGCGGCGGCTGCATTTACCAGTTCGAAAAACTGTGACGGGAGCCGGGGAGTTTTGCCATGGCCTCGAAGCGTGAAAAACAAAGGTCCGTCGAAGAGAGCGAGCGTTTCCTAAACGACATCTTTTCCGGCATCCAGGACGGCATCAGCGTCCTTGACAAGAACCTCAATATCATCCGCGTCAATCACGCAATGGAGAGGTGGTACGCTCACGCGATGCCGCTCTCCGGCAAGAAGTGCTACGAGGCGTACCACGGAAGGTCCAGGCCCTGCGAGATATGCCCGACGCGCAAGACACTTCAGACCGGCAAACTCGCCTACGAGGTCGTCCCCAAGATCGGCCCGAAAGGAAAGATCGAGGGCTGGCTGGACCTCTACAGTTTTCCGCTCATCGACAGAAAGACCGGCAAAATGGAGGGTGTCATCGAGTACGTCCGCGATATCACCGAACAGCGCAGGATCGAGGCGGAGCGCGACCGCCTCTTCAACCTCTCCATGGACATGATGTGCATCGTCGGGTTCGACGGCTATTTCAAACAGATCAATCCGGCGTGGCACTACATTCTTGGCTGGACCGAACAGGAGCTCCTCTCCAAACCGTATCTCGACCTTGTCCATCCCGACGACAAAAAAGCCACGCTCGCCGTTCAGAGGTCCCTCACGAAGGGCAACAAGGTGGCGTTCTTCGAGAACCGCTACTTGAGAAAGGACGGCGCATACCGCTGGCTCTCGTGGACCGCCTCTCCTGTCCAGGAAGAGGAGCGCTCTTTCGCCATAGCGAGGGATATCACATGGCAGAAGAACGCGCAGGAGCTCATAAAAAAAGAACATGATTTCACCGCAGCGGTTCTCAACACCGTGGGCGCGCTCATCGTGGTGATAGACCCCTCCGGTCGTATCGTCAGTTTCAACAAGGCGTGCGAGGAACTGACCGGCTACAAGGCGAAAGATGCGGAAGGAAGGCGCATATGGGACTTTCTCCTCACAAAAAAGGAAAAGACGCCCGTTAAACACGTCTTCAAAGATCTTGTCGCCGGAAATTTTCCAAACCGCCATGAGAATTATTGGATCGCGAAGAGCGGGGACAGAAAGCTTATCTCGTGGTCCAACACCGCGATAGTCAGCTCAAAAGGTAAGGTCGAGTACGTTATCGGCACCGGCATTGACATCACGGAGCAAAAACGGGCGGAGAACGCGCTCAAGGACAGCGAAGAGAGATACAGGACCCTCTTTGAGAACGCGCAGGACGTTATCTACAGCGTCTCTGCAAAGGATGAGACCATAACCGCTTTGAACCCCGCCTTCGAAAAGGTCACCGGCTGGAGACGCAATGACTGGCTGGGAAAGGCGTTTTTATCCATCATCCATCCGGATGACCTGCCGGTCGCCATCAGGACATTCCAGCAGGCGCTTGCCGGAAAGACTCCGAAACCGTACGAGCTCCGCATCAGAAAGAGATCCGGCGAATACGTTCAAGGCGAGTTCACAAGCTCGCCGCAATACGAGAGGGGCGAGATCGTGGGCGAGTTCGGCATCGGCCGCGACATAACGGAGCGAAAAAGGAACGAGCTGGCCCTCATCGAATCGCGGGAAAAGCTGCGTCTTACGATGGACCATATCCCGCTTCATATCGGCGCGATCGACAAGTCGGGGAAGTTCATCCTCTGGAACAAATACTCGGAGAAGATGTTCGGTTACACGCAAAAAGAGGTGACAGGAAAGATGCCGGCGGTAAATGTTCACGAAAAGCTAAAGGACGCCGTGGATGTCGTCAGAACGGCCGGCAAGAACAGCATCTATGATAAAGAAGTAAATCTCAAGCACAAAGACGGGCACATGATCCCTGCGCATCTCGTCGTCGTTCCATACAGGGATCCTTCGGGCAAGATCATGGCCTACTACGGTTTCGCCGAGGACATCACCGAGCGCAAAAGGGCCGAGAACGAACTTAAAGAAACGAAAGAGCGGCTGGAATACATTCTAGGCGCTACAAAAACGGGGATCGATGTGATAGATTCCGATTTCAACCTCCGCTACGTGGATCCGGCTTGGCAAAGAACGTACGGGGACCCCTTTGGCCGCAAGTGCTACGATTATTTCATGGGAAGAAAAAATATATGCCCGAATTGCGGAATACCGAAGGCGTTGCGTGAAAAGAAGACAGTGGTCACCGAGGAAATACTTCCCAAGGAAGGGAACCGCGTCATAGAGGTCCACACGATCCCCTTTCAGGACTCCGATGGAAAATGGCTGGTCGCCGAGTTCAACATAGACATCACGCAGCGCAAGAGGATCGAGGAGATGAAAGAGAACCTGATCCGCGACGTCTCCCACGAGCTAAAGACCCCGATTGCCAATGCGAAGATGGCCGTCGAAATGGGCGAGCGCGCAATGGCAAGCCGCGACCTGGGCCGCATATTGCGCGCCCACAAGATGGTTTCCGAGAACATAGACCGGACGAAGAACGACATAGACACGATCATGAAGGCGTTCGCCCTCGGGCAAAAACAGGTCCTCAAGAAACAGAGGATCTCGATAAAAAAAGCGATGAACGAGGTCCTGCGCGTTTACATGAAGGAAATAAAGAGCAAGAAACTCAAGATCCGCACAGCGTTCGGGCCGATCGCCGATAAGCTCATAGCGGATAAGGCGAATTTCAGGGTGATCCTCTCCAACCTGATAGACAACGCGGTAAAATTCACCGACAAGGGCACGATAACTTTAACCTCCTCGTCCAAAGGAAAGAACATCGAGATATCCGTCAGCGACACGGGAAAGGGAATGTCGAGAGAGTCGCTGGAAAGGATCTTCGAAAGATTCTACAAGGCATCTTCCGCCATGCCGGGAGTCGGCCTTGGAATTCCCATCTGCGAACAGATCGTTGAAAAATGCGGCGGATCTATCGAGGTTTTTTCTGCGGGACCGGGTAAGGGCACAAGAGTTGTTGTCACGTTGCCCAAACGCTGATATAAAAACCCTGTTAAAAAAAGGGGGGGGTCATGAGAAAAATTCTTATAGTCGAAGACGAAAAGGACATGCAGGAGATCTATCGCGACCTCTTCGAGGGCCAGGCGAAGTACGAAGTGGACATCGAAAGCGGAACGATGCCGGCTCTAAGGAAGCTCACGGCCAAGAACTACGACCTCATCATCCTCGACATAATAATGGAGCCCATCGCGGGCGATTCCTTCTTCGTCTATTTAAGGAGCGACAACAAGACGTCCTCGATCCCCGTCCTCGTGGTGAGCGTACTGGGCCCGGAGATCATGGAAAAGCTACGCCGCGTGGACCACGCGTTCTACATGCAAAAACCGGTCACGAAGGAGAAGCTCTTCGAGAAGCTGGACGATATAATCACCGGCTAAAGGGGGGATGGAATGATGCTTGCCAATATTCATCAAGACACGTACATAGCCGTCTTATATCGCAAGAGATATCTGTAACCGAAACATAAGGAGGACATAGATGGAAACCGGTACCGTCAAGTTTTACAACGAAGCGAAGGGTTTTGGGTTCATCACGCCCGACAATGGTGGAAAAGATCTCTTCGTGCATTCCACCGCCATAAAGAACGGACCGATCAAGGAAGGCGACAAGGTCGAGTTCGAGATCGGCCAGAGCGAAAAGGGTCCTCGCGCTGAAAACGTAAGCCGCAAGTAAAGACGGGCGAACCACCGCGACGTCCAAGGGAAGAACCGGGCCCAGTTCGACTTTATCGGGCCCGGTTACGAAGCATTTCCCCTATCGCCCCTCCTCAACCTCAATTCGTCGCCAGGAACGTGATCTGATAGTTCGGCGCTCCCACTGTTGCGGAGCCCAGACAGGTGAACGTGCTTGTCGCGTCGTCGAACGGATAAGTGTAGGCCGTCGGACACGCCTGCTTCAGATATACGAGCCACGGCTGCGCGACGGTGAACCAGTTGGTATTGTGATTGTAGCATCCGTTGTCGCTGCCGCCGAAGTCGGGGCTCATTGCGGTGGGCCAGCTCGCGACGAACGGGGAGCTGGCGCTCGTGGCGCAACCGCAGCAATCCGCTGCGGCCCCGTTCGTATAACAGGACTGCGCCTGCAGAGGGTTCGCCGCGCCCGCGGGCTCGGTGCAGGCCAGAAAATTGGTGTTCGTGCTGGTGGAACCGTCGCTGTTTGCAACATTGGCGGCGCAGTTCAGCGGGTCTCCCAGAGGACTTACGGCGATCGAAGAGCCGCAGAGCTGGTCCGCCGTCCACCATCCGATATGGGAACCGCACACGTTTGTGTATTGGCTGGCCGAGGCGTTCATGGCGAACCCGCAGTGAAGACCCGCTGCGTTGCAATCGGCGTTGGTCGCGCATTCGCAATATCCGAGCGAGTTCGGGGAGCCGCCGTTCGGGCAGCTGCCGGCACCGCTGTACGCGGTGGGCGCGACGTCCCTAAGCAAGGTCGAGCGATCGGTTCCGCTCACGGTGGGCGTTATCGTCCACGGACAGGCCAAGAGAGACCCCTGCGCGCTGGTGCTGCCGGGGGCGGTGCACGAATACGGGTTGCCGCTCTCCGCCGCATAAGTTCCGGCAACGGGCGTCGCCGCAACACCAACGTTTATGCCGTTGATGATGCTGACGTCATAGTAATCGGGCCCGGGCGTCGTAGTAAAGCTCGACTGATTGCTGAAGGTGAACTCGAAGAGCGAGGCCGGCGGATTACCGCCCGTGCCGGTGGGGCAGATGCCGTCCGTCGATGCATTACAGTCCCCCGTCTGGCAATGCTGTCCGTTGGCGTCGCAACCGGTGCGCGCGAAGATGTTCCCGCTCCACTGGATCGTGCTTCCCGAAGCGGCGGCCGGGAAACATATCGTCGATTGGGCGCCGTTCGCCAGATTGATCTGGGATGCCGTCAATGACGGCAGGTTCCAGTAGCAGAAGTTGTTGGCCGTGTTACAGGTGGAGATCGAACCGCAACTGCCGGAACCGCCGGCACAACCGCAGGTCCCGCTGACGCCTGCCGCGGGATTGGCGCCGACGCAGGATCCGGAGGTTCCCGTCGGGCAATCCGAATCCGACTGGCACGATATCGTGCCCGCCGCGATGCCGACCCAGATGGTCTGGCCCGTGCTGTTGGTAATGGAAACCGTCCTCAATCCCGTCGCGCAGCCGGTCGGTGTGCTGCCACCGCCGCTGCCGCCGCAACCGGCCGCGATGATGGACATGACAGACGCTAACATCAGGAATTTTTTCATGCTCCCCCCTTTTTTTACCCTGCCACGGCGATACTATATGCCGCAGGATATATTTCAAGCATAAATGGGCGGCGCGCTCTTCATCCGCAATTTTCTTTTTGGGCTGGGCCGCTTAAAACTTAAAAAAAGGGCGGACCGGAAGGCCCGCCCTTCAAACTTTCACACAGAAAACCTAGAATGTCGGCGTCTCGGGAAACACGGATGCCGCGGGAAACTGTGTCTTTGAGGCGTCAGATGCCGCGAGCGTAGGATATTCGATCCCCGTAAGGCTGATTCCTTCCGCTGTGCAAAGCGCGACGTCAGCCGGGTTGCCCCCGCTCGCCGGATCGCCGGTCGCTATGACGCCGCAGAACGGAGTGTCATTCTGCTGGTCGGCGACGCTTGCACCATCAAGGTAGAAATGATTCTCGAACAAGAGATTTGTGCCGGCCACGATGAATTGCGAGTTGAACAGCACCTGGTCAACGGTGAAGTCGGTTGTGCCGCCGCCGGGGGGAGGATTCGGTATCGGTATGATCTGATCTGTTGCAAAGAATGCCGCGGTCTGAAGCGTGACCTTGTTCTCCGCATCGGAACTAGAGACGATCCTGCCGACGATAAATTCCTTTCCAGTCGCCATCGTCCCTGACGCATAGCCGTCGAAGCTGTTCGTTGATGCCGCGGTGTTATTCCATACCAGATATGCCATCACATCGTTGCCCATGCCGATCGCCGCCAACGTCGCTGCATCGGCAACAAGGGTGGGAGATACTATGACCACGCCTTTGCCTGCAGTATCGCTTGTCGGCGCCGTTTGAACATACCCGATCATGAGACGGCTGTCGTTGAACCACGCCCTGAAACAGGCATATTGCGACGAGCTTATCGCGGCGGTCCCTGAACACGGGTCGTTCGTCCCGTCCCCATCAACGTCGTAATTGTAGTTCGAGAAATCTACTTTTACCGTGCCGCCAAAAGCGGTGCCGCTTATCTGCGTGGAAGTCAATGCCAGCTCGCTGTTCAGCGCTGCGGCTATTCCGGAGAAGAGATTGTCGGACAACTTATTGACGAGATCGGCCACGTCCGTAGCCGTAGTTATCGGCGCGGACATGGTTCCTGTATCAGGGATGCCGGCCTTTGAAACCGAAAAGTTGACGTTCTGGAGATTCGCGGAAGAAACCGCGCTCACATCTACTCCAACGCTGGTCGGAAATGCCGCATCCGTTGAACTACTGCCGCCGCCTGACGAACCGCATGCCGCAAACGCCAAAAGAAAAACAACTCCACAAACCTGCAAATACCTTTTTTTCATATTCCCTCCTTTTGCCGAAACATACACCAAGCCGTACAAAACTCAATCAAATTTAGGCAGTTTCAATGATCCGCCCCCGTTCTTTGGTGTTGCTCTCGCGCGCTTCGGGGGATTCGAGACGACTGCCGGCAATATCAGAAATGGAGGACCTTCAACGAATCCGGACCATCTCCGCGGAACTCATGGCGGCCCCAACAACCACCGCCCGACCTTACACCGACAAATGAAATCGCTCCGTAGCGGACTGTTGTCTAATCACTGGTACTCATCACGGGCAGGGAACCGTGCTGAGGGAGGCGTAGCATGTCTCGCCGGCGGGACATTCGGCGTTGGTCACACAGTACGTCCCGCACTTCCTGTTGGCATCCGACCAACTTGTTCCGCAGCGCTTAGTCGGGTCCATGTAGGACGGGCAGTTCGCGAAATTCCGCTGTGTCGCGCAATTGACAGCCCAACCGTCCGGCACCGTGACACCCATCAGGGCAGCCATATTATTGAAGAAGGTCACGCGTTTTTCCGCGTTGGCCAGACCCTCGGCCGATGCGTCGGGACCACACTCTATGCCGCCGTTGATGATATTGGTGATGATGCCGAGGTTGGCGCTCGTCCTTCCGCATGCTATATCAAATTCCGTTGGCGTCCATTCCCCCAGGATAACGTTGTGGGCCGAAGGTTTGAACGGAATATCCGGGGGGTACGACGCGCTCTTTTCCTCGTGCCCCCAGAACCATATCGAGCCGGCGATGCCCTTATCCGGATAGATAGCCAGAAGGTCGGGACTATTCCGATACTCACTTCCTACACCCATCGTCTCCCCAAATGACTGATAGTTGACGCCCCAGGAGAGCTGATGGGGCCCCCTGCCGCACCAGCCGATATCGCCCGCGGGGCACTTATATTGGTTGGCTTCATTGCACAGCACAGCGGTATCGTAACCCGGGGTATTTACACAGCCGCCATAGGAGCAGCTGTCACGGGCAGTCCCGCCTCCCTCCTGTATGAAACAGCCAGGCCCTCCATAGGTCGGATCGACCTGCACGCCTGTTCCGGTCTCCTGCGCGATATTCGCCAGAAAGGCGGCGATCTCGAGCTTGTTCGTATTTTCATCGTCGGATTCGGTGCCGAAATTCTCCATCTTTGCCATTCCAGCTATCAGGTTGTCGTATGTGTAGTACCACTGTCCGTTTGGAAGATCCGAAAGCCCAAGCGCTTCACGGTTGGATTCCCTGCACGCCGTGTTGTTGCGGGATTCCTTCGTTATCGTGTTATATATCGCCTCAGTGAAAAGCAGTTTCAGCGCATCTTCCCTCCCCTGCAGATTGGTCGTTACAGTGAAATCGTCCTCCGAAGCGGTGTTGTTTGAAGAACTGCAACCGATGAAACATAAGATCAAAAGTGGCGAGAATACGATAGAAGCAATCCTAAAAATTTTATTTTTTAACACTACCCCCTCCCCTCTAATGATAACAAATTCCCGCAGGATTGCACCTTACCATATCGCAGGTCACAACGCTTTGTCTGGCTGACCTGATGTTCGATGCCGCTTTGCATATGTCGGTTGGTCAGGCGATGGCCTTCCGCTGGGGCGCCTTGAAGAGCACCGTCGTCACGAACTCGACGAAGACGCCGTAGAGCATCCCGAAGAGCAGCGTCAGGGAGAAGAGCTTCACAGGATCCTGCGGCGTCATCAGGCAGCTGAACGCAAGCGGCAGGCTGACGGTGAAACCGATCACGATGCCGTGCACGCTCCAATGAGGCAACGACAGACAGCTGATGCCGATGACGAATCCCAGAAGCGACCTGTTGCAGAGAATCTCGCCGACCGCGGGCCACGGGAGCTGCTGTGCGATATTCTTCGCGAGGCCGGCTTCAATATCG
The DNA here is from genome assembly GCA_020723205.1 of Bdellovibrio sp. Lineage (GTDB taxonomy): Bacteria > UBA10199 > UBA10199 > 2-02-FULL-44-16 > DYJF01 > DYJF01. The sequence goes on from DYJF01000011.1 coordinate 35,848, forward strand.
GCCGTGATGCAAAAAATGCCGCACAGAAGACCGCAAACCGTTGCGATGAGGATCCGTTTTTTCATGGGCCATCCCTCCGCTTTATCATTGAACCCAACCCGTGCCAGCTATGCATTCCATTTTGCGAAGACGAGTCCCGCGATGAGCCCGTATACAAACCCGCTGACGGTCCAGATCGAAACCACCGCCAGCGAAACCGGCATACAGCTGTAGATCATGATCATGGCCGGCACGTGAGCGACGGCCCAGAACGCGAATGCAAAACGGGCCGCCCTTGCGACGTTGGTGCCTGTGATGCCGGACTTCGTCTTGTCCCATACCCACGCGAGCGCGATGCCCAGGAAGAACGGATAGACGAAGATGACCCACATCGCCGGCTGACTCCACGGCCTGTATAGATTTGTGTTGTTGTACTGGGCGGCGATCGACGGGAAAAGCCAACTGGAAGAATAGCTCTGGCCCATAAGGACGGCAAGGATGAGGAGTCCGGTCAACGATCCGAGCTTGACGACATTTCTTGACATAAATTGCCCCCTTCCGCTGAATTCGGCGCTTGCCACATTGAGCAACCGATTGCTCCGTATATCTCAGAACCGTCGGACAGGGCAAATATAATGTGAATATCGGCTCTGCATGATTTTTATTGTCTTTACCGGTCAATTTTTGTAATGACTTTGGACTTTAAATGGTGGCTATAGCTCAGCTTGGTCAGAGCGCCTGACTGTGGCTCAGGAAGTCGTGGGTTCAAATCCCACTAGCCACCCCAATTTGTGACCGACGCCGTGGCGGCGACATGCTGCCACGGCAACCGGTATGAAAAAACGAGGGTTTTGGACGCCAGCCGAAAGTTCGAGCCGATTCTTTTGAGAAATTCTTTCTGGGATTCTAAATTTCCCCCGACAGACAGCTGATGGGCTTGGTGAGCCGCTTCGAGGAATTCCCGGCACGGTTCGAGCCAACCGGTTGCCCCCTTTTCCAGTCTGGCCATTTTCTCTTCCAGTTCGACCTTGCCCTTGAGCAAGGTTTCTTTTTTGGCCTGATATTCCGTCTTTTCAATCAGCCCTTCGAGATGAGCGTCCAGTAAACGGTCGAGCTTCTCGTTGATGACGGGGATTTCCTTTTCAAGTTTTGCCCTGTGTAGGGCAACCGGTTGGCTCGCATTTGTCTGTTCCTGCGCCCATGCGGCCAGCAATTGCCGGTAGCCATCTTGGGGCAGAGCGACCTTTGAGATCGCGTTGCTGATTTGTTCCGCGAGAATTTCTTCGCGGGTATATGGTTCCTTGCAGTTCCCGCGTTTTTTCGTGCAACGGTAATAGTTGTGACCCTTTTGTCGCTCTGCCGTGATTGAACAGCCGCAATTTGCGCATGTGGCAAGTCCAAGAAGCGCGAATTTCTGCTTTCTGTATTTGTTGGGCTTGCCGTTTCTTTTCAGCGCTTCTTGGACGCGGTCAAAGAGCTCCTTTGTTATTGTGGGTTCGTGCGTTCCTTCATGCCACTCGCCGCCGAAATTCATGAGGCCGTAGAAGAAAGGATTCATGAGCAGACGGTGAATTTCGGCCTTGACCAACGCCTTTCCGGTGCGGCTCACCAAGCCCCATGAAAAAGAGGCCCGCTTAACGTCTTCAAGTGTGTATTCACCGGTTGCGTATGTTTCAAAAAGTTGCCTGATGAGCGGGCCTCTTTCCGGATCTATGACAACCTTTCGGAGATCTTTGTCGTTGATGTAGCCAATCGGGGCGCGAGTGGGCCATTCACCGCGACGCAATTTTTGGCGAAACCCTCTTTTCACGTTCTCCGAAAGGTTGTCTATGAAATACTTGGACTGCCCAAAGGCGATATTGAGCATGAATTTTCCCTGCGGCGTGTTCTCAAACCAGAATGTCGGGAATTTGAGAAATTTAATATGGCCGGTGTCCAAAAGATACACGATCCGGCCGCCATCAACAGAGTTGCGGGCGAGGCGGTCGGGGTGCCAAGCCAGAATGCCCTGCGCCTCGCCCGCCTCGATTCTCTTGAGCATCCCGGTGAATATGCGGCGGCCGGGAGTTTTGGCCGTCATGGCCTCTATGAATTCGTGTTTGACCACTATTCTCTCTTTTTCAGCGAAGAGACGGAGCTCCGCGATCTGCGCTTCTATGGATAGAATCTGTTTCTCTTCGCTGTCTGTGGATTTTCTGGCGTAAATGAAAAATTCGTTTGCCATGACGGCCTCCGTGTAATCGCCTTTGGGCAGCGGCCTTTGGAAATTTAGAATCCCCATGCGGATATTGGGGAATCGGCTCGTAGCGCCGCGCAAGCGGCGCTGCCAAATGCGTGAAGGGATCGAGAAAAATCCCGCAGCGCTTTTGGAACTTTCGGCTGGCGTCCAAAACCCTCGTTTTTTCATACCGGTTGCCGTGGCAGCATGTCGCCGCCACGGCGTCGGTCACAAATTGGGGTTCCCTCTGGGACAAAATTCGAACTTATTTTCAATCCGAGTTCACCTAAGCATGAAGTCCGTTCACTTTTCCAGAGTAAAATTGGATCCCGTCGCAAAATCTGCGCCGCGCACGCGCTGTTTCCCCAAGGCGCGTCACAGATTTTGCACGACACGGGAGCAAAAAGCCGCGCCAGCGCAACGCGGATGCGACACTGCGCTGTCACGCTTTTTGCACCGTGGCGGGCCGACCGTTTTGCGCGACCGTTGCCGCAGCGGGCAAGCGCCGCCCGCGCCGAGGGTTCCCGTTGGGACTGGGCCACCTTAGCCCCCGCTATAATGACGCCCAGTCCAACAAGAAATCCGTGGATACCGTAATACCGTGGAGGGTGGGTGGGAGGGCAATGTTCCTTCACGCAAAATGATTTGAAGTTATTTCAATGAATCCATCTATGCCTTTATTTCTTATCCCAGCAAATTGGCGAATCATTTGACCCATGTGCCGAAGTTGTTAAAGCCGTCATCGTTGATCCAGTCGTATGTCGGCAGCCAATGAGACAATTGAAAATTCTTTCCATGTTCAGCCTGAGGACGATCCCCGATGTCGAAAGCGCCGAGGTCTTGGTAGTACACCCACTTAGACCCATCCCAAACGGTGGGCGTGCCTTTTCCACCATCTTCACTAATCAGGAGACCCAAATAATCGAACGGGTTAGGACCGCCAGTTTTTATTTGGCGGTACTTATCTGGGATAGCGTTAATGTGAATTCCGATCACTTTATTCCTACGTTCAATGCTCTTCATTATTTCGTAGCGCACCCATGGACGCACATAGGTCTGCGAGCCGATAAGAACAACAGTCACTGATGTGTTCTCGAGTCCGCTATGAATCAGGCGCTTTAGCGCTGCAGCGCCCTGTTTCTTCGTCGCTTCCCATAGTGACGAATCGAAATATCCAGCGTTATCGTCCTTTGTAATGCTGTGATTTCGGACAACATTAGCCCGGAAATCAATCACATCTTGATAATGAAAACTGAAGAATACGCGACGTGCCATATTGTAGTCCTTTCTATTTTTTCGAAATAAGTAGTATCAGAATAATCGACGCAACTATTACACCGTGAAAAGCCAACAACGTTTGGGAAAATAGTGTTTTCACTATGCCACCAGTTTCACTTGTTACTACGGAGGTATTCATGGAAAAATCGATCGATTTCTCCTCTGCAGCCCTGACTTTGTCGTAGAGTTTTCGAAAGAGACGTTCCTGCCAAAGATAATATGCATCCAACGCCCAAAAAATAAGGGCAGGAAAATATGCAAGGTACATAAACGTGGGGTTAGATTCTTTTTGAGCTAGAGCAAAGAGGGCGGCTACTAATGTAATCGTCCACCCCTTTATTAAGAATGAATTACCCGCCATTCTATTGATTATTCCTTGGAGCATTTCAAGATGTGCTCTTTTGTTTTCCATAACACTCTCCTCTTCATCCGAAATTTTTTATTTGACTTTCGAACCATTTTCGATAATCTTTCGCTATTCGAAAATAAATCGAAAGTCAATTTCAAAATATGCTTGGAAAACGACAAAAGGAAATCCTTGATTTCATAAAGAGCTACAAGAAGAAAAAGGGCTATGCCCCATCTCTGGAGGAAATAAAAGGGCATGTGGGCCTCTCTTCCGTGTCTACGGTTCATCATCACATCAAGGCACTTCAGGATTCGGGCTACATCCGAAAAGGGGTTAATCAGCCGCGATCGATTTCGCCAGCCGGAGATGTGGAAACCATTGAATTACCTGTTATCGGGACGATTGCCGCAGGAGAACCTATCGAGGCGCTCGAAGATCAAACCGACTTAATAACAGTTACAAAAGAAGACATAGGTAAATATGGAAGACATTACGCATTGCGCGTTCAAGGGAACAGCATGATTGACGAAGGCATATTCGACGGCGACGTCGTAATTGTGAGGGATCAAAAAACCGCCGACAATGGCCAGACAGTCGTTGCGATTGTAGATGATAATGAAGCAACATTAAAGAAATTCTATAGAGAAAAAGACAAATTCAGATTACAACCCGCCAATCCCGCACTCTTGCCTCTTTATAAGAAGGAAGTAGAAATCCGAGGCGTCGTCGTAAAGATTATTAGGAATCTTGAATCGCCTGTTGAACGAGAGAGAGACAAGAGATCTCTTCTACAAAGAAGAATTGATTATTCTTGGGATTATAAAGGCGAGAAGACAAAATCATTCACGCATGGCTTGCATACATATCCTGCAATGTTTATCCCTCAGATAGCTCGAAGATTGATTCAGACTTATAGTCAGAAAGGCGACACTGTCTGCGATATATTTTGTGGTTCGGGTACGGCTTTAGTGGAAAGTAGGCTGCTGGGAAGAAATTCTTATGGCATTGATTTGAACCCACTTGCTATTTTCTTGGCAAAGGCAAAGACAACCGAGATCGAGCCTGCTAAATTGTCGCAGGCCTTTTTTAAACTGCTAAGCAGAATCGATCATCTTAAGAATCATGAATCCCCAAGACCTCAATTTCAAAACTTGGATTTCTGGTTTAAGGAGAAAGTAATAGTTCAATTGTCGAAGATAAGAGAAGCAATATTCGAAATAGAAGATGAGAGGATTAAAAATTTCTTTTTGGTCGGCTTCAGTGAAACGGTCAGGCTTTGTTCCAACACTAAGAGTGATGAATTCAAACTAGTTAGAAAATCTCCAGATAAATTGCGCGATTTTGACCCAGACGTCATTGGGATATTCAGAAAGAAAACTGAATCTAACATAGGTTGCATGACCGATTTCTTTCGGCAGGTCGATAGGAACACTCTTGCCAAAGTTATTCTGGGCGATTGCTCTAAAGAAACTTTAGTGCCAGCAAATTCTGTCGATTGCATAATCACGTCACCACCCTACGGAGACAGTAGGACAACCGTTGCTTATGGTCAGTTTTCAAGGCTTTCTGCACAATGGGTTGGTATTTTTGATGATCCGAATAAAGCATCTTCTGTTGACAACCAACTACTTGGAGGGAGGGGGAGAAAAGATCTTACCCATGAACTTGATTCGGTGCATCTAAAAGAAACAATAGACAAAATAGCAAAGACTGACAAAAAACGTGCGGGTGAAGTGCTAAGCTTCTATATCGATCTCGAGAAGTGTCTTAAACAGGCATACCGATTACTTAAACCTCACAAGCATTTTTGTCTCGTAATTGGAAATAGGCTCGTGAAGCAAATAAGGATTCCAACGGACTTTATTGTTGCGGAGTTGGGTGAAAGACATGGATTTGTTTGTGAGGATATTATCGTCAGAAACATACCGGGCAAAAGGATGCCCCTAAAAACATCTCCGACCAATATTGTTGGTGCTCTAGAAGACACAATGACCAGAGAGAGTGTCGTGATTCTTAAGAAAGCTACATGATCTTCTCATATTTATCGAAGAGGGTTAGAAAATCCCGCTTGTTGATTCTGAATCCAGTCCCATGATCGTGATATTTTCCTTTCCTTGAGCCACTTCTGTACACGCCGATTCGGATATCAATTTTCAAGCGATCGGTCTTAATAGCAGCCTCAAACTTGCCTCTATTAATGTCGGAGAGTAAGTATGCTTCATCGTAATGAAATGCTTCGTTGACTGTCTTTCTCTCGCCCTGGGTTTCGGCGAACACGAGCACGATTTTATCAGATTTACTCTTTAGAACGTCATCGAAAATGGATATGGGCCAATATGCTTCAATATTGCGTTTATTGCTCAAGACCAGCTTGTCATCTTTCAGCGCGACTCTGAAACCCTGCGGATTAGCCTTAGAACCATATACTGTAGAATGAAGGTTATAATGACCTTCCCCGTCTTTATATTTATATTCTTCGAAAAGTGCTTTATTTGCACCGCGTGGTAAAGGAGACTTGGTGGCAAGCGTGAGCATGCTCTGAGACTCAATTCTCTTAGCCTTCAGCTCGATGTCACCTACATCCGGCAACCTAAGGTTGTTTTCTTTTATACCGAGAAGATCTTCTAGCGTTTTGCCGATACCCGTGTCATTTGCCCTGTGGGTCCTTTCGAAGCCCATCGTAGAAATATCTTTCAGTTTCAACACCAATCTCTTGTAAGTAGTTATTTTGGTCTTTTCGTCTGTCATAAGTCTTTGAATACCTCCGATAATGAAATGCCCAGCGCCGAAGCAATTAGCTTTATGTTTCTCAACGATACATTTCGCGATCCGCGCTCTATGTCGCTGATATATGTTCGATGGAGATCACACTTAAATGATAGTTCTTCCTGCGAAAGGCCCATGTGAGTTCTTAAGTCACGTATCCTCTTCCCGAATTCTTTTTGGATATTAGCCATGGAGCACCCCATCTCATTTTTATAATAGGTGTATGTATACTATGAGTCTACAGACTATAAGTTACATGATTAAGGCCGGTGAGAAATGGCAAATATCTGTTCGGGGAGAAGCTGAGGGGCTAGGTGGCAGGCCGCCACGGAGCTGACGGGGTAGCGGGCTGGGGGGGCGGGGGAAGCCCGCTACGTGAGCAACTTAGAAAAGGCCTGACCCGAGGCCCAAGGCGCGGGCGGCGCGGGCCTTGACCCAGCCGTGCTTCTGGAGGGCTTCCAGGATCATGGCGCGCTCCAGGCGCTCCACTCCCTCTCATCGCTCTCCGTGCCCGGGGACATC